>JAVEDJ010000183.1 GCA_030841025.1 Actinomycetota bacterium
GTCTTCTCCATGTGCGGCTCGAGCCAGGCAACGGCGGTCTTCATGACCTCGGCCGACTGCAGCACGAACGGCAGCTGCATCTCGCCCTTGCCGAACAGCTCGCCGACGACCTTCATGCCACCCAGCAGATGGTCGTTGACGATGTCGAGGGCGGTGCGGCCGTTGTCGAGGGCCTCCTGCAGATCTGCCTCCAGACCGTTGCGCTCGCCGTCGATGATCCGGCGCGCGAGCCGCTCACCCAACGGCAGGGCCGCCAGCTCCTCGGCTCGCGACTGACGCATCGCGCCGGCGTCGACCCCCTCGAACAGGTCGAGGAACTTCTGAAGTGGGTCGTACGACGGCGCGTCATCGGTCTCCGGCCGCCGACGGTCGTAGACCAGGTCGAGGGCAACCTGGCGCTGCTCCTCGTCGATCTTCGACATCGGCAGGATCTTGGCCGCATGGACGATGGCCGAGTCGAGACCGGCCTTGGTGCACTCGTGCAGGAACACGCTGTTGAGCACGATCCGTGCGGCCGGGTTGACGCCGAACGACACGTTGGACACACCGAGGGTGGTCTGCACCGACGGGTAGGCCTTCTTGATCCGGCGGATCGCGTCAATCGTCTCGAGTGCGTCGCGCCGGGTCTCCTCCTGGCCGGTCGTGACGGGGAACGTGAGCGCATCGATGACGATGTCCTCGACGTTCATGCCCCAGTTCTGCGTCAGGTCCTCGATCAGCCGGGTCGCCACCCGCACCTTCCACTCCGCGGTCCGGGCCTGGCCCTCCTCGTCGATGCACAGCGCGACAACGGCCGCTCCGTGCTCGCGAACCACCGGCATCAGCCGGGCGATGCGCGACTGCGGCCCGTCACCGTCCTCGTAGTTGACCGAGTTGATGATCGAGCGACCGCCGAGCGCTTCGAGGCCGGCCTCGATCACGGGGACCTCGGTGGAGTCGAGCACCAGCGGCAGCGTCGAGGCGGTCGCGAAGCGGCTGGCGACCTCGCGCATGTCGGCCACACCGTCGCGTCCGACGTAGTCGATGCACACGTCGAGGAGGTGGGCGCCGTCGCGGGTCTGGTCGCGGGCGATCTCGATGCAGTCGTCCCACCGCTGCTCGAGCATGGCGTCGCGGAAGGCACGCGAACCGTTGGCGTTGGTGCGCTCCCCGATGGACAGGAACGAGGTGTCCTGGCGGAACGGCACGTGCTGGTAGAGCGACGCGACCCCCGCCTCGGGGCGCGGCCTGCGCGCGGTCAGCCCGTGACCGCCGACCCGCTCGACGACCTGCCGCATGTGCTCGGGCGTCGTACCGCAGCAGCCGCCGACGAGCGCGAGCCCGAAGTCGCGGGTGAACTGCTCGTGGGCGTCGGCCAGCTGTTCGGGCGTGAGCGGGTAGGTGGCGCCGTGCTTGCCCAGCTGCGGCAGGCCGGCGTTGGGCATGCACGAGAGCCCCACCCGGGCCTGCCGGGAAAGGTGGCGCAGGTGCTCGCTCATCTCCGCCGGGCCCGTGGCGCAGTTGAGCCCGATCAGGTCGATGCCCAGGGGCTCGAGCGCGGTGAGGGCGGCCCCGATCTCGGTGCCCAGCAGCATGGTGCCGGTCGTCTCCACGGTGACCTGGCACAGCAGCGGTACGTCGGCGCCGGCGGCCGTGATTGCGCGGCGCGCGCCGACGATCGCCGACTTCGCCTGGAGCAGGTCCTGAGCCGTCTCGATCAGCACCGCGTGCGCCCCGCCCGCGAGCATGCCGCGGACCTGGGCCTGGTAGGCGTCGCGCAGCAGCGCGTAGGGGGCGTGCCCGAGCGTCGGCAGCTTGGTGCCCGGCCCCACCGAGCCGATCACCCAGCGGGGCTGGTCGGGCGTGGACCGCTCGTCGGCGACCTCACGGGCGATCCGGCTCCCGGCCTCGGCCAGCTCCTCGATGCGGTCCTCGATGCCGTACTCGGCCAGGTTCGCGAAGTTGGCCCCGAACGTGTTGGTCTCGACGCAGTCGACGCCCACGTCGAAATAGGCCTCGTGCACGCTGCGCACGATGTCGGGCCGGCTCACGTTCAGGATCTCGTTGCAGCCGTCATGGCCCTCGTAGTCGTCCAGCGAGGGTCCCTGGCCGTCGTTGGCCGCCTGCAGCATGGTGCCCATGGCGCCGTCGGCGACGACGACGCGCTCGGCGAGGGCGGACCGGAGTGTCTCGGGCGTGTTGCTCATCGCGCACCAGTTTAGGAGCAGTACCGACGTACGCTGGCCAATGACCGCTTGGTGGTCACCGGCCACGTCGCCCGACGGGGGCGGCGGGCTGCGCCCACAGGTCACGACAGGAGAGGCGATGGTCACGGGTGATTGAGCTCGAGGGTGTTCCCGAGCTGGTCAACCCGCTGATGATCGCCGCCTTCGAGGGTTGGAACGACGCCGGCGACGCCGCCACAGCGGCCGTCGAGCACCTCGAGGAGGTGTGGGGGGCGACCCCGCTGGCCGCGTTGGACCCCGAGGACTACTACGACTACCAGGTCAACCGGCCGATGGTCTCCGTCGATGAGGACGGCACCCGGGTCGTGACCTGGCCCACCACCCGCATCTCCTTCGCCCGGCTCCCCGAGCTGGGCCGCGACGTCGTGCTGGTCCGCGGTATCGAGCCGAACATGCGCTGGCAGTCGTTCACGAACGAGATCCTCAGCGTCTGCCACGAGCTGGGCGTCGAGATGGTGGTCACGCTCGGCGCGCTGCTGGCCGACTCGCCGCACACCCGGCCGGTCCCCGTGAGCGGCACCTCGTCCGACGACGCGCTGAGCCGCTCGCTCAACCTCGAGCCGTCCCGTTACGAGGGCCCGACCGGCATCGTGGGCGTGGTCCAGGACGCGTGCACGCGGGCAGGGGTCCCGGCACTGTCGATCTGGGCCGCGGTCCCCCACTACGTCGCCCAGCCGCCGTGCCCCAAGGCCACGCTGGCGCTGCTCCGTCACATCGAGGACCTCCTCGACGTGCCCATCCCGCTCGGTGAGCTGCCCGAGGACGCCCGTGCATGGGAGCGCGGCGTCGACGACCTGGCCGCCGAGGACGGCGAGGTCGCGGAGTACGTCCGATCCCTCGAGGAGGTCAAGGACGTAGCCGATGCGCCGGAGGCGTCCGGCGACGCCATCGCCCGGGAGTTCGAGCGCTACCTGCGCCGCCGCGGCAACGACGAGCCGCGCCGCGACTGACCCGCCGGCCTGGCCGACACGGCAGACTCGCACTGACCGCCCGACCAAGCAGGAGATCAGTTCATGAAGATGCTCGTGACCGGAGGCGCCGGATTCATCGGCTCCAACTTCGTCCTGCGCACGGCGCAGACCCGGCCCGACTGGCAGGTGCGGGTGCTGGACTCACTCAGCTATGCCGGCAACCGGGCCAACCTCGCCGACGTGGCGGACACCGTCGAGCTCGTGCACGGCAGCGTGGCCGATGCGGATCTCGTCGACAGCCTGGTTGCCGGCTCCGACGTCGTGGTCCATTTCGCTGCCGAGTCGCACAACGACAACTCGCTCGACGACCCGTGGCCGTTCCTCGAGTCCAACGTCATCGGCACCTACCGGCTGCTCGAGGCGGTACGACGGCACGGGGTGCGGCTGCACCACGTCTCCACCGACGAGGTCTACGGCGACCTCGAGCTGGACGATCCGGCGCGGTTCACCGAGCAGACGCCGTACAACCCGTCCAGCCCTTACTCCGCGACCAAGGCCTCGGCCGACCTGCTGGTGCGGGCCTGGGTGCGGTCGTTCGGCGTCAACGCGACGCTGTCGAACTGCTCGAACAACTACGGCCCCTACCAACACGTGGAGAAGTTCATCCCGCGGCAGATCACCAATGTGCTGCTGGGCACCAGACCCAAGCTCTACGGCCAGGGCTCCAACGTGCGCGACTGGATCCACGTCGACGACCACAACGACGCGGTCGTGACGATCATCGAGCGGGGCCGACGCGGCGAGACCTACCTGATCGGCGCCGACGGTGAGCGCGACAACCGCCAGATCGTCGAGCTGATCCTCGACCTGATGGGCAAGCCGGCCGACTGGTTCGACCTGGTGAACGACCGCCCGGGGCATGACCTTCGGTACGCCATCGACTCCGGCAAGCTGCGCGCCGAGACCGGCTGGTCGCCGCGCTACCAGGACATCCGCGCCGGCCTCGCGCAGACGATCGAGTGGTACCGCGACAACGAGGCCTGGTGGAAGGCCGCCAAGGAGCGCACCGAGCAGACCTACCAGCGCCTCGGCCGCTGAGGTCCGCCTAGAGGCGGATGCCGAGCAGGGCGTCGACGGTGCGCGTGACGAGTCCTGGCGCGTCTGCCTGGTCCCCACCGCGCGCCAGCGTCTCCTCGGCCCAGCGGTCCACCACCTGAAGCGCGCCCGGCGCATCCAGGTCGTCGGCGAGGTGGCGGCGCACACCGTCGAGCACGGCGTCGGCCGACGGGCCCGCGGGCCGCGACACCGCGTCCCGCCAGCGCACCAGCCGCTGCTCGCCGGCGGCCAGGTCGTCGTCGGCCCACTCCCAGTCACTGCGGTAGTGGTGCGCCAGCAACGCCAGCCGGATCGCGTTCGGGTCGCGCCCCGCACGCCGTAGCGCCGAGACGAAGACCAGGTTGCCGCGCGACTTCGACATCTTCTCGCCGTCGAGCGCGACCATGCCGGCGTGCACGTAGTGCCGGGCGAACGGCGCCTCGCCCGTGAGGACGTGCGCCTCCGAGGCGCTCATCTCGTGGTGCGGGAACGTGAGGTCGCTTCCCCCGCCCTGCACGTCGATGCCGTTGCCCAGGTGCTCGAGCGCGATGGCGGTGCACTCGATGTGCCACCCCGGTCGCCCCGGTCCGATCGTGCTCTCCCAGGACGGCTCACCGGCCCGCGGTGCCTGCCAGAGCAGGCAGTCGAGCGGGTGCTTCTTGCCGGGGCGGTCGGGGTCGCCGCCCCGCTCGCCGAACAGCCGCAGCATCTCCGCCTCGTCCAGGTGACCGACCGAGCCGAAGCGCGGGTCCGAGTGGACCGCGAAGTAGGTGTCGCGGTCGACGTCGTACGTCGCGCCCTTGTCGCGCAGCGCGGTCACCGCCTCGACGATGCCCGGGATGGCCTCCACGGCACCGACAAGCTCCCGCGGCGGCAGCACGGCGAGCGCGGCCATGTCCTCGCGGAAGAGCGCGATCTCCCGCTCGGCGAGCTCCCGCCAGTCCACACCGTCGCGCTCGGCCCGCTCGAGCAGCGGGTCGTCGACGTCGGTGACGTTCTGCACGTAGTGCACCTCATGACCGGCGTCCAGCCACGCGCGCGCGACCAGGTCGAAGGCGACGTACGTCGCCGCGTGGCCCAGGTGCGTGGCGTCGTAGGGCGTGATGCCGCAGACGTACATCCGCGCCGTCGACCCGGGGCTCGTGGGTCGGACCCCCGCCGCCGCGGTGTCGTAGAGGCGCAGGGGCAGGCCCTGTCCGGGAAGGTTCGGAAGTGAGGGAGCGGGCCAGGCGTGCACGGTCCGGGACTCTATCTGTGGGGGCTCGGCCCGCTGGCCGGGGTCAGAACGGGGGCCAGGGAATCGCCGGCCAGCCCTCACTCGGGAAGGGCAGGTGTCCTTCGGTGATGAGCCGGTCGATGCGGCGACGCGTCTCGCGGATCTCGGTGCGGGCCAGCAGCTCGGCGAGCTCGGTGCCGAGTTCGCCGTCGAGCGACTCAGCAAGCCGCGCCAGTGCCGCCGTCTCCTCCTCGCGCAGCGGCTCGCCGGCCCAACCCCACAGCACCGTGCGCAGCTTGGGCTCGACGTGGAACGTCACGCCGTGGTCGACACCGAGCACCGTGCCGTCGGGCCGCGGGAGCACATGGCCGCCCTTGCGGTCGGCGTTGTTGATCACGGCGTCGAAGACCGCCATCCGGCGTAGCCGGTCGTCGTCGGCATGGGCAAGAACGACGGGGCGACCATCCGAGCCGAGCGCATCGAGCACCCGCAACCAGCCGGTGGGCAGACCGTTGGGCGCCACCACGTCGACGAGGCCCACGTCGGCGTCGGTCTCGACCCACAGCTGCACCATGCCCGGCCCGAACGGCCCGTCCCGCATGATCGTGGGCGGGACGACATTCCACCCCGCTGCCTCCGAGACGGCATAGGACGCCACCTCGCGACCGGCGAGGCTGCCGTCCGGGAAGTCCCAGAGCGGCCGCTCCCCCGCCACCGGCTTGTAGACGCAGTGCGCGTCCAACCCGGAGTGGCTGATCTCGCAGAACAGGGTGGCGTTGGACGCATCGACCAGCCGGCCCTCCACGCTGATCTCGCCGTGCCGGAGCACCGACAGGGTCGTGGTGACGTCGAGCTGGCTCACCCGTCCATCCTCGCCCATGGTGGCTCGGCCCGCCGACGCGGCAGGTACCCGTTGCCGCGTCAGCCGCGATACCTGTTGCCGCGCTAGCGGCGATACCTGTTTGCCGCGCTAGCGGCGATACCTGTTGCCGCGTCAGCGGCGATACCCGTTGGCCCGCGGGCAGACGTGGCCACCGGCGTCGAGCGGCCCGCCACAGAAGGGACACGGTGGCCGACCGGCCGACACGACGGCCAGCGCCCGCTTGGCGAACGCCCGCGCCACGGTCCCGCTCAGCCGCACCCGCAGCAGCGGCGGCCCCTCGTCGCCCTCGATCAGTGGCGGCTCGTCCTCGTCGGTCTCCCCGTCGTCCTCGGTGATGGCCTGCGCCTCGATGACGACCACCTCGTCGTCGCCGTCCCACGCCAACGCCATCGTGCCGACGCGGAACTCCTCCTCGATCGGGACATCCAGCGGGGCCGTGTCCTCCACCTCGGCGGGGATGACGCCCGGCACGTTGGCCTGCCCCACCGTACGGCGCAGGACCTCGTCGAGCAGGACCTCGACCCGCTCGGCGAGGACGCTTACCTGCTGCTTCTCGAGGGCCACGCTGGTCGTGCGGCCGTCACCGCGCGCCTGCAGGAAGAAGGTGCGTTGGCCGGGCTCACCGACGGTGCCCGCCACGAAGCGTTCCGGCGGGTCGAACTCGAAGACAAGGCGAGGCATGACGTGACCTTATGTCGTCGCGCCGGGAGTCCACGTGCCACTCCCACCGCCGACGTCGGCATCCGAGGACGCGGTCTTGGTCGCGGTCTTGGTCGTACGGGCACCGGCTCGGCCGCGAGCCCGGCCGCGGCCCTTCTTGGGCACCAGGAACGAGAAGTCACCGCCCATGTCGTTGGCCCGCACGACGAAGGGGCGCAGCGGCGTGTAGGTGACGACGCTGACCGAGGCGGGGTCGACCACGATGCGCTGGAACTGGTCGAGGTGCATGCCCAGCGCGTCCGCGAGGATCGCCTTGATGACATCGCCGTGGGACACCACGACGTACACCGCGTCCTCGCCGAGGCGAGCGTTCCAGTCCCGGACGGCGGTGACTGCCCGCGTGGCCATCGCGGTCATCGACTCGCCACCGTCGCCGGGGAACGTCATGGCCGAGGGATGGCCCTGGACCACCTTCCACAACGGGTCCTTGGCGAGCTTCTTCAGCTCCTTGCCCGACCAGTCGCCGTAGCGCACCTCCCCGACCCGCTCGTCGTCGTGGCACGGCACGACGGCGCCGTCGCGACCCTGCAGGAGCAGCTCGGCGGTCTCCTGGCACCGCTGCAGCGGGCTGGCGACGACTGCCGCCAGCGGTACGCCGGCCAGCCGCTTGGCCAGCGCGCGTACCTGCTCCTGGCCGGTCTCGTCCAGCGAGACGCCTTCGGTCCACCCGGCGAGCACGCCGGCGCTGTTTGCGGTCGTGCGTCCGTGTCGAACGAGCAGGGCGGTGGTCACGTCATCAAACTGTACGTGGGGGTTCACAATGGGCAGATGATCGTCGACTGCGCTCTCTACCACCACGGGGTGCGCGAGGTGGTCCCGACCAACTACGCCGAGGCGCTCGCCACGGCGCGGTCCCAGGACAACGCGTTCGTCTGGATCGGCGTCCACGACCCGACGGAGGACGAGCTGGCCAAGGTCGCCGAAGAGTTCAAGCTGCACGCGCTTGCCGTGGAGGACGCACTCAAGGCGCACCAGCGCCCGAAGGTCGAGGAGTACGCCGACTCGCTGTTCGTGGTGCTCAAGACGGTGCGGTACGACGAGACGGAGCAGCAGATCGACCTCGGCGACGTGATGCTCTTCGTGGGTGACTCGTTCATCGTGACGGTCCGACACGGGCAGGCCCGGGCGCTGCACGACATCCGCCGGCGGCTCGAGTCCCAGCCCGAGCTGCTCGACTGTGGTCCGTCGGCCGTCCTCTACGCCGTGTGCGACCGGGTCGTCGACGACTACACCGACATCGCCGTCGAGATCGAGGACGACATCGCCGAGGTCGAGGAGCAGGTGTTCTCACCCGAGCGGGGCAGCCTGGCCCCGCGCATCTACAACCTCAAGCGCGAAGTGATCGAGTTCCGGCACGCCGTGGTCCCCCTCGTCGAGCCGATGACCAAGCTCGCCAAGGGCCAGGTCCCGCACATCCACGAGAAGATGCGCCCGTTCTTCCGCGACGTGGCCGACCACGCGATGCGGGTGGCCGACCAGATCGCGAGCTACGACGACCGGCTCTCCTCCGTGCTCAACGCCAACCTGGCCCAGATCGGCGTCCAGCAGAACGAGGACATGCGGCGCATCTCGGCCTGGGTCGCCATCGCTGCGGTCCCCACCATGATCGCGGGCATCTACGGCATGAACTTCGACCACATGCCTGAGCTGCACTGGACCTACGGCTATCCCGCGGTCCTGCTGGTGATGGCCACGATCTGCACGGGTCTGTTCCGGGCGTTCAAGCGCAGCGGCTGGCTCTGAGCGGACGCCGGGGCGCTGATCGCGGCGGCCGGACGACAGGTCGTCGTCAGGCGGGTGTGATGGGTTTCACCTGTGAGTTCGCGAAAGCCCGACCGAAGTGGGGCCTGGCGCGTCACCATGGAGTCCCAGCCCCGTCCGCGCGACGAGGGTATGGACCAGGGGGACGGGGAAGGTCAAAACGGAACGACATCTGTCGGGCCGGAGTTGGGGTGGGCGTGAAAAGGGCAGTTGGACGGGCCGGGGGCGGCCTATTGGGGGGCGTCGTCGCTGCGGCGCTCCTTCTCTCCGGCGTGCCCGTGGCCACCGCCGCGACCCCGACCCCCACCGCCGGCTTCGCCGGCTCGACGGGCAGCGCGTCCAGCACGGCAACCCCCTCGATCAACCCCGACCCGTCCGGCACGGCCACCGCGACCGGCAAGGCGGAGGCGAAGAAGGCCGCCGCGCGGAAGCGGGCGGCGAAGGAAGCTGCGGCCCGTGCCAAGGCCGCCGCGGCGAAGCAGCGCGCACAGGAGGCCGCCAGGGAACGAGCCGCGGAAGCCGCCCGGAAGGCCGCCGCGGCCAAGAAGGCCGCCGAGCAGGCCCTGGAGGACGCGCACGACGCCGCCGCCCTTATCGCTGCCACCCAGGCGCTGCAGGCCGCGCAGGTCGAGCTCACGACGGCTCGCCAGGCGCTCACGACTGCCCGCGACGAGCTGCAAGTAGCCAAGGCGGTGGATCTGCGGGCGCACAGCGACCTGAACGCGGCGGTGTTCGCCGAGCAGCGGGCCACCCGCGAGCTGTCGTCCGTGCAGACCCGGATC
>JAVEDJ010000189.1 GCA_030841025.1 Actinomycetota bacterium
GTCGCTGCTCCGACCTCGACACCAAGCCCCCCCGTCGTTGCGGGGCCGGGAGACTGTCCGACAGGCATCCTGCTGCCCGGTCGGTATGACGATGACCTCACCGTGGCAACGGAGTGCACGATGAGTCCGGGGGTGTACGAGTTCTCCGGCGATGTCGAAATCGTGGCGGGTGGACGCCTGCGGGGTGTAGGGGCGACGATCGTCCTCGACGAAGTCGCCACGTTGTCAGTCGGTGGCAACGGAATTTCTATCGATTCCCCGGCTGATCCCCGTGGCTTCGTGCTGTTCGCGGACGACGAAAACGACTCGACTATCGTTTTCAACGGCGATGTCTCTCTCGGCGGCAACATCTACGCTCGGCGCGCGACTCTTCAGAGCCAGAGCGGCACACACCACGTTGATGGTGTCGTCGCTGTCCGCAATCTCGCCACCACGAGCGGCCGGATCGACGTCAGCTCGGCGGGCATTGCAAGCCAGCAACAACCCGGTGAGCTTGCTCTGGTTCGATGACCAGGTGACCGAACTGCGAGTGCTGTCCTACAACGTGCGTGGTCTACGTGACGACCGAGCGGCACTGGCCGACGTCGTACGGTCGGTTGATCCTGACGTCGTCTGCGTGCAGGAGGCGCCGAAGTACCTTCGCTGGCGCTCGAAGTGCGCGTCGCTCGCCCGCGAGTGGGGTCTGCTCTACGTCGCCGGGGGAGGCTCGACGGGCGGCACCGCGTTGTTCGCGCACCTGAGGGTCGACGTCGACGACGCGCGAGAGATGGCACTGTCGCGGCAGTTCGGCTGGCCCGATCGCGGCGTCGCGTCAGCACTCATCGCCAAGTCGGGTGCGCGCATAGCTGTGGCGAGCATCCATCTGCCGCTGGTCGCCGAGCAGCGGCACCAGCACGCGGCCCGGGTGCGCGAGCTGCTCGACACCTACGACACCTCGCACCGGCTCGCCGCCGGAGACCTCAACGAGCGGCCCCCCGGGCCGACATGGGAGGCGTTCGGGCTCGGTGGACTGGCCGACCTGGATCCTCAGTGCGGGCCGACCTTCCCGGCGGGTCAACCGGTCAAGCGCATCGACGGCATCCTGGCGACCGAAGGCGTCGCGGTGGTCGAGCACCACGTCCTCGACGGACCGGCGGTGGCGCGGGCGAGCGACCACCGGCCGCTGCTCGCGGTCGTGCGCGTACCGACGGACGGTTGACCGTCGGTCAGAGCGCCTCACCGGTCTGGTGGTCATTCCTCCCGGCCTGCGGCGACCACGAGACCGGTGAGGCCGCGCGCGTGGCGGCTTCCCGTGTCCCTTGCTGCATGATCAACGGGGAAGGGAGGGAGGGGTGGGGTCAGGCGTCGTCGCCGGGGCGCTGACCCTGGCGGTAGTCGGGCACCAGCTCGAGCGCGAGCTGCTCCAGGAACAGGCCGATGTCGGTGACGATGCCGCGTGCCTGCGCCGAGCCACGGTCGGCGAGCTTGGTCACGGTGGCGGGGTTGATGTCGACGCACACGAGCGGGATCGACGCGGGCAGGATGTTGCCGGTCGCCACCGAGTGCAGCATGGTCGCGACCATGATGGCGAAGCCGACGTCCTTCAGGCCGGCGCGCATCGCCCGCTGGCCCTCGATGACGTCGGTGTAGACATCCGGGAGCGGTCCGTCGTCGCGCACCGAGCCGACGAGCACGAACTCCTTGCGCTGCGTCACGAGGCCGTGCATGACGCCGGAGGTCAGGAGGCCGGACTCGACGGCGGCCGCGATCGAACCGGCCTTGCGGATCTGGTTGATCGCCCGGATGTGGTGCTCGTGCCCGTGCTCGACGCCGCGGCCCTGCGTGAGGTCGACACCGAGCGAGGTGCCGAAGAGGGCCGACTCGATGTCGTGCGTCGCGAGGGCGTTGCCCGCGAACAGCACGTCGACGTAGCCCGCCTCGATGAGCGCCACCATGGCGGGGGCGGCACCGGTGTGTACGACGGCGGGACCGCCCACCCAAAGAATCTTGCGCCCGTCGGCTTTCACCTCGCGCATCTGCTGCGCGATCTGGCGCACCAGCAGGGCTTGCGGCTTCTCGGAGGACACCTGGGAGTTCATGAACTCGAACCCGCCGACGCTGCGGTCGATCGCCGGGAGCGGCACGACCTTGACCCCAGAGGCGCCGCAGACGACCGTGTCGCCGCGTCGTACATCGCTCACGGCGATCGTCCGGGCCCGGGCAGCGTCGCCCTCGCCGACGACGACGATGCCGCAGTCCATCTCCGGGTTCTCGACCGGAACCCAGTGGCCGCCGAGGCGGACGACCGTCTCGAGGTTCGTCGTGGAGTAGAAGTCGTCCGGGAAGACGCCGTCCTGTTCCACCGGGCGCAGCACAGCCTCTCCCGGGTTGGCCAGGTTGACCCCGTGCGTCTGTAGGCGCATGACCAGTCGCGCGAGCTCGTCGCCGTCCTCGGCCTTCACGGTCAGCTGCGCGAACGACTCGTCGACGGGGCTCTTGCCGACCTCGAAGCGGTCGATCGAGTAGTCGCCGCCGTACTCCAGGATGTCGTCGAGCACACGGGAGAGCACTCCCGAGTCGATCAGGTGGCCGCGTACCTCGACGGTCTCGCTGATCACAGAGTGTCCCTTCGCTAGACCACTGCTCCGTCGTCGCCGCCGAGGTCCTCGGGAGGACGGTCCTTCATCCGGGCGACGAGCGTCACGAAGCCTCCCACGAAAGCGGTCAGGGCGAGGAACCCGGCCCATCCCGACACCTCGAGGTCCAGCAGCGTCGCGACGACGAGGAAAAGGGGACCACCCAGGACGGCGGCCCAGGCGAAGCGCCCCACGACGTCGGGCAGCGGGATCGGCGGGGGCGGCGGCGGCTCGAAGTGGTCGTCCTCGGGTGGCCGCGCCCCGGTACCGGGCGCAGCGGAGGTCAGCGCGTCGCGTTCGGCCGGCCGGACGACGCGGGCGCCGCCGACGGCACCGCTCTCGTCGGGCCACAGGTCCGGCTGCGGGCCGGGGGAGCGCCTGTCCGGCGCCGGGTCCACGTCCTCGGACGCCGGCCAGCGGGGCACCGTGTCCGGGCTCGGGCTGTCGAAGCCGGCGATGATGCTCGCCCAGGCCAGCTCGTCCTGGACCTCCGTCAGATAGCGGTCGATCACCGATTGGGCGTGTTCGCGCCGATCGGTGTCGACGTAGACGCTGTCGCTGGGCACGCCCGGCAGCACGGTGTCGCCGTAGGGGCCGCGGCGGCCGGCGGCGGGGGCGACATAGGCCGCGACCTGCTCGTCGCGCAGCCGCTCGAGGAGGCCCTCGACCACGTGGGTCTCGACGTCACGCAGCCGGATGTACGACGTCGCGGGCAGGCCGTTGTCGCGGCGACTCATGGCTGACCTGACCTGACCACGGAACCCATCCTCGCACCGTCCAGCGCTACGCCGACGCGGGCGCGAGTCGTCGTACGAAGTCCAGACTGCCCTCGAAGATCGTCGGTGCGTCGTTGTCGAGCGTCGCGACGTGGTAGCTGTTCTCGAGCAGCACCTCGCGTACGTCGCCGGACGCGACCTTCTCGCGCAGCAGCGCACTGCTGTCCGGCTCGACCACGTGGTCCTCGGTGCTGCGGAAGAGCAGGATCGGCTGCGTCACCCGCTCGAGGTCGGTGCGGGTGGTGAGCCAGAGCTTGCTCAGGCTGTAGGCGGCCTTGACCGGCAGCCGGTCGTAGGCGAGCTCGACCGAGCCGGGCTTCTTGATGTCGCTCGCGACGCCGGCCCACGTCGGGACGGCCAGCCGCAGCGCCGGCAGCAGGAACCGGTCCAGCCGCTTGGTGAGCAGGCTGGGGTTGACCAACACCAGGCCGCTGATGTCGTCGTCGTGCTCCTCGGCGAGGCGCAGCGCAAGGCAGCCGCCGACCGACAGGCCCATGACGAACACCTGCTCGCACTGCCGGCTCAGCTCGACCAGGTGCCGCTCGGCCTCGGCGTACCAGTCGTGCCAGGTCGTGAGGTTGGCCTCGTGCACGGTCGTGCCGTGCCCGGGCAGGCGCGGCGCGCGCACGGTCAGACCGCTCGTGGCAAGGTGCTCCGCCCAGGGGCGCATGGACTGCGGGGTGCCGGTGAAACCGTGCAGCAGCAGCGCGCCGACGGGGCCGCCGTCATGGCGGAACGGCTCGGCGCCGGACATCAGAGGCATGGCGGCATCGTCGCACGGTCGCCGGGGGATCCCCTAGGGTTCGCCGTGTCAACTGCGTTCCGTGAACGGCCGGTCGCAGCGATCGTGGACGTGAGGAGGTCGGCGCTTGTTCTACTGGTTCCTGAAGCGCGTGGTGCTCGGCCCGCTGCTCAAGCTTATCTTCCGGCCCTATGTGATCGGCCTCGAGAACGTGCCCGAGGACGGACCGGTGATCTTCGCCTCCAACCACCTGTCGTTCTCCGACTCGATCTTCCTGCCGCTGATGGTGCCCCGGCGCGTGACCTTCCTCGCCAAGATCGACTACTTCACCGGCACGGGCATCAAGGGCCGGCTGACCGCCATGTTCTTCCGGGGCGCCGGCCAGCTGCCCGTCGACAGGACGGGCGGCAGCGCCTCGGAGGCGGCCCTGCGCACCGGCCTGCGCGTGCTGCGACGCGGTGACACGCTCGGCATCTACCCCGAGGGGACCCGCTCGCCGGACGCCCGGCTCTACCGGGGCAAGACCGGTGTCGCCCGGATGGCGCTGGAGGCCAAGTGCCCCGTGCTGCCCGTCGTGATGATCGACACCGAGAAGATCCAGCCCCCCGGCCGCAGGATCCCCAAGCTTGGCCGCGTCGGCATGAAGATCGGCGAGCCGCTCGACTTCTCTCGCTACGAGGGCATGGAGGGCGACCGTTTCGTGCTGCGGTCGATCACCGACGAGATCATGTACGAGCTGATGGAGCTGTCCGGGCGGGAGTACGTCGACATCTACGCCCAGGTCGCCAAGGACCGCATCAAGGCTGATCGCGCCGCCGAGAAGGCGGCCGAGAAGGCACAGGCCGACACGGCCGCAGGGGCGGGAGGCGCGGGCGACCCGGCGACCGGCGACAGCGAGCGCCCCACCGCTCCCGCCGCCTGACCGTCTCGCCATGGAGACCGCGGTCTGGCGGGCCCTCGCGGTGTTCCGCGCCCTGGGCCTGGGCTACGCCGTGGTGGTCTACGTCGTGCGGTACGACGAGTACCTGCATCCCCTCGGCGGTTGGTTGGTCCTGGCCGGCATGACGGTGTGGACCCTGTTCACCGCCGCGGCCTACCGCAGACAGTCCGGACGCCGGTGGCCGATCCTCGCTCTCGACCTCGCCGTCGCGGTGATCGCTGTGGTGTCGGCGCGCTTCCTCGACGACCCCTCGCGCATCTCCGAGGGGGCGCAGACGCTGCCGGTCGTGTGGGCGGCAGCGCCGGTGCTGGCCTTCGCCGTCAAGGGTGGTTGGGCCGGCGGCCTGGGTGCGGCAGGCGGCATCGCCGTCGCTGACCTGCTGCACCGCGGGGCGCTCACCGCGGCAACCCTGAACAACATCGTGCTGCTGCTGCTCGCCGGGACGGTCGTCGGCTACGTCGTCGCGCTGGCCCGCCGTGGGGAGGCGGCGCTCGCCCAGGCCCTCGCGGTCGAGGCGGCCACCAGGGAACGCGAGCGGTTGTCGCGCGACATCCACGACGGCGTCCTGCAGGTGCTGGCGCTGGTCGGTCGCCGTGGGGAGTCGGCCGGCGGTGAGGCGGCCGAGATCGGCCGGCTGGCCGCGGAGCAGGAGCTCGCCCTACGGGCACTGGTCACCTCCGCTCCGGACAACGCGTCGGCGACCGAGGTCGACCTGCGGGGGCTGCTCGCGTCGTACGCCTCCTCCTCGGTCACCGTGTCGACGCCTGGAACGCCCGTGCTGGTGGCCCGGGCGCGCGGCCGTGAGGTCGCGGCTGCCGTCGGCGCCGCCCTGGCGAACGTCGCGGTCCACGCCGGCCCCGATGCCCGCGCGTGGGTGCTGCTCGAGGACGAGGGGGCCGAGCTCGTGGTGAGCGTGCGCGACGACGGGGTCGGCATGGCACCGGACCGGATGACCACGGCGGCGGCCGAGGGCCGCCTGGGCCTGGCGGGCTCGATCGCGGGCAGGCTGCGCGACCTGGGCGGCGCCGCGGCAGTGACCTCGTCCCCGGGCGCCGGCACCGAGGTCGAGCTGCGGCTGCCCCGGGTGGCCTCGTGACGCGGGTGATGGTGGTCGACGACCACCCGATGTGGCGCGACGCGGTGGCGCGCGACCTCGCCGAGGCCGGCCACGAGGTGGTGGCGACGGCAGGAACCGGCGCAGAGGCGGTACGGCGCGCTGCCGCGGCCCGTCCCGAGGTCGTCGTGCTCGACCTGCAGCTGCCCGAGCTGTCCGGTGTCGAGGTCACGCGTGCTCTGGTGGCGATGGACCCTGCGCCACACGTACTGGTGCTGTCGGCGTCCGGCGAGCACGCCGACGTGCTGGAGGCGGTCAAGGCGGGAGCGACGGGCTACCTGGTGAAGTCGGCTTCGCGCGAGGAGCTGTTGTCGGCGGTTGCGCGCACCGCGGCCGGCGAGGCGGTGTTCACGCCGGGCCTGGCCGGCCTGGTGCTGGGGGAGTTCCGGCGGTTGTCGACGGCTCCCACGTCGGCCGGCGGCGGCTCGGGCGCGCCGACGCTGACCGAGCGCGAGACAGAGGTGCTGCGGCTCGTGGCGAAGGGCCTGTCGTACAAGCAGATCGCCGAGCGCTTGGTGCTCTCGCACCGCACCGTGCAGAACCACGTGCAGAACACCCTCAACAAGCTGCAGCTGCACAACCGGGTCGAGCTGGTGCGTTACGCCATCGAGCAGGGCATCGACCAGCCCGACGAACCTGCGTGAGCCGACTGCCCCGGGCTACTCGCAGGACCACCCCTTGGCGCGCTCGACGGCCGCGCGCCAGCGCCGGTAGGCCGCCTCCCGGTACTCGCCACCATCGTCGGATCCATCGCCGGCAACGGCCGACGGTTCGAACCGCCGGTCCAGCCGCCAGGTGTCGGCCAGCTCGTCGGTCGAGGACCAAACACCTGTGCCGAGGCCGGCCAGGAACGCCGCCCCGAGTCCGGTCGTCTCGAGCACCTCGGGCCGTTCCACCGGGAGGCCGAGCTGGTCGGCCTGCAGCTGCAGCAACAGGGCGTTGGCGGCGGCTCCGCCGTCGACCCGCAACGTCGTCGTCCCCGGCAGGGTCTCGATCACGTCGCGGACCTCGAAGGCAATGGCCTCCAAGGTCGCGCGGACGAGATGGGCGCGCGTTGTACCCCGGGTGATGCCGAGGATCGTGCCGCGCGCCGACGGGTCCCAGTCCGGCGCCCCCAGCCCGGTCAGCGCCGGCACGAAGACCACGCCACCGCTGTCGGGCACCGTCGATGCGAGCGCCTGTGACTCGGCGGCGGAACCCAGGATGCCCAGACCGTCGCGCAGCCATTGGATCGCGGCCCCGGTCACGAAGATCGCGCCCTCGAGGGCGTAGGTCAGCTTGCCCGACGGGTCCATCCAGGCGACCGTGGTCAGCAGCCCGGCGTCGGACCGCACCAGCTCGGCGCCCGTGTTGACCAGCACGAACGAGCCCGTGCCGTAGGTGCACTTCGAGTCGCCGACGCCGTAGCAGGCTTGGCCGAACAACGCCGCCTGCTGGTCGCCCGCGATGCCCGCGATGGGCAGGTCGAGGCCGAGGAACGCGGCCGGGTCGCTGCGGCCCACTTCGCCGTACGACGCGACGACCTCCGGCAGCGCGGCCCGTGGCACCCCGATGAGCTCGCACAGCTCGTCGGACCACTCGCCGGTGGTGATGTCGAACAGCAGCGTCCTGGAGGCGTTCGACGCGTCGGTGACGTGACGCGCACCTGCCGTGAGGCGTGCCACGAGGTAGGAGTCGACGGTGCCGATCACGACTCGACCGTCCAGGACGCCCTGCCACGTGCTCGCGTCGTGCGCCGCCAGCCAGCGCAGCTTGGTGCCGGTGAAGTAAGGGTCGAGGCGCAGCCCGGTCAGCTCGCGCAGCCGGTCCTCGTGGCCGGCGTCGCGCAGCTCGTCGCAGATCGCGGCGGAGCGACGGTCCTGCCACACGATGGCGCGCCGCGGCGCGGCCAGGGTGCGGCGGTCCCAGAGAACCGCCGTCTCGCGCTGGTCGGTGATACCGATAGCGGTCGGCCGGTCAGCGGTGCCCGCCAGCGCCTGACGGCAGGCCGACAGGGTCGCCTGCCAGATCTGCTCCGGCTCGTGTTCCACCCAGCCGGGCCGGGGGAAATGTTGCGGGAACTCCTCGTAGCCACGACCCACGACCTGGGCGTCCTCGGCCACCAGCAGGGCCGTCACCCCGGTCGTGCCGGCGTCGATCGCAAGGATGCTCACGAGGGTGACCGTCCGACGGTCGAGACGTTCATGGTCGGACCATAACGGCCTTCCAATAGGGTCGCTGCATGCGAATTGGAGTCTTGACAGGAGGCGGGGACTGCCCTGGCCTCAACGCCGTCATCCGCGCCGTGGTGCGCAAGGGTACGAAGGCCTACGGGCACGAGTTCGTCGGTTTCCGCGACGGCTGGCGCGGACCGATCGACGGCGACACGGTGCCGCTCGACGTCCAGGCGGTGCGCGGCATCCTGCCCCGGGGCGGGACCATCCTCGGGTCCTCGCGCACCAACCCGTTCAAGGTCGAGGGCGGCGTCGAGCGCATCGAGGAGAACCTCGAGAGGCTCGGCGTCGACGCGCTGATCGCCATCGGCGGCGAGGACACGCTCGGCGTGGCCACCCAGCTGAATGAGCGCGGCGTGCACGTCGTAGGTGTGCCCAAGACGATCGACAACGACCTGAACGCCACGGACTTCACTTTCGGCTTCGACACCGCCGTCAACGTCGCGATGGAGGCCATCGACCGGCTGCACACGACGGCGGAGTCGCACCATCGGGCGCTGATCGTGGAGGTCATGGGCCGGCACGCGGGCTGGATCGCGCTGCACGCCGGCATGGCAGGCGGGGCCAACATCATCCTGATCCCCGAGGTGCCGTTCGACATCGAGAAGGTCTGCGACTGGGTCGAGAGCCGCTTCGAGAGCCACTACTCACCGATCATCGTCGTGTCCGAGGGCGCGACACCGGCGGAGGGCAGCATGACTCTTGCGGCTGGGGAGCTCGACGCGTTCGGGCACGTCCGGCTCGGCGGCATCGGCGGGATCCTCGAGAAGGAGATCGAGAAGCGCACGGGCAAGGAGGCGCGCACGACGGTCCTCGGTCACATCCAGCGAGGCGGTACGCCGACGG
>JAVEDJ010000207.1 GCA_030841025.1 Actinomycetota bacterium
GTTCGACTCCGCGTACCCGTTCGCCAAGTACGACCAGCTCTTCGTGCCCGAGTTCAACTCGGGGGCCATGGAGAACGCCGGCGCCGTCACGCACCACGAGGACTACGTGTTCCGATCGCGCGTCCCGCAGGTGTCCTACGAGCGGCGCGCGGTCACGATCCTGCACGAGATGGCGCACATGTGGTTCGGCGACCTCGTGACCATGACGTGGTGGAACGACCTGTGGCTCAACGAGTCGTTCGCGGAGTACGCCAGCACGCTGGCCGCCGCGGAGGCGACCCGGTGGAAGTCGGCCTGGACGACGTTCGCCAACACCGACAAGACGTGGGCCTACCGCCAGGACCAGCTGCCGTCGACACACCCCATCGCGGCGGAGATCAACGACCTCGAGGACGTGGAGGTCAACTTCGACGGCATCACCTATGCCAAGGGCGCCGCGGTGCTCAAGCAGCTGGTGGCCTGGGTCGGGCGTGACGCGTTCCTCGAGGGCATCCGTCGCTACTTCACGGCGTTCGCCTGGGGCAACACCACGCTGGCCGACCTGCTGGGCAAGCTGGAGGAGACCTCCGGCCGCGACCTGAAGGCGTGGTCCGCCGAGTGGCTGGAGACCGCGGGCGTCAACACCCTTCGCCCGCAGTTCGAGACCGACCACCAGGGCCACTTCACGTCGTTCGCCGTGCTGCAGGAAGCGCCGGAGGCGTGGCCCACGCTGCGCTCCCATCGGCTTGCGGTCGGCCTGTACGACCGCACCGACGCCGGGATCGTCCTGCGCGACCGCGTCGAGCTCGACGTGCTCGGGGCCCGCACCGAGGTGCCGGCCCTCATCGGCCACCAGCAGCCCGACGTCATCCTGCTCAACGACGACGACCTGACCTACGCCAAGATCCGGCTCGACGAGCGGTCGCTCGCGACGGTCACCGAGTCGATCGGGCTGTTCCAGAACAACCTCGCCAGGTCGCTGTGCTGGTCCGCGGCGTGGGACATGACGCGTGACGGCGAGATGGCCGCCAGCGACTACCTCACACTGGTGCTGCGCGGCGTGGGCAGCGAGACGGACAGCTCGGTGGTGCGCACGCTGCTCCGGCAGGCCGAGACGACCGCGATCCTGTTCACCGCACCCGACCTGCGGGAGGAGGCTCGGCGGCGACTCGCCGACGGCATCGAGCGACTGATGAACGACGCGCAGGACGGCAGCGACTCGCAGCTGCAGTTCCTTCGTGCGTTCGCAGCGGCCGCGCACTCCGCCGATCAGCTCGAGCTGGTGCGCGGGATGCTGGAGAGTGAGCAGCCGGTGCACGGCATCACGGTCGACACCGACCTGCGGTGGCACCTGCTGCACCAGCTGGTGGCCGCCGGCCGGGCCGGCGATGAGGAGGTCGACCGCGAGCTGGACCGCGACGACACGGCGACAGGTCGGCGGCAGGCGGCGGGGGTCCTCGCCGCACGACCGCGGCCAGAGGCGAAGGAGGAGGCCTGGGCGTCGGTGATGGACGGCGACGACCTGCCCAACTCCATCCAGACGTCGATCATCGGCGGCTTCTCCCGCCCAGGACAGGAGGAGCTGCTCCGGCCGTTCGTGGGCCGCTACTTCGACAGCCTCACCAAGGTCTGGTCGGAGCGCACGAACGAGACGGCGCAGAACATCGTCATCGGCCTGTTCCCGGCGCTGCTCGCCGAGCAGCCCACGGTCGATGCGGCAGACGCGTGGCTGGCATCGCACGAGGACGCCGTACCTGCACTGCGTCGCCTGGTCATCGAGGCCCGCGACGGTGTCGCACGGTCGCTGCGGGCGCAGGCCCGCGATGCCCAGCGCTGACGTGCCGCTGGCGGCGCCGGCCTAGGGGGCGCCGGTGTGCAGCGACCTCGGGGCGTGCGCGAACTCCGCGAGCGCCAAGACGCCGTTGGCGATGCCGCCCGACAGGTCACCGCCCTGGAAGGCCGACGTCATCGTCATGGCCGCGAGGCCGGCGGCCCGGTCGTCGAGCCGGCGCCGGATCTCGTTGCCCGTCACGATCTCGAGGCGGCGCGCACCGGGGTCGACGGCGACCAGGACGGTCCCGTCGGCAGCGTCGCCGAGTGCCCGGTGCAGCTGCAGCGCCATCGCCCGGGTGTCGCCGTCGAGGGCGCCGACGTAGACCGACACCGGGAGATCGGACTGCTTGCGGGCCAGCCGGATCGCCCGGACGACGTCGTCCTGCTGGCGTTCCGTGAACGCGTCACCAGCGGGCACTGGCGCCACCCCCTTGACTCGTCGAACCCTCGGCGTCCCGTACGGCGCGGTCCGCGTCGTCGGGACCGTTGAACCAGACAGGGGCCGCCCACCAGCCGGCACCGGGGCGGTAGCGCGGCCCCCGGGAGGAGGACCCGGCGTTGACCAGCAGCACGATCACGATGTACAGCAGTGCCGGGATGCCGACGAAGATGCCGAGCGTCTCGAGGACGCTGAGGCCGGCGCCCGGCTGGTCGCCGTCGTCGATCTGGTTGGTCGGCTGGGTGGCGAAGGCAGCACCGGCCGGCAGCGCGAGCAACGCGAGGGTTGCCACAAGCATGGCGGTGCGCAAGGCGGTGCGGGCTCTCACGCGGCAAACCGTACTAGGCGGGATCGTCACCACGGACCGCGGTCGCCAATGTCGCGGCGCGTGCGTCGCCGACGAGCGCCTCGAGCAACACCGGACGGCCGGTGCCGTCGGCAAGCGGGACCCGCCAGTTGGGGTACTCGTCGTTCGTTCCCGGCTGGTTGATCGCCCGGCGGTCACCGACGACATCGGTCAACGCCACCCCGAGCAGCCGGCACGGCGTGGCGGCCAGCGCTCGGTGCAAGGCGACGATCACCGCGTGCTCGTCGTCACGGGCGTCGTCGCGCAGCCAGCCGCGGGCGACGAGCAGGTCGAGCCACTGCACCCGCTCCGCCGCGTCGATGCGCATCTCCTCCTCGATCGGCCGGGTCAGGAGGCCGAGCTCGTCGCGGATGCGTAGGTGCTCCCCCGCGAGATAGCCGGCGGTCGGCGGCAGGTCGTGCGTGGTGACCGACGCGAGGGTCAGCTCGCGCCACTGCTCCGGGGGCAGAGCGACGCCCGCGGCGTAGTCGCGCTCGAACCACAGGATCGACGTGCCGAGCAGGCCCCGCTCGGCCAGATAGTCACGCACCCAGGGCTCGACGTTGCCCAGGTCCTCGCCCACGACCACGGCGCCGGCGCGGTGCGCCTCGAGCGCGAGGATGCCGACCAGGGCCTCGTGGTCGAACCGCACATACGTGCCGTCGACCGGCGAGCTGCCCTCGGGCACCCACCACAGCCGGAACAGGCCGAGCACGTGGTCGACGCGGATGCCGCCCGAGTGGCGCAGCACGGTGCGCAACATGTCTCGGAACGGCGCGTAGCCCGCCTGTGCGAGCCGGGCCGGAAGCCACGGTGGCTGCGACCAGTCCTGACCCTGCTGGTTGAACGCGTCCGGCGGAGCACCGACGGTCACACCGCGCCCCATCACGTCCTGCAGGGCCCAGGTGTCGGCACCGTCCGGGTGCACGCCCACGGCGAGGTCGTGGACGATGCCCAGCGGCATCCCGGCGTCGACAGCACGCTGCTGGGCGGCGGTCAGCTGCTCGTCCAGGACCCACTGCAGCCAGCAGTAGAAGTCGACCCGGCCGGCCAGCTCGGCCGCAGCCTTGGCGACGGCTTCGGACGCGGGGCTCTGCAGCTGCTCGGGCCACTCGCTCCACACCGGGCCATGCACCTCGGCGAGGGCGCACCAGGTGGCGAAGTCGACGAGGCCGCGTCCTTCGCGGGCGAGATAGGCGTCGTAGTCGGCCTGTCGACCTGGGCTGCGCGGCACGGCGTGCAGCAGGCTCAGCGCCGAGCGCTTCGCCTCCCACACGGCGTCCCGGTCCAGCAGCACGTCGGCGGAGTTGCGGGCTCGCTGCTCCAGCGCGAGACGCTCGATCTCGGCCCGGGCCGCGCTGCCCAGCGACGGGAACTCGGTGACGTCCTCGACCCGCACGTAGAGGGGGCTGACGAAGCGCCTGGTCACCGGTAGGTAGGGCGACGGCTCGATGGGCGGCGTCGGTCCGGGCGCGTGCAGCGGGTTGACCAGGACGAACCCGGCCCCGAGGTCCTCGGCGCTCCAGCGCGCAAGCTCACCGAGATCGTCCAGGTCGCCGTGCGCCCAGGAGCGGCTGGACCGCACCGAGTACAGCTGCGTCATGAATCCCCAGGTGGCATCGCTCGTCCCGGCGACCGAGGGCGGCAGCCCGAGGTAGGGCGGCGTCACGACCAGCGCCGCCCGGCTCGTCTCGCCGTCCGGTCCGCCAACCGTGGCCTCGATCGTGTGCCAGCCCAGCGGCAGGTCGGCCGGCAGCACGACCGTGGCCTCGCCCACCTGCCGGCCGGCGACCGTCCGCGGCTGCACGTAACGGTCCACGTGCTCGAGCTCGAGCGCCGGACCGCCGTCTTCGGGATGCACGAGGACCGTGACCGCGTCGCCGTGCGGGACGTGCACCGCGATCTCGCGTCGCTCCCCGCCCCGCACGACCGTGCACGGAGCCAGCGTCTGCAGCCACGGCTGCTCGTGCGCGGCCTGCAGCGACCGGTCGACCGCCTCCGGCGTCTCCGCCGGTACGCCGAGCGCGGCCAGCACCGCGACGACAGTGTGCTGGTTGACCTCGACGTGCTGGCCGCGCCAGTCGTAGAACTCGGTGGCCACGCCGTGGGCATGCGCCAGCTCGGTCAGTTGCGGGGTGAGGGCGTCCATCGGGAAGAAGTCTGCCTCACCACAGGGGCGGCTTCCGGTGGTGCCAGGGCGCGGCGGCCTCCAGCTGGGCGGCGACCGCGAGCAGTCCCGCCTCGCCGGCCGGGCGCCCGGCCAGCATCACGCCGACGGGCAGCCCCTCATCGGTCCAGTGCAAGGGCAGCGAGATCGCCGGCTGCCCGGTCAGGTTGTAGATCGCCGTGAACGGAGTGAACCGCTTGTTGTCCTCGAAGTCGCGAGCAGGGTCGGCCTCGTTGCGGATCGCGCCCACCGGCAGCGGTGGCTGGGCCAGGGTCGGTGAGAGCAGGACGTCGTACGACGCCGTGGTGGCGATCATGTGCCGGGCGACGCCCTGGAGCCCGATGACGGCCAGGGCGAACGTCGTCGCGTCGACGGCGCGGCCGCGGCCGCGCAGGTGCCGGGTCAGGGGCTGCAGCTCCGCCTCACGGTCCGGGTCTACCGGGGCCAGCGTCGACAGGACGGACCACACCGTCTCGAACAACGGAACCACCGACGGCGGCACGGGCAGGTCCACGTCCTCGACCTCGTGGCCGAGGGCCTCGAGCAACCGGCTGGCCTCGTCGTAGGCCAACTGCACCTCGGGGTGCAGCGTGGCCTCCGCGATGACGGGTGCCGCAAAGCGGCCGACCCTCAGCCGCCCGGGCGGCCGAGCCGCATGGCCGGCGAACGTCTCGCCCGGCGGCAGCGGCGGCGCCCAGTGCGGGTCACCCGGCATCGGCCGTGCCATCACGTCGAGCAGCGCGGCAGCGTCGAGCACGGTCCGGGCGAGCGCGCCCTCGACCGGCAGCCCCGACACGTCACCCTTGACCGGGCCACCGCTGATCCGCCCGCGGGACGGCTTGAGCCCGACCAGCCCGCAGCAGCTCGCCGGGATGCGCACGGAGCCGCCGCCGTCGTTGCCGTGCGCGACCGGCGCCAGCCCGGCCGCGACGGCAGCAGCGGCGCCGCCGCTCGACCCGCCCGCCATGCGCTCCAGGTCCCAGGGCGTCCGTGCGGGCGGCGCGATGGCGTTCTCGGTGTAGCAGGGCAGGCCCATCTCCGGCGTGTTCGTCTTGCCGAGCAGCACGGTGCCCGCGTCACGCAGCAACGAGACCACGTGGTCGTCCACGTCCGGCGCGAAGTCGGAGAACACGGTGCTGCCGAACGTCGTTCGGATCCCCGCTGTCAGGTTCAGGTCCTTCACCGGCACGGGCACGCCGTGCAACGGCGAGCGCAGCTCGCCGCGTCGTACCTCGATGTCCCTCGCGCGGGCCTGCTCGCGTGCGAGGTCGGCGGTCACCGTGATGAAGGCACCGACCGTGTCGGAGAACTTCTCGATGCGCGCGAGATAGTGCTCGGTCAGCTCGAGCGAGGACACCTCACCGGCCCGGATCGCCGCCGCCTGCTCGAGCGCGGTGAGGTCGTGCAGGTCGCTCACTGGTCGCCGTCGCGCGCCATCACGCGGTCGCGGTGGCGATGGGGTCTCCGGCGCCGTAGGCCGCGAGATAGGGCGCCCACCGCGGGTCGGAACGACCGGTGCCGAGGATCCGCCACGCGGTGCCGACGGGCTCCTGCGGCGGGTGCAGCCGCCAGCCGAGCTCCGAGACGGCCCGATCGGCCTTCACATGGTTGCAGCGGCGGCAGGCGGAGACGACGTTGGCCCACTCGTGCCGGCCGCCGCGGCTGCGCGGGACGACGTGGTCGATGCTCGTCGCGGCGCCGCCGCAGTAGACGCACCGACCGCCGTCGCGCACGAAGACGGCTCGCCGGGTCAGCGGCACCGGACCGCGGTAGGGGATCTTCACGAACCGTGTGAGGCGCACGACCGACGGGGCGCAGACCGCGAGCGCGGCACTGTGCATCACCAGGTCGGAGTCCTCGACGGCGACCGCCTTGTGCATCAGGACGAGCAGCAGCGCACGTCTGGCTGGTACGACGCACAGCGGTTCGTACGTCGCGTTGAGCACAAGGGCGTGGCCCACCGGTGCCTCCCAGGGAGGGCCCGGCACGTGGCTCGCGCCGGGTCAACTGCTACCAGTGTCACCTGCGACCCCCCCGCGCCGCCAGCATCAATCGCCTCGGGTCGCCGCAGGGGCCTCACCACCTAGGCTGGCGGCATGACCGACGCACAGCCGCCCAGCTATCCCGATGCCCGCCGTCTCGACCTGCGCGAGGACCTGCACGGGCATCAGGTTCACGATCCGTACCGCTGGCTCGAGGACGCGTCCTCCGACGAGACCGAGCAGTGGTCGGGCGCCCAGGACGAGCTGTTCGAGGCGGCTTCCGCGGACGCGCCGGGCCGTGAGGCGCTGCGCTCCCGCATCGCGGCGCTGCTCGGGGCCGGCGTGGTCAGCGCACCGTCGTGGCGCGGCGACCGGCAGTTCTTCATGCGGCGCACGGCCGACCAGGAGCACGCCGTGCTGCTGACCGTGGACCCGGACGGCACCGAGCGCGTGCTGATCGACCCCATGACGATCGACCCCAGCGGCACCACCACCCTCGACTCGTGGCAGCCGTCGAAAGAAGGCGACCTGCTCGCGGTACAGCTGTCCGCCGGCGGCACCGAGGACTCCGACCTCACGGTCATGGATGTGGCGACGGGGCAGCAGGTCGACGGCCCGATCGACCGCACCCGCTACTCACCCGTCGCGTGGCTGCCCGACGGTGAGGCCTACTACTACGTACGACGCCTCGCCCCCGATGTCGTACCCGACGGTGAGGAGCAGTTCCACCGCCGGGTCTATCTGCACCGGGTAGGCGCGGACCCCGCTGACGACGTGCTCGTGTTCGGCGACGGGCTGGACAAGACCAACTACTACGGCGTCTCCGTGTCAATGGACGGTCGGTGGCTCTCCATCGGGGCCGCGTCGGGAACCGCGCCGCGCAACGACCTGTGGCTCGCCGACCTGTCCACCTCGCCGCTCGACGCGCCGGAGCTGCGTGTCGTGCAGCAGGGCGTCGACGCCAGCACGTCGGTGCACGTGGGCCGGGACGGCCGGGCCTATGTCTTCACCGACCGCGACGCCCCGCGCAACCGGCTGGCGGTCACCACACCGGAGAACCCGGCCTACGAGACGTGGACCGACCTGGTGCCCGAGGACGAGGAGGCGGTGCTCGAGGGCTACGCCATCCTGGACGGCCCCGAGCTCCCGGCCGGCGTCCTGGTGTGCGCATGGACCCGGCACGCGATGGGTGAGATCACGGTGCACAACCTGGAGACGGGCGAGCGCACGGGGTCCGTGCCGCTGCCGGGACTGGGGTCGGTCAGCGGCCTGTCCGAGCGGCCCGAGGGCGGCCACGAGGTATGGCTCGGCTACACCGACCACGTCACCCCGTCGTCGGTGTACCGCTACGACGCGCTCACCGGCCAGACCAGCCTGTGGGCAACGGCGCCCGGCACCGTCGAGGTCCCCGAGGTGCACGCACGCCAGGTCGAGTACACCTCCAAGGACGGCACGACGGTGCGCATGGTCGTGGTGTCGCCCACCAAGGAGCCCGACCAGCCGCGCCCAGCCGTGCTCTACGGCTACGGAGGCTTCGGGGTGCCGCTGACTCCCGGCTACTCCGCGGGCCTGCTCAGCTGGGTCGAGGCCGGCGGCGTCTACGCGATCGCCAACCTCCGGGGCGGCTCCGAGGAAGGTGAGTCGTGGCACCGCGCCGGGATGCGGGAGCACAAGCAGAACGTCTTCGACGACTTCCACGCCGCAGCCGAGCGACTCATCGCCGACGGCTGGACAACACCCGCGCAGCTGTCCATCTCGGGCGGGTCCAACGGTGGCCTGCTCGTGGGCGCCGCACTCACCCAGCGACCCGAGCTGTACGCCGCCGTGGTGTGCTCGGCGCCGCTGCTGGACATGGTGCGCTACGAGCAGTTCGGGCTGGGCACGACGTGGAACGACGAGTACGGGCGCGCCGACGACCCCGACGAGCTCGGCTGGCTGTTGAGCTACTCCCCCTACCACCACGTGCGCGAGGGCGTGGACTATCCCGCGACGCTGTTCACGGTGTTCGACGGGGACACCCGGGTCGACCCGCTGCACGCCCGCAAGATGGCTGCCGCGCTGCAGCATGCGACGACGGGGACACGCCCGGTCCTGTTCCGCCGGGAAAGAGATGTAGGTCACGGGGCCCGGGCGATCTCGCGGACGGTCGCGCTCAGCGCCGACAGTCTGGCGTTCGCGGCCCGGTGGACCGGGCTCGCGCTCGAGTGATCTCTCGCTAGCCTCGTGTGCTGGCCCACCGGGGACGGGTCGCCACCTGTAGGTCTAGCGAGGGAGAGCAGTGCTGTTCACGCCCGTGCCGTCTGCCCGGGACGAGTCCGTCACCTCGGTCAAGGCGTTCCGATGGGAGGCCGCAGCGTCCAACACCCACAAGGCGCTCGACTGGCTGCTGGGCACGCCGCTGCAGGTCGTCTGCATCCTCATCGGCGCGCTGGTCATCCGCTGGCTGGTGCACCGCGCCATCTCCCGGGTGGTCTCCGGCGCCGCCAGCGCGGTCAAACGCCCGGACGAACCGCGCAGGCGTGGCTCCAAGGTGCTCGCCGGCGCCACCGGCGCGCTGGTGTCCGAGCGGCGCAAGCAGCGTGCCGAGACCGTCGGATCGGTGCTGCGGAGCGTCTCCTCGATCGTCATCTTCGGCATCGCGTTCGTCACAGTGCTGGAGAAGCTGGGCATCCCGATCGGCCCGCTCCTGGCCAGCGCCGGCGTCGCCGGTGTCGCGCTCGGCTTCGGCGCGCAGAGCCTGGTCCGCGACTTCCTCTCTGGCATCTTCATGATCCTCGAGGACCAGTACGGCGTCGGTGACCTCATCGACACCGGCGAGGCCGTCGGGACCGTCGAGGAGGTCACCCTGCGGGTCACGCGGCTGCGCGACGGGTCCGGTGTCGTCTGGTACGTCCGCAACGGCGAGATCCTGCGGGTCGGCAACCACAGCCAGGGCTGGTCGACGGCGATCGTGGACGTGGCGGTCGCCTACACCGAGGACATCCCCCGGGTGCAGGACATCATCCGGGAGGTCGCCGACGCGATGGCGCAGGACGAGGCCTGGGACGAGAAGATCGTCGATGACCCCGTCGTCGCGGGCGTCGAGTCGGTGACCGGCAACTCGATCACCATCCGGGTCATCATCAAGTGCAAGCCCAACGAGCACTTCGCCGTCCAGCGTGAGCTGCGCGAGCGCATCAAGGAAGCCTTCGACCGGGAAGGCATCCGGCTCCCCGTGCCCGTCTACCCCGGCGCCCCCAACCCCGGCGCCGCCCCCGCCGGCCCCACCTGACCCGCGCCCGCCCAACCCAGCCCAATTAGACCACGTTAGGTAGGCCAGAGGGGACGTCAACAGGCCTCCGTGCCGGTTGTAGTCCCCTCGCGCCTGTTGCCGTACGTACCCGGCCGGGCCCCCAAAGGGCAGCAACCGTACGACGGTGGTGGCTGGGCCGGTCAGGCCAGCGACGCGTCCAGCGTACCGGTGGTACCCGTCACGGCCTTGCTGACCGGACAGTTCGCCTTGGCGTCCTCGGCGTACCGACTGAACTGCTCCGCCGTGAGGCCGGGCACCTTCGCGTTGGTGGTCAGGTGGATGCCGGTGATGCCGGTACCCGGCTGGAAGGTCACGTCGGCCTTCGTGTCGATGCTCTCGGGCGGGCTGCCGGCATTGGTGAGCGCGCTCGAGAGAGCCATCGAGAAGCAGGTGGAGTGAGCGGCGGCGATGAGCTCCTCCGGGCTGGTCACGCCGTTCGGCTCCTCGGCCCGGGCCGGCCAGCTCACGTCGAACGTCCCGATGCCGGACGAGCTGAGCGAGACCTGCCCCTTGCCCTCCTTCAGGGTGCCTTCCCAATGGGCGTTCGCGGTGCGGGTCGTGGCCATACTTCCTCCAGATGGTGGGTCGACAGGGGCCTGCCGGCAGGTGTGCCGTCAGTGTCGGAGCCTGACACCCGTCTGACACGATGGGAGCCATGGGTATTCCGGAGGATACGGGCGCGTCGCCCGGCGCCGGTGCTCCAGCCGGCGCCGAGGGTGCCATCCCCGACCAGGCAACGACGTTCTACGAGGCCGTCGGCGGCGAACCGACGTTCCGGCGGCTGGTGCACGACTTCTACGCCGGTGTGGCGGCCGACCCGCAGCTGCGGGCGATCTATCCGGAGGAGGACTTGACGGGGGCGGAAGAACGCCTGCGGATGTTCCTCATCCAGTACTGGGGCGGCCCACGCACCTACTCCGAGCAGCGTGGCCACCCACGGCTGCGGATGCGCCACGCGCCCTTCCACGTCGGCCCCCGCGCCCGCGACGCCTGGCTGTCGCACATGCGTGCAGCGGTGGACAACCTCGACCTGCCCGACCACGCCGAGCAGCTGCTCTGGGACTACCTGCTGATGGCCGCCAACAGCATGGTCAACGCCGTCGACGACCAGCCGCCAGCGGGCGGACCCCAGTTGACGATCGAGGCGGAACAACAGCGAGAATCTCGCGGGTGACACAGCCCCAGACAGCCACGACCGCGGCGACAGAGCCAGCCCCCGCCGGCGAGCAGTGGTGGCGCAACGCCGTCATCTACCAGATCTACATCCGCAGCTTCGCCGACTCCGACGGCGACGGCATCGGTGACCTCCCCGGCATCCGTTCGCGGCTGCCCTACCTGCGCGACCTTGGCGTCGACGCCATCTGGATCACGCCGTTCTACCCGTCACCCATGGCCGATGGCGGCTACGACGTGGCCGACTACCGCGACGTCGAGCCGCTGTTCGGACAGCTCGCCGACGCGGAGGCGCTGATCACGGAGGCGCACGGCATGGGGCTGCGGGTCCTCGTGGACATCGTGCCCAACCACAGCTCCGACCAGCACGTGTGGTTCCAGGCCGCACTGGCAGCGGGGCCGGGCAGCCCCGAGCGGGCGCGGTACGTGTTCCGGCAGGGGCGCGGTCCCGCAGGTGCCGAGCCGCCCAACGACTGGCAGTCGACCTTCGGCGGGTCGGCGTGGACGCGCCTGCCGGACGGCGCCTGGTACCTGCACCTGTTCGCGCCCGAGCAGCCTGACGTCAACTGGGAGCACCCCGAGGTCGTCGCCGACTTCCACGACACCCTTCGGTTCTGGCTCGATCGCGGCGTCGACGGGTTCCGCATCGACGTGGCCAACTCGCTGAAGAAGGACCAGGGCTTCCCCGACCTCGGCGACATGGACGTCGAGCTGCTCGACACGCACTCCGGCCCGCGCCACCCGATCTGGGACCGCGACGAGGTGCACGGGGTCTACCGCGGCTGGCGCCTCGTCCTGGATGAGTACGACGGTGAGCGTGCCTTCGTCGCCGAGGCCTGGGTCACCGATCCCCAACGGCTGGCGATGTACGTGCGACCGGATGAGCTGCACACCGCGTTCAACTTCCAGTACCTTCGCGCTCCCTGGGAGGCGGCAGCACTGCGGTCGACCATCGACGAGTGCCTGGCCACGACCCACGCCGTCGGAGCACCGACCACCTGGGTGCTGTCCAACCACGACGTGACCCGGCACGCGACCCGCTACGGGCGGCTCGACCACACCGGTGGCGGCGTCGCCGAGGGAGAGCGGGTTCGTCCGGACACGCCGTTGGACCTGTCGCTGGGACGACAGCGGGCGCGGGCGGCGACGCTGCTCACCCTCGCGCTCCCAGGGTCGACGTACCTCTACCAGGGCGAGGAGCTCGGTCTGGAGGAGGTGGTCGACCTTCCCGAGTCGGTCCTGCAGGACCCGATCTGGGAGCGGACACATCACGCGGAACGCGGCCGGGACGGTTGCCGGGTCCCGATCCCCTGGACGCCCCACGGCCCGTCGCTCGGCTTCGGGTCCGGCGAGCCATGGCTGCCCCAGCCGGCGGACTGGGCGCAGCGCTCGGTCGCCGCACAGCAGGGTGCGGAGGGCTCCACGCTCGAGCTCTACCGGGCCGCGTTGGCGCTCCGGCGCGCGGAGCCGGCCTTCGGTGAAGGTGACATGTCGTGGCAGCCCTCACCGGACGACACGTTGCTTTTCGAGAGGTCCGACGCGGCGTCCGGTTCGCGGGTGGTCTGCGCGGTGAACCTCGGCGAGTCAGCGGTGCCGCTCCCGTCGTACGGCAAGGTCTTGCTCGCCAGCGGCCCGCTCGGGCCGCAAGCTGAGCTGCCGCCGGACACGACGGTCTGGCTACGGGTCTGAGGCTGGCCCGACGGGTGAGACGGGCCCGTCGGTTTGTCGGGAGATGTCTCAGTGGCGTCGCTGAACGGCCGTGAACTGCAGCATTTCGGTTGAGGGCTGTCGGTGCCCGCGCCTACCGTCGTCACCATGACGCGCCTCGCCGAATTCGTCCTGCGCCACCGCCGTCTCGTCCTCCTCTTCTGGGTGGTGATCGTGCCGATCGGCGTGGTGTCCGCCGCCAAGACCGCCGAGCGACTGACCCTCGACTTCTCGCTGCCCGGCCAGCCCGGCTACCAGACCGAGCAGCAGATCCTCGGGATCTACGGCAACGGCGGCTCCAACCCGCCCACGATCGCGGTCGTGACGGTGCCCGAGGGCGCCACGGTGCAGGGCGAGCTCTCGGCCATCACTGCGGTCTTCGAGCAGGTCAAGGCGGCGCTGCCCGGCACCCGAGTCGTCGACTACGCGCAGACCAAGGACCCGGTGTTCCTGACCAAGGACGGCCGCACCACCTATGCCCTCGTCTACCCCACGGAGTTCAAGAGCTTCACCGACGTCGGTCCCGACGTGGCCATGAAGCCCATCCTGGAGAAGGCGAGCAAGGACACCGGTCTCGACTTCGGCGTCACCGGTTACAACCTGCTCGCGCAAGGCACGGACGACCCGGAGGCGCCGAGCCTGCTCGTCGAGACCATGCTCGGCGCGCTCGGCGCCCTGGCCGTTCTCGTGTTCCTGTTCGCGTCCTTCCTCGCCCTCGTCCCACTGGTCGTCGCGGCGGTGTCGATCCTCACCACGTTCACCATCGTGCTGCTGGGCACCTATGTCCTCGACATCAGCTTCGTCGTGCAGTTCCTCATCGCCCTGGTGGGCCTCGGTGTCGCCGTCGACTACTCGCTGCTGGTCGTCAACCGCTGGCGCGAGGAACGGGCGCACGGCCGCGACAACCACGACGCCGTGGTCGTGGCGATGAACTACGCCGGGCACGCCGTCGTGGCGAGCGCCGCCACGGTGGCGATCAGCCTCTGCGCCCTGCTGGTGATCCCCGTGCCGTTGCTGCGCAGCATGGGCATCGGCGGGATGCTCATCCCCCTGGTCAGCACCCTCGTGGTGCTGACCCTGCTGCCCGCGCTGCTGGGCGGCATCGGTCCACGGGTCGACTGGCCGCGCATCCGTCACGAGGGCAGGCCCTCCCGCGCGTGGACGGCGTGGGCGCGGCTCGTCGTGCGCTGGCGCTGGCTCGCGGCCGGCCTGGCCCTCGCCGTCCTGGCCGCCCTCGTGGTGCCCATCTTCAGCATCAAGATCGGCCAAGCGCAGACAGACTCGCTGGCCAGCGGCGGCCCGGCCTACGAGAAGCTCCAGACTCTGCGCGACGGTGGCGTGCCGCCCGGCGTGGTGTCACCGCTCGAGGTGCTCGTCAAGGGTGCTGATCCGGCCGGGTCGGCCGTGGCGGCGGCCCTGGAGGCGCGCAAGGTCGACGGCGTCGCGGCAGCACTCGCTCCGGACGACCCGCAGTGGCGCAAGGACGGGTCCGCCCTCGTCGCGGTCATCCCCGACGAGGAGGCGGTCGACTCGACCAAGGCAGGCGTCGTCACGCGGGTAGACGACGCGCTCGCCGATGTGCCGGGAGTGGTCGGCATCGCCGGTGTCGGAGCGACGGTTCTCGACTACATCAACGCGGTCTACAAGAAGTTCCCGCTCAGTCTCGGGCTCATCGCCCTGGTGACGTTCCTGTTGCTGGTGCGGACCTTCCGGTCGATCCTGCTGCCGGTCAAGGCTGTCCTGCTCAACATCATCTCGGTGGCGGCGACGTTCGGCGCGACGGTGCTGTTCTGGCAGGAGGGCCACGGTTCGCAGCAGATCTTCGGGATCGCACCGACCGGCGCGGTGACCTTCTGGCTACCGGTGCTCATTTTCGCGTTCCTGTTCGGGCTGTCGATGGACTACGAGGTCTTCATCCTGGCGCGGATGCGCGAGGAGTACGACAAGAGCACCGACACCGACTCGGCTGTCGTGATGGGGCTGGCTCGCACGGGTCGCCTCGTCACGGGGGCCGCGTTGATCCTGTTCATGTCGTTCCTGGCGTTAACGTCATCGCCCGGCACCGACATCAAGGTGTTCGCGAGCGCCTTGGGCATCGGCATCCTGCTCGACGCGACGATCGTGCGCGCTCTGCTGGTGCCTGCTCTGGTCTCGCTGTTCGGCCGCTGGAACTGGTGGTTGCCGTCATGGGCCGCCAAGCCGCTACGGGTCGAGGCGCACGCAGCCATCCCCGAGCAGCGCCGGCCGGCCGACGTGCACGAGCCTGCGCCGCTGCCCGACTGACCCCTGGGTCGGCGCGGCGGTGCCGATCTGGCGCCCGATCTGGGCGTCAGTCGGCGGCGAGGTACTTCTCGAGGAACGCGCGCTCCTCGTCGGTCACCCGGCGGGGACGCTCGGCCTCGAGGTCGTAGGGCACCAGCAGCGAGGCAGCCCGCGCGAACAGCACGTTGTCGTCGTGGACCTCGTAGCGGATCTCGAACGACGCCGCCTTGATCTCGCCGACCCAGAGGTCGATGGCGACACCGCGGGGGTGGTAGACGAGCGGGCGCTTGTACTCGATCTCGTGCCGGGCCACCAGCACGCCGTCCGACAGCGCCTTCACGCCCAGCTCGGCCCCGAGGGTGAACAGCATGTCGACGCGCGCCTCTTCGAGGTAGCTCAGATAGACGACGTTGTTGACGTGCCCGTAGGCGTCCATGTCGGCCCACCGCATGGCGCAGCGGAACTGGTGCCTCACGGCAGGTCGTCCTGGTACGACGTCCAGAACTCACGCTCGTCGGGGTCGAACGGTCGAGACCGGTCGGCCGCGTAGTCGAACGCCACGCAGATGGCGTCGCCGCGCAGCGCCACCTCGCCGTCCTGATGCAGTTCTTGGCGCATCGTCAGGGACTTGGTGCCCAGCTTGGTGATCCAGCTCTCGACCGGCAGCGACACGCCGGCACGGTAGTGGACCTGGCGGAGGTAGTCGACCTCGAGCCGCGCCAGGATGATGCCCCGCGGACTGCCGCCGTGCTCGGCGCCCTCAGTCGGTGAGACCCCCAGGAACGCCATGCGCGCGTCCTCGATGAGGCTGAGGATGCGCGCATGGTTGAGGTGCCCGAGCATGTCGGGGTCTGACCACCGCAGCTGCGTGGTGTGCTGATGGCGCACGCGCTCCTCCTGCTCAGCGGGTGAGCTTGCGATAGGTCGCGCGGTGCGGTCGGGTGGCGTCGGCGCCGAGCCGCTCCACCTTGTTCCGCTCGTAGGCCTCGAAGTTGCCTTCGAACCAGAACCACTGCGAGTCACCCTCGTAGGCGAGGATGTGTGTCGCGACGCGGTCGAGGAACCACCGGTCATGGGAGATGACCACCGCGCAGCCCGAGAACTCGAGCAGGGCGTTCTCCAGCGACGACAGGGTCTCGACGTCGAGGTCGTTGGTCGGCTCGTCGAGCAGCAGCAGGTTTCCGCCCTGCTTGAGGGTGAGGGCAAGGTTCAACCGGTTGCGCTCACCACCCGAGAGCACCCCTGCGGGCTTCTGCTGGTCGGGGCCCTTGAAGCCGAACGCCGACACGTACGCGCGTGACGGCATCTCGACGTGCCCGACGTTGATGTAGTCGAGCCCGTCGGAGACGACCTCCCACAGCGTCTTCTTCGGATCGATGCCACCGCGGCTCTGATCGACGTAGGAGGTCTTGACCGTCTCGCCGATCTTGATCGAGCCCTCGTTGGGCTCCTCTTCGCCGAGGATCATCCTGAACAGCGTCGTCTTTCCGGCGCCGTTGGGCCCGATCACCCCGACGATGCCGTTGCGCGGAAGCGAGAACGAGAGCTTGTCGACGAGCAGCCGGTCCCCGAAGCCCTTGCTCAGCTTGTCGACCTCGACCACCACGCCGCCCAGTCGCGGACCCGGCGGGATCTGGATCTCCTCGAAGTCGAGCTTGCGGGTCTTCTCGGCCTCGGCCGCCATCTCCTCGTAGCGCTCGAGACGGGCCTTGCTCTTGGCCTGGCGGCCCTTGGCGTTGGAGCGGACCCACTCGAGCTCGTCCTTGAGCCGCTTGGCGCGCTTGGCGTCCTTCTGACCCTCCACCTTGAGGCGTGACTGCTTGGTCTCGAGGTAGGTCGTGTAGTTGCCTTCATAGGGGTACGCGCGACCGC
>JAVEDJ010000247.1 GCA_030841025.1 Actinomycetota bacterium
CATTCATGACAACGGCCGCTGCATCGTCGGTCGGACCCGAGGACAACCTGCAGATCGTGTTCGGCATCGGCGGGGAGCACGACCTGACGGAGCGCGAGCTGCCGCATCTGGAAGGCTGGCGCAAGAGTCGTCCCGTGCGGGTGGGCAACGGGGCCTGGACCCAGCGTCAGCTCGATGTCTACGGCGAACTGCTCGGCTCCGCCCACCGACTTGCCGACCAGCTCGACGACATCGACGAGGACACCCGCCGCTTCCTGGTGGCGTGTGCCGATGCGGCGGCCAACGGATGGACCCAGAAGGACCAGGGCATCTGGGAGGTCCGTGGTGAGCCCCGCGACTTCCTCCACTCCAAGGTGATGTGCTGGGTCGCCCTGGACCGCGCCATCGCGCTCGCCGACCGCATCGGGGCCCGTAGCCGGGTGGACGACTGGAAGAGAGCGCGTGAGCAGATCTTCGACGTGGTGGTGCGTGACGGATGGAACGAGCAGGTAGGTGCCTTCACGCAGTACGTCGGCTCGAACATCCTCGATGCGGCGAACCTGATGATGCCGATCGTCGGCTTCCTGCCCGCTGATGACCCGCGGATCCTCGCCACGATCGATGCGATCGAAGCCGACCTCACCGACGAAAGAGGTCTGGTGTACCGCTACCGCGGCGCCGAGGACGCGGACGGCCTCGCGGGTGAGGAAGGGTCCTTCCTGCTGTGCACGTTCTGGCTGGCGCAGGCGCTGGCACTGTCCGGGCAGGTCGAACGCGCGACGGCGGTCTTCGAGCGGGCATTGCAGTTCGTCAACGACGTCGGGCTGCTTGCCGAAGAGGTCGATGAGGCGAGCGGCGAGCTGCTGGGGAACTTCCCACAGGCGTTCAGCCATGTCGGGTTGATCAACGCTGCCTGGGCCATCTCCCGGGCGCAGCAGGCACAGCAGGGCCAGCAGGCACGCTGATGCGAGCGGCAATTGTTCGCCTTTGCCCGATCCCGCTAGGCCGGGCGGCCGTATGCTTGCCCGGTGCTGAACGCTGCCATGACGATGCCGGCCGATACCCGCAGTGCCGGGTTGGCGCGGCGGTTCGTGACTGACACGCTCGCCGCGTGGGGCGCCGAAGGCTTCGTGTGGGATGCCACCACGGTGGTCAGCGAGCTGGCGACCAACGCGGTCCTGCACGCGCGCACCGAGTTCACCGTCACCCTCTCGCTGGTCGGGGAGGCTCTGCGCGTCGAGGTCGCCGACTCGTCCCCGCGCCTTCCCATGGCCCGGGCCTACGGCGCGCGGGCCACGACCGGACGGGGGATGGCTGTGCTCGGCGCGCTGTCCCGTGCGCACGGAGTCGAGGTGGTTGCCGACGGCAAGACTGTCTGGTGCGAGCTCGCGCCCACCGGGCCCGACGACCAGGAAGCCCCCGCCATCCCTGACCAGCTCAGCGAGGTGCGACCTGCGCTGAGCGCGCCGGCTGACCAGGCGAGGGGGCGCGGCGGTCAGCCGCCGACTCCCGCCCTGTCGCAGGCGGCTGGGCGGCTCGCCGCATGACCGAGGCGTCGGGAGCCGACCAGCCTGGCCGGCGGGGCGAGGCCGACGGTGCGCTGGTGACGGTGCGCCTGATCGATCTGCCCGTCCCGGAGTTCGCGGCGGCTCAGGAGCACAGCGACGAGCTGATGCGCGAGCTCACCCACGTCGCGAACCAGATCGCCACGACCCACGCTCCGGATGGGGCACAGGCTGACACCGCCAGCTACCCCTCACGCGAGCTGCCCGTGCGTCTGATGGCTCTCGTCGAGGACCTCAGCGCGGGCTACAGCGGCTTCACGGTCGAGCAGGACCAGCAGCTTGCGTCAGCCGTCGAGGCGGGCCGCGAGTCGATCCCCGAGCTCACCTATCAGGTTCCGGCAGCAGCTGCCGGCGCCGCCAAGCACCTCGGCGCCATGCTGGACGAGGCCGATGACTACTGCCGTCGAGGGCAGCATCTGCTGACCCTCGCGACCCCGCCGGAGCTGGTTGCATTCCGCCGGTGGTACCTCAGTGAGTTCGAGAACCAGATCGCTGGGCAACCGCCCACCTCCTGGCCGAGCTACAGGGCAGCGACCGGCGACTGACCGCTCAGGGAACTGCCAAGGGCCGCTCGGCCACCACCCGGCAGCCAAGCTCGAACCAGACGCGCTTGCCGTCGTTCATGGGTTCCCAGCCCCAGCGCGAGGCCAGTGCCTCGACCAGCCACAGCCCTCGACCGCCGGTCTGCGCTTCACCGGGCAGTGCCTTCGGAGGCCGGGGACTCCGGCGACTGCCGTCGCACACCGCGACATGCATGACGTCCGGAACGGTCTCGTCGATGCTCAGGGCCAGGCCGCTGCCACTGGCGTGGAGGACAGCGTTGGTCACCAGCTCGGTGACCAGCAAAGTTGCCGTGTCGACGACCGTGTCCTCGCACGTCCGCTGCGTCAGCCAGCCACGGACGGCATCGCGAGCACGGCCTGGGGCGGTTGCGCCGGCCTTGAGACTGAGTTCAAGTGGGGCCATGTACTGCCATCCTTCCCCGCTCCACGTGCAGCCACCGCCGAAGGACTGCCTAGTCCCGGCCACGCCGGGAGAGGATCTGTCGGCGGTCTGGCGTATCGCACGCCGCGGCGGGCGTCACGAGCGCTTCGTGGGGTGAGTGACGGGACTTGAACCCGATGTGGTCGGGTCGCTGACCT
>JAVEDJ010000283.1 GCA_030841025.1 Actinomycetota bacterium
CGGAATCCGGGTCGCCGAGATCGGGCCAGGTGTTGCGCAGCACGTCGACCCGGAGTGTCAGACTCGCGAGTGCGGGACCTAGGCCGTCGTGGAGGTCACGACGGAGCCGCCTCCGTTCCTCTTCACGAGCGATCACCAACCGGTGCTGAGCCTCACGCAGGGTGCTCAGCAGGGCGGCGGCGTGGACGGCGGCTCCGAGCTGATGGGCGACGTCGCCGAGCAGCCGGCGGTCGGCGTCGCGCAGCGGCCTGTCGCTGCTCCACCGCAACGTCCCCACGGGCACGCCGTACGCACTCAGCAGCGTCTCGTCAAGCGGCGGTCCGGCGGATCCGTGCGCGGCGAGGAGGCGGTCCTCACGATCGCGGATCTCGACCCGGACAAGCCTCAGGTTGTCACCTAGCTCGGCGACGAGGACATCAAGCAGCCCAGGTACATCGGTGGCGTCCGCGAGGCGGCGAGCCGTCGCACCGAGCACCTCAGCGGGCTGCGACCACTGGCCGTAGGTGATCCGGTTCACGCCCTCTTGGAGCGCGTTGCGGAGCGGGGTGAAGCTGACCGCGACGACCCCGGCCGCGAGCCACGGCAGCCAGACAGCGCCACGCTCGTCCAGAACTGCGCCGACTCCGGCGACCGTCACCACGTAGAGCGCGGCGACGGCTGCCGAGAGCCCCAGGTACGTCAGGGTCCGCGACGCGACCAGCTGCACGTCGTACAGACGCCGTTGGAGGATCGCGACCGCCACCGCCACCGGAACCGGCAGCGTGACGACCGCGAACATCCACGGTGCGGCCACTGGCGTCGCGATCACCGGCACGAAGAGGACAGGCAGCGCGAACGCCAGCCCCAACCACAGCAGCTGCTGGTGTCGCAGCTGGTCCCCGGAGCGCCAGCGGTGGACCAAGCTCGCAATCGACACGACGAGGGCGACGGCGCAGAGGGCGAGCGCGGCGAGGGCGAGCACATCGGCGACCGGCCGGAGCGCACCCGGCAGGCCGGTCGGGCTGTCCATGCCCTCAAGCCGGGTGTCCAGTGGCGTCGGGGCGAGAAGCGTCGCCGCCGTGAAGAGGGTCACGGCGGCGGCGACCATCGCCGCCGGCGCACGGCGAGCCCGCCACGGCAGCTTCCCGTCCGGGAAGAACAGCGGCACGGCGAGCACCAGGACCAACCAGCCCAACGCCCGCACTGCTGTGCCCAGCACCGCGTACCACGCCGCTCCGCCCACGCTGCCCGGCTCGTGCAGATAGCCATGCAGCCCGACGGCGAGCATGCCCTCACCCACGCCCCAGGCGGTCACCCCCAGCAACATCAGTCGGCCGACCCGGTGCCCGGGGCGCGCGTGCCCGACCAGAAGGGCCACGCCGGCATAGGTGGTCACCGTGAGGGCGACGGCGACCTCGGTCACCGGCACGCGTTCCGGCTCACCGGTGCGGGCGATTGCGACAGCAGCGAGCGCACCGACGACACCGCCCGTGGCCGCCACCGCGGCCGGAAGCGCCCTCGGCACCCTCATCTCGTCACCTCGCCAGTCAATCGTGGCGCACCGAGGTCTCGAGCGGCGACCGTTCGGCGGGGAAGTTGTCGGCACCTGGGCGGTGCCGCAGCAGGACGATGCCGTTGCCGACCCACCACAGCAGCCACAGCGGCATCGCGTACTGGATGCCAATCGCGGCCGCGGGGACGGCCAGCAGGAACGCCGTGCCGGCGATGACCCCACCCCAGCCGACCCACCGGGTCAACCGTCGGTCGTTGATCGCGGCGACGCCTATCGCGATCGAATAGAGGCCCATGAACGGCGTGGCGACGAAGTAGGCGAAGTTCCGCACGTTGTTGACGGACAGCACCGACGGCAGGTCGAGCTCCTGGTGGAGGGCCCACAAGGCCGCAGCACCGGCGGAGAAGCCCACGCCGACGATGACGACGACGTACGCCGTCCCGGCTGCAGTGGCCGTCTGCGCTGCCCAGGAGCCGAGTGGAGAGCGGCGCCCGAGTGCGCCGGACAGGAAGACCATGGTCGGCAGGAGCAGGAGGAAGCCGAACGTGAGCAGATACATGCCGGTGAACACCCGCCCCAGGCCACCCTCGACGAAGGAATGCTCGATTCCCTCCTGGCCGCCGTGGACGGTCGGCTGGCCGATGAGGACGGCGGCCAACACGAAAGATGCGACGTAGATCAGAGCACTGGCTCCAGCGGAACGACGCAGGCGGTCGTCGGCGAGGTCGAGGGATGGGCGGGTCATCGTGCATCTCCTTCGTGGCCGGATCGGACCCGGGTCGGGCCCCTCACCACGATGGGCCGCCTCGAGCGTCCTGCGCCTCGGTGCAGGTCCCCGGCCGGCCGGGAAGTTCTCCCGGGTTGCTGGCCCCTTGCAGCTACCGTCCAGCGACCCGCTCGGTGCACCGAGAGACGCCTGCATACAGCTGGCATGACAGGCGGCCGCCTCCGACCGGGAATGAACACCCAGGTTGCACAGGCTGCTGTGACATGGTGACCGACCGTATGGCGACTCAGGTAGAGCCGCGTCATTCTGGGCTACTGACAACAAAGGGGAGCCGGAGTGAGGCGGCTCAGTTCGCCTACGGGGCGACGTGGACGGTCCCTTTGAACCAAGAGCGGTCGAACATCGCCGTCACTCGAGAGCTGGCAATATTCGACGTTCCGCAGACGACACCACGTCGGATGCTGCAGTGGCGCCTAGCGGCACTTCGGTGCGGCGCGTCGACGGGGCCGGAGGGTTGCCGGGTGCCGGTTGGGCGCGGACCCGCAACGTGGCGGCGTCCATCATTGCCCCGGCCGGGACATGACCACTATCCGGAAGGAGATCGTCCGGAATGGGCTCTACAGTGCCGGGCATGACAGAGATCGGAACGGATTGGCGGGTGGTCGAACGTCCTGAACGGAACTGCGAGCCGTGTGCCCACGCGAACAATCGTTGGCTCGTGTGATGATCCTGCGTTCACGCCGAAAGCGGCTGTCGCAGAGCCACTATCGATCGAGGCGGGCCGGGCGATCCCCCGTCGATAGGTGCTCCGCGTCGGGGCCGTAGGGAAGCTGGCCAGCCTTCCCTGGCGCTCAGCGCAGGCGGGCAGCGAGGGCGTCCTGGCGGTGCTGCTCCCAGGGTGGCAGCTGCACGCCGGTCGCGGCGACCGCACCCGCGAGCGCGTCCAGGTGGCCCTTCGCGCTGGTCGAGTCGCTCGCAGCCACGGCGTGCTCAGCCGACTCGAGCAGCCAGATGACACGTTCCGGAGGAAGTGCGTCGGCCGGCAGCATCGGCGCGACGGCAATGAGCCGTTCCCGTGCCCGGGAGTCCTGGCCGTCGAGCCGGTCGAGCCGGGCCCGGCGGACGCGCAACCTGGCCAGGTGCGCAGGGTCGGCAAGTCCCCCGGCCATCTGCTCGGCCAGGTCCAGTGTGCGATGTGCGGGGACGAACCGTCCCGAAGCGGTGTAGAGGTCTGCGAGCGCAGCTGCGCCCAGGACCGTGTGTAGCGGTCGACCGGCTGTCGACGCGGAGCGGAAAACGTGCACGAGGTGCTGCTCGGCCTCATCCAACCTCCCAACGTGGTGCGCGAGCTGGGCCACCGCGAAGGTGACGATGTCCTCCCATCGCGCGGTGACCCGCTGTGACACCAGCTCGCGCGACCGGTCGAGTTGGTGCCGGGCCGACCCGGTGTCGCCCGCCAGCAGGTGGACGACGGCTAGCCGGGCCGCGTTGACAGCCGTGATCCGTCGGTCACCCTCCAGCTCCGCTCTGCGGAGCGCCTCCTGCTGCCAGGACAGTGCGGTGGGCACCGACCGGTACAGCCAGACCGCCGCGAGGTTGTAGGACGCACCGCAACGGACCGCGTCCGGTGCGGTCGGGCCGTACCGGATGGTGCAGCCCGCGGACCGGTCGGCCGCGTCGAACACCGCTTTGCTTGCCTCCTCCGATGCCGCGGCGTCGTCCAGGGTGTCGCCCAGTGTCTGCAGCGCGAAGGCCTCGACGGGTGCGTCTCGGTCGCGGCGGGCAAGGGCGACCGCTTCGGCGGCCGCGGTGGCGGCCTCGGGTCGGTTGAGCGTCCCTCGTAGCCATGCCCAGTACGTCAGGGCGATGGCTCGGGGAGGTGCGGCCGCGCCTGCCTTAGCCAGAGCGTCGGCCAGGCGTTGCTCCCCTTCCGCCTCGTGCCCGGCCTCGAACCACAGAGTCATCGCGTCCACCACAAGCTGGAGCCATTGTTCGGCCCGGCCGCTCGCGGCGAACCGGTCAATCGCAGCCCGCACGTTGTCGGCCTCCACGACCGCCGCCGCCAGCCATCCATCGGACCCCGGACCCTCGCTGTGTGCGGCCAGCCGCTCGGCCCATGCCGCGTACCACTGCGCGTGCTTCTCCCGGACCGCGGCCTGCTCAGGTCCGAGCACCTCCCGTCCCCGGTCGACGGCGAAGTCACGAACGGTCTGCAGCAGCCGAAACCGGGACTGGTCCAGGGACGGAGCAACGGCCTGAACCAGGTTGCGGTCCACCAGGTTGAACAGGCTCTCGGCGACGGTCTCCCCCGCGACGGTCGGAGCAACGTCACACACGCCCTCCGCCGCGCTGACGGTGAAGCCTCCCGCGAAGACAGCGAGGCGGCAAAGCAGGGCCTGTTCCTGCGCCGGCAGCATGTCGTAGCTCCACGCGATCGTGTCCCGTAGCGTTCGGTGCCGCGCCGGCGCGTCCGCCCGGCGACTGGTCATGTCCAGCGGTTCGCCCAGCCTCGAAGCCAGGTCCACCGGGGTGAGCAGGCGCAGCCAGGGGGCCACGATCTCCACGGCCAGCGGCAGGCCGTCCAGTCGTCGGGTGATGGCGGCGACCGCGTCCGCGTTCTCGGGCGTGACGGCGAACCCCGGCAGGTGGGTGCGGACCCGGTCGACCAGCAGCCGCACAGAGTCGACCTGCTCCAGGTCCGACACCGACGCGAGGTGCTCCGCGGGCGGCACCGCGAGGAGCGGTACCGGGTACTGCTGCTCCCCGGCGAGACGCAGCGGCTCGCGCGATGTGAGCAAGATCTGCACGTTGCGCGCCCTGCGTCGTAGGTCGTCGACCACCCGGCCTACGTCCGCCAGGTGCTCGAGGTTGTCCAGCACGAGCAGCGCCGACGAATCAGCCAGATACTCGGACAAGGCCCGCATGGCGTCGGTACCGGCAGACGGCTGTAGGCCGACGGCGGCTGCAATCGTCCCCGGCACCTGCGAGCTCTCGCGCAGCAGGGCCATCTCGACAAACCAGCCCGGCCGGCCGGCCCGCGACTGCTGCTGGAGTACCTCGGCCGCGAGCCGTGACTTCCCGGCGCCACCAGGTCCGGTGAGAGTGACCAGACGCTCGCTCGCCAGGAGCACCGTGACCTGGCGCATGTCCCTGTCCCGGCCGACGAACGAGTCGAGACTGGTGCTCGCGACGGGCCTGTCGGGCGTCACGGTCCCGGCGACCACCCGGTGCCGCAGGGTGGGGTCGCTGCGCAGGACCCGCTCGTGCATTGCTGCCAGGTCAGGGCCGGGGTCCGCCCCGAGCTCGGTCCGCAGCAAGCGCTGGGTCACCGAGAACGCCTCCAATGCCTCGGCCGGCTGGCTGGCCGCGGTGCGTGCCCACATCAGGAGCTCGGTGGTCGTCTCGCGCAGTGGCTCACGGGCCTGAACCGCCGTCAGCTCCGCAGCCACCTCACGCGCGTCTCCGCCGGACCGGAGTACGGCTTTGGCCCAGGACTCGGTGGCCGTGAGCCGCTCAACCTCGAGGCTGCCGGCGAGCCGGTCGTGAAACGCCTCGCCGGACAGGTCGACCAACGCAGGCCCGCGCCAGAGCCGCAAGGCGTCCCCCAGCAGCCGCGCCGCAACTGCGTGCCGCGCCTCAGCCTCAGCATCGCGGGCCTGTGAGACCAGGTCCCGATGGGACAGCAGGTCGCTCTGCGCGGTGCTGAGCTGAAGCCGGTAGCCAGCTCCCACCGTCACGAGCGGGTCGCGGCCGAGGGCCTTGCGCCAGGCCGACACGTAGGTCTGGACGATGTTCACGGCCGACGCCGGCGGCTCGTCGCCCCACAGGTGGTCGATGAGCCGGTTCACCGGCACCACGGAGTTCGCATCCAGCGCGAGCACGGCCAACAGGCCACGCCGCTTGGCCCCCGCCGGGCCTGCCGTCAAACCACCGATCCGCACCTCGAACGGCCCGAGGACGCCAACATGCAGCCGCCCAATGCCCATCTCCACCCCCAGACCCCCGGTCGCCGCCCAGTCAACCAGAGCACGTGCGCCGTTTCAGCGGCCTTGGACCGGCGTTCAAGCCGCCGGTCGCACGGTGGCAACAGACCAGGGACGGACCCCGGTCGCGAGAGGAATCATCATGACCATCACCGTTGCGAAGAGCTCGGCCACCGCCGCTGTGGTCGCCGCCCTGCTGCTGACCGGCTGCGGCTCGTCCCCCGGCACCTCGGGAGAGCCAGTCGCACCCGGCGCGCAGTCGACGTCGAGGGCCGGCGGGAACCCTAACGAGCACCGCGGGCACCGCGACCTGCAGTCCGGGTCCGTCATGGCTGGCAACCCGAACGAGCACCTCGCTCACCTCGGCCACTGACCGACGCCGTGCCGGCGGTCACACTCACCCCGCCGGTTGAGCCGATGCCCTGACGTCGCGGCGAACAGAACCGTCACATGGCCGATCGCAGATGCTGAACTCGTCCAGCAACCCAAGCCTCGCCACTGCATCCCTGACACGCCCTAGGGCCGGGCCGCGTCGCGCCATCAGCAACGGGGAGCGCGCCGGCATTGGTAGTCGCTCAAGTTGGCCATGGGGGGATGCCGACGCAGAAGGGCAGACGACACGGGGGGTGCGATGACGACTGCGCCGGACCAGCAGCTGAAGCGGATGAAGCTCCGGTACGCCGGCACGTGTCGCACGTGCGCCACGCCGCTGCCCGCTGGCACGCTGGCGATCTACGACCGGGCAAGCCGACTCGTCACCTGCCTGGCATGCCTGCCTGTCCTTGCCGGCCCGGCGTCGGCAGTTGCCGAGCCGTCCGGCCCTCCTCCCGTGTCGCCACCTGCACACGCAACGCCACGTGAAGATTGCCGCCGGCTTGATGGAGATTGGGTGGACCTCGCGGCCAACGTGCCGGGACAGGCCGTGCGTGCCCTAGCTGAAGCCGAGCTAGCAGCGATGCGCCAGCGCAGCCGACTCGGCACGGTGATCGCCCGCGCGTTCGATGTGAAGACCGACGAACGCGCCTGGCGGGTCGGTGCCGATGGCGAAGAGACCGTCGGCGCCCGCCTCGACAAGTTGAGCAAGCGCGGCTGGCACGTGCTGCACTCCGTACCGGTCGGCACCCGAAGCTCCGACATCGACCACGTCGTCATTGGCCCGGGCGGTGTGTGGACGGTCAACACCAAGCGGCACCCGAGCAAGAGCATCTGGGTGGGCCGCGCCACTGTCCTGGTCGACGGGCACCGCCAGCCCTACCTGCGCAACTCCCGTCACGAGGCTGAACGCGCCAGCCGACTGCTGACCGAGGCCTGCGGCTTCCCCGTTCCCGTCAAGGCCGCCCTGGTGTTCCTCACCGGCACGCTCATCCCCGACGTCACCATCAAGCAGGCGCCCGACGGGGTGGCGATCCTCGACCGCACCGACATCCCCCGCGCCTTCCGCCGCAC
>JAVEDJ010000305.1 GCA_030841025.1 Actinomycetota bacterium
CGAGGGGCTCGAGAACGTCCTCGTCATCGGCGCGTCGAACCGCGAGGACATGATCGACCCGGCGATCCTGCGGCCGGGACGGCTCGACGTGAAGATCAAGGTCGAGCGGCCCGACGCCGAGGCGGCACGCGACATCTTCTCGAAGTACATCAAGACCGATCTGCCACTGCACGCCGACGACCTCAAGGAGAACGACGACAACCGCGAGGCCACCGTCTCGGCGATGATCCAGCGGACCGTCGAGAGGATGTACACCGAGCGCGAGGAGAACCGGTTCCTCGAGGTCACCTACGCCAACGGCGACAAGGAGGTCCTGTACTTCAAGGACTTCAACTCCGGCGCGATGATCCAGAACATCGTCGACCGGGCCAAGAAGATGGCTATCAAGGACTTCCTCGAGATGGGCCAGAAGGGACTGCGGATCTCCCACCTGCTCGCGGCGTGCGTCGACGAGTTCAAGGAGAACGAGGACCTGCCCAACACGACCAATCCCGACGACTGGGCCCGCATCTCCGGCAAGAAGGGCGAGCGCATCGTCTACATCCGGACGCTGATCCAGGGCAAGCAGGGCACGGAGGCCGGCCGCTCCATCGACACCGTCGCCAACACCGGCCAGTACCTCTAACCCCGCGCGGTTCCGCCCGAGCGGCGCGACAACAGGCGTACGGGTACGACAACAGGCGTAGGCGCCTGTTGTCGTACGTCTACGCCTACCTAACGTGGTCGAATCGGCAGCGGGGGGCGGGCAAGCCGTCAGGGGCAGCCCTCGGCGAACCAGCGCTCCACCAGGGCGCGGCCGTCCGGGACGAACGGCCAGTCCGGGTCCGCCAGCCGCGCGCGCAGCTCCTCGGGCGTCATCCAGGCGCCCCACGCGACCTCGGCCGGCTGGTGGCTCACCGGTCCGTCCCACGTCACCGCGAAGGCGTGGCAGACGTGGCGGGTGGCCGCGTCGTCGTACCGCACCTGGCTCCAGGGGCGCAGCGGTACGCCCACAACGCCTAGCTCCTCGGCCACTTCCCGTGCCGCTGCCGCGAGCGGCTCCTCGCCGGTTTGCAGGCAGCCGGCAGCGAAGCAGTCATGCATCCCCGGGAAGACGTCCTTGGTGTCCGTACGTCGGTGGACGTAGACCCGGCCCCCCGAGTCGCGCACCAGCACGGCAACCACGATGTGCCGCAGGTTGTCGCGGCGCATCACCGACCGTGGCGCCGAGCCGATCACGGCTCCGGAGCCGTCGATGAGGGCTACCCGCTCCTCACCGTCCGTGTCGAGGGGTCCGCCGGTCACAGGGGGAGAGTCTGCCGCCGCCGCGTAGGCTGAAACCCATGAGCGCACGGCGGGTGATGGGGACCGAGACGGAGTACGGCATCTCCGTGCCCGGCAATCCGGGCGCCAACGCGATGCTCATCTCGTCGCAGGTGGTCAACGCCTACGCCCAGCCCTCGCCTGCGCGCAGCCGCCGGCCGCGGTGGGACTTCGAGGAGGAGAGCCCCCTGCGCGACGCCCGGGGCTTCGACCTGGCACGGGACGTCGCCGATCCGACCCAGCTGACCGACGAGGACGTCGGCCTGGCCAACGTCATCCTCACCAACGGCGCCCGCTTCTACGTCGACCACGCCCACCCGGAGTACTCCGCCCCCGAGGTGACCAACCCGCGCGACGCCGTGATCTGGGACAAAGCCGGCGAGCGCATCATGGCAGAGGCCTCGCGCCGGGCCGCCCAGGTGCCGGGCACGCAACCGATCAACCTCTACAAGAACAACACCGACAACAAGGGCGCGTCCTACGGCACGCACGAGAACTACCTGATGCGGCGTGAGACTCCCTTCGCCGACATCGTCCGGCACCTGACTCCGTTCTTCGTCTCGCGCCAGGTCGTGTGCGGCTCCGGCCGCGTCGGCATCGGACAGGACGGCCGCAACGACGGCTTCCAGGTGTCGCAGCGCGCCGACTTCTTCGAGGTGGAGGTCGGACTTGAGACGACACTGAAGCGGCCCATCATCAACACCCGCGACGAGCCGCACGCGGTGGCGGAGAAGTACCGCCGGCTGCACGTCATCATCGGTGACGCCAACCTCGCGGAGATCTCCACCTATCTCAAGCTCGGTACGACGTCGCTGGTGCTGGCGATGATCGAGGACTCGTTCCTGTCTGTCGATCTCGTCGTCGACCGGCCGGTCGCGACGTTGCACGCGGTGTCGCACGACCCGTCATTGAAGCAGCTCGTCACGCTTCGCACCGGTCGCAAGCTCACGGCGGTGCAGCTGCAGATGGAGTACGCCGAGCAGGCCCGCAAGTACGTCGAGGACCGCTTCGGCTCGGATGTCGACCCGATCACCGCCGACGTGCTCGAGCGATGGGAGTCGGTGCTGTCACGGCTCGAGACCGACCCCATGTCGCTGGCGCGCGAGCTCGACTGGGTGGCCAAGCTGCAGATTCTCGAGGGCTACCGCTCGCGCGACGGGCTCGACTGGTCCTCGCCGCGGCTGCAGGCGGTCGACCTGCAGTACAGCGACGTACGGCCGGACAAGGGCCTGTTCAACAAGCTGCAGGCCTCCGGTCGCTTCGAGCGGATCGTGACCGACGAGGAGGTGAAGCGGGCGATCCTGTCGCCGCCCGAGGACACCCGTGCCTACTTCCGCGGCCGCTGCCTCGAGCTCTACCCCGACGAGGTCGCCGCGGCGTCCTGGGACTCCGTCATCTTCGACCTCCCCGGCCGCGAGTCGCTGCAACGGGTGCCGACGCTGGAACCGTTGCGCGGCACCAAGGAGCACGTCGGTGACCTGTTCGAGCGGTGCAAGACCGCCGAGGACTTGGTGCGCACCATCACCGGTGGCTGACCGGCGGGCAGCCTCTGCCACGGGTGGGCGGCGCAATCTGCGGGCCGACGGCTAGGGTCGGTGACAAGGCAGCGCGAGTGCTGTGCCCGCGCGGCCGTTGACGGCAAACTTCGGGAGGCTGGACCCAGATGGCGACCAAGGACACCGGCGGTCAGAAGCGGACGTCGAAGACCTCGGAGGAGACCGACGAGGTCGCCGCGCAGGAGGGGACCGACGTCGCCGAGCGCAAGGAGAAGCT
>JAVEDJ010000317.1 GCA_030841025.1 Actinomycetota bacterium
CTTCGCCGCCGAGCTGCGTCGGTGGCGTGCCGACCCGTCCGCCGTCATCGGCCGCACCCACGACCACCCGGCACGCCTCGCCGCGGTCGGGGACCCGGACGATCGGCTGGACGCGGCCCGGGCGGCAGTGGGTGAGGCGTTCGCTGATCTGGCCGACGCTCTCGCGGCGCTCGAAGACCAGGACGTGACCGCGCCGACACAGAACGTGAAGTACGGCGAGGAGCCGCTCGCAGCGTTCCTCGACCGGTACGTCATCGGCCACAAGCAGGGGCACGTCGAGCAGCTGCGCGCCGCCGTGGGGGCCGGGTAGCCCGCTCGCTGAATCCTCTACAGAATGCTTGACGAACGTCACCGATTCGTAGACGATCATCGCCAGCCTCGCCCTGCACGCAAGGGCCTCACCCCTTGGAGTGACCATGAAGCTTGTCCGCGGTGCTTCCGTTCGGCTGCGTCACGGCGCTGCCGCCGCCGTCGCGGCGACGGCGGTCCTCGCCCTTGCCGCCGGCTGTGCGGGTTCGAGCCTGGACCAACCGGCCGCAGAGAGCAGCGCCTCGAAGGGCGCCGCCGTCAAGGTCGGCCTGCTGGTCCCGCTCTCGGGCGTCTACGCCCCCCTCGGCAAGGACATGAAGAACGGCTTCGACCTCTACCTCGACCAGCACGACGGCAAGCTGGGCGGTCGTGAGGCCAAGGTCACCGAGGCAGACGAGGGTGAGGGACCGCAGACCGGCGTCCCGGCCGCGACCAAGCTGGTCCAGCAGGACAAGGTGGCCGCGGTCGTCGGCGTCGTGAACTCCGCGATCGCACTCGGGGTCCGCAACCTGTTCGACGAGGCGAAGATCCCGCTGGTGATCGCCAACGCCGGTGCCAACGACATCACCGGCTCTCAGGCCTCCGACTACGTCTGGCGCACGGCCTTCAGCAACGCCGCGGTGAACGAGGCGATCGGCGCCACCGTGGCCAAGGACATGGCCGGCAAGTCCGTCTACATCCTCGCCCCGGACTACGCGGCCGGTAAGGAGCAGATGGCCGGATTCAAGAAGACCTTCACCGCTGCGGGCGGGAAGGTCGCCGGCGAGCAGTACACGCCGTTCGGCAAGACCCAGGACTTCCAGCCCTACCTGAGCAAGGCCGAGCGTTCCGGCGCCGCAGCCGTCTACGCCTTCTACGCCGGCGCCGAGGCGGTCGCGTTCGTCAAGCAGTACGACCAGTTCGGGCTCTCGGACAAGATGCCGCTCTACGGCTCCGGCTTCCTCACCGAGGGTGGCGTGCTCGCGGCCCAGGGCGGGGCGGCGATCGGCATCAAGACCTCGTTGCACTACTCCAACCAGCTCGACAACCCGGAGAACGCCGCGTTCGTCAAGGCCTACCAAGCGGCGTACGACGCGTCGCCCACCGTCTACTCGGTGCAGGCCTACGACGCAGCGGCAGCCCTCGACAAGGCACTGAAGGCGGCCGACGATGAGTCCGGCGCAGCGATCGCCAAGGCGCTCGGCACGGTCGGGGAGATCGCCAGCCCTCGTGGACCTTGGCGTTTCGGTGCCAACCACGACCCGGAGCAGACCTACTACCTGCGAGAGGTGAAGGAGCAGAACGGGGCCGTCGTCAACGCGGTCATCGGCGAGCTCACTAACTGACCGGGGGCCCGACGGGTCGAGGACGGAGAACAGCGGTGAACCCGATCGACTGGATCGACGCCAACATCGTCGACCTGCTGAACGGGCTCTCGCTCGGGATGTTGCTGTTCATCGTCGCCGTCGGCCTGTCGCTGGTGTTCGGGATGATGGACGTCCTGAACCTGGCGCACGGCGCACTGTTCCTGGCCGGCGCCTACGTCGGGGTCGCCGTGCTCGGCGACGGCGAGGTCGGGCTCGCGGTGTTCGCGCTCGCCCTCCTCGTCGCCGCGGCGGTCGGTGTCGTGAGCGGAGCGGCCCTGGCCGGGCTCACCCGGCCGCTGGCCCACCGGGGACACCTCGACCAGGCGCTGCTCACGCTGGGCATCGCCCTGGTGGTCGCGGACGGACTCGCGGCGATCTTCGGTGAGGACGTGCAGTCGGTCCCGGCGCCGGCGGGCATCGACGGCAGGGTCTCCGTGCTCGGCCACACCTATCCGACGTACCGCCTGGTCCTGATCGGCGTTGGTCTCGCTCTGGCCGTGGTCGTCCACGCGGTGCTCGAACGCACCGCGCTCGGCGCCGTGGTGCGGGCCACCGTCGCGGATCGCGCGATGGTGCGGGCGGTGGGCATCGACACCCGCAAGGTGCTCCTCGGGGTGTTCGTGTTCGCAGCCGTCCTGGCCATGGTGGGCGGGCTGCTGGCCGCCCCGGTGCTCGGCGCGCAGCCGGGGCTCGATGACCGGATGCTCCTGCTCGCGCTCGTGGTCGTGGTGGTGGGCGGGCTGGGGTCGGTCCGCGGAGCACTCGTGGGTGCCCTGCTCATCGGCCAGGTGCAGGTTCTCGGGGTGTCGCTGCTGCCGGAGTACGCCTCGTTCCTGCTCTTCGGGGCCATGGCGCTGGTCCTGCTGCTGCGCCCGGCTGGGCTGCTGCCGGCGAAGTCGGGGGTACCGGCGTGAGCAGCACCGGCGGGCTGCGGGCGCCGCCGCCGCTGCCGGCGGAGCAAGCCGAGCGCGGCACCGCCGCCCAGTCCGCTCCGCCAGGCGGGCGTCGTCGGCTTCGCGGCCCCGCGATCCAGGCGGTTGCGGTACTGGTCCTGGCCA
>JAVEDJ010000332.1 GCA_030841025.1 Actinomycetota bacterium
CTCAGTGGCAGCCGTCGGCCGCCGCCGCGCAGGTGTTGCCCTGGGCGATGTCGGCGAGCCCTGCCCAGACGTCCGGCGCGGTGACGGGGCCCGAGCCGGACAGCACGAACGACACGCCTTCGACGGCTACCGCGGTGACCGTCGACGTGTTGCCCCGGGAGTCGGTCACGGTTGCCTCGACCGAGGCGTCACCGATCCGCGGGTCGGTGGGCTTGTCGGCCGCGCACGTCGCCAGCTTGCGGCCGAGGGATCGGACCGCGGCGATGGCCGCCGCGCGGTCGGCATGGGTGGCCACCGTCTGGACCAGCCTGCTCGAGCGGGCGCCGTCGGCTGCCGCGCGGGTGAAGACGATCGTTCGGCTGCCCGCCGCCTTCGGCGGCACCGGCGTCACGCAGGGGTCACCGTTGCCGGCGCGTTCCCGCGACTTCCACCCGGCGCCTGCGACCGTGTTGACGGTCTCGGTGTCAAGCAGTGCCGAGAGCGGCACCGTCGTCTTGGCCGGCTCCGCCGGTGGGTCGCTCTCGTCGCCGCCGAGGTCGCCGTTCGGGTCGTCGGTCCCCGGTACCTCGGCACCGGGGTCGCCGGGCGGCAGCGTCGGCTCCGCAGAGCCGGTCCCGCCTTCCCCGCTGTCGGTTCCCGCCTGGCTCTCATCGCCCGTCGCCGTCGCCGCCGGACTCGTCGCGGCCCCCGGGGCGTTGTCGGTGCGCGCAACTGTCTGGTCGTCGCTGGTCAGCGAGCATCCCGCGAGCGCCACCGCCAGGGCCGCGGCGGCAGCCAGCACGGACAGCGGCCGCAGGCGCGGGGTCGCAGTCGCTGTCGATGTGGGGTCGAACCGTCGGATCTTCATGTCAGGCCACCGGCTCCACACTCAGGGTCACTGTTCCCACGTTGTCGGCGAGGTTGAGATCCGCCACCGCGAAGGACAGCGGACCCGTCTTCACGGGGATCACGAAAACGGTGTAGCTGTGCCCTACCGCGTCGCACGAGCCGCCCGTGACCGGTGCCCACGTCTGGAGCAGCCCGTTGACGAGCACGTCGGCCGGGTCGGTCCCGGTGGCGCCCGGCAGCCCCGACCGCTTGGGCGCCCAGCTCCCGGTCGTTGCCGTGCACTCGGCGTCGGCGGAGATGCCGGGGGCGTAGGTGTACGTCCCTGTCGCCGTCACCTTCAGCCGACCGCCCGCCAGGTAGGTCCGGGCCGACACGGCACCCGGCTTCGCCGTGTCCAGCGACACGGTCTCCACACCGCTGGGCTGCACCACTCGCACGATCCGCACCGTAAGCGCACCGCCGTCGTCGGCCGGGGCCGGGTCGTCGACACGCAGGTTGATCGTCTTCGTGCTGGTGGGCTTGAGCACCAGGCGGTACGTGTGGTCGGTCGTGTTGCAGCCCGTGCCGTCGTCGGTGACGGCATCGAACACCTTGTCCTGCTTGTCCACGAGCACGTTGAGGCGGTGCGCCGCCGGGTTGGCCGGGTCGGCCGCCCGGTCACGGCGCCACACCGGGTCCCCCGTCGTCACCGAGCACTCGGCGTCGGCCGTGACACCTGCCCCGGCGTCGACGGCGCCGGAGACGGTGACGACGTACGTCGAACCGGCGGTGAGCGTGCCGGGGGACGTGACGCCCGCTCCAGCGGACGCCGGCACCACCATGGTCATGTCGTCGCCGGGGGACCAGCTGAGGATCCGGATGGACAGGGCGCCCGAGTTGTCGTTGGCCGGGGTGGGATCCCAGGACTCGAACGGCACCCGGCCGGTGCGGCCGGCCGTGTAGAGGTAGCGGTAGGTGTGGGTCGCGGTGTCACACCGGCCGCCGCTGTCGGTGTCCGGCTCGGAGAAGAGGTCCTGGCCGTCGACGTACAGGTCGAGGTGGTCGTTGGTCGGGTCCCAGGAGTGCACCGACCGGTCGCGGCGCCAGGTGGCGTCGGTCGTGGCGGTGGAGCACTCGGCGTCACTGACCATGCCGGGCTTGTTGCCGTACTGCCAGGTGCCGGAGGCCTCGATCAGGTACTGCTGGCCCGCGACGAGAGCGCCGGTGGTCACCACCCCGGCCGCTGCGCCCCCGAGGGTGACGGTCTCGTCGGTGAGCGGGGGGCCGGGCAGCAGCGCGGCCGCGGGAGCCGGCTGGTTGCGCGGCGGCAGGGTGGTCGGCTTCGCCCCACCCGTGGGCGGGGGCGGCGGAACGGTCGGCCTGGGTTTCGGTGCGCCCGGCGTGCTCGGGACGGCGGGGACGGTCGGCACGGTCGGGATGCTCGGGGGCGCGGCGTTGACCTTGCCGACCTTGCCCGTCCAGAACGACGTCTGCTTGCGGGCACCGGCCCAGGTGAACGAGATGTGCACGTGGTCGGTGTGCGGGTTGGCCCCGCTGTACTTGCGCCAGCCGGCCGTCGCGGCGTACGAGCCCCAGATCTTGCGGTTCCAGATGACGTACTGGATGCCGAGGCGGCGAGCCATCGCGTACCTGTTGCCGTACTTGTCCGCCTTGGCGAGCCAGGCCACGAACTTCGCGACCTGCGCCCGGCCGGTGGGCGACTTCGCGCTCACGCCCCAGTCGAAGGCGCGGCCCTCCTTGTGCTCGGACTGGCCGCCCACCGAGCAGGCCCGCACGATGCCGAGGCTGCGGGTGCTGGGGAAGGCCTTGAGCAGCCGACGGCTGAGGTCGACGACGCCGGGCTTGGGCGTGGGGGAGCAGGAGCGCTGGCCCTGGTAGGCCGCAAACGGCTCGATGGCTCCGGCGTACGTGGCGCGGGCGGGCACGATCCTCGCCTGAGCAGGGCCGGCGATGCCGGCGCACAGGGCGAGGACCAGTACTGCAGTGACGACAGCTGCGAAGGTGCGGCTGCCCGACCGGGTGTGACTCTCGGGCACGGAAGGCTCTCCGAAGGGACTCGATGGCGACTGGGCTGCTCCGGGCAGCCACCACCTGGCCCCCCGGTCGTTCGAAGGAGCCATCGGCCGGCCCCGGGGCGGTCTGGATCATGGGCGGGCAAAGAGGGACGGTCTGTCGCGTGCGGCGGGCGCTTTTCACCCGATCGGCCGACCCGGCCGTCGGTCGGCGCACGGTCGGCGGTGGACCGCGACACGCCGTACGGCGGTCGGGCGGCCGGCCGCAGACTGTCCGTTTTTGTCCGGCGACGTGCCGCTGACCTGCGGTAATCGGGCGCGGCCCGGGCTTTACCGAAAACAGCCGCAGCGAAGGGCGCGGATGGCTTGCACATGTGGTGGTCGGGGGCTTAAATACCCACTACATCTTGTGAATGACATGGATGTAGTTATCCACATGTAGTCCCCAGCTTGTCCCCAGTTCGTGCACAGCCGAGGCCCGCCTCGTGCACAGGACGATCCACAGGGAGAGCCGGATGGGGGCCGCGGACACGCCGGAGAGGGGTATGCGCGATGCACTGTCCGTTCTGCCGGCACACCGACAGCCGGGTGGTCGACAGCCGCGCGACCGACGACGGTACGTCGATCCGCCGCCGCCGCCAGTGCCCCGAGTGCGGGCGCCGGTTCACGACGGTGGAGGTGGCCAGCCTCGCGGTCACCAAGCGCTCCGGTGCCACCGAGCCGTTCAGCCGCGACAAGGTGCTCACCGGCGTGCGCAAGGCGTGTCAGGGCCGCCCCGTGACCGAGGACGACCTGGCGCGGCTCGCACAGAAGGTCGAGGAGACGGTCCGGGCCACCGGCGTCGCCGAGATCGAGGCGCACGAGGTCGGGATGGCGGTGCTGCCGCCGCTGCGCCAGCTCGACGAGGTCGCCTACCTGCGGTTCGCGAGCGTCTACCGGGCTTTTGAGGACCTCGAGGCGTTCGAGGCGGAGATCGCTCTGCTCAGAGCAGAACACGCGCTGGCCGAGCATGGTGAGCCCGCGACTGTCGGGGGTCCCGGCGATGCTCGTGGTCGGGCGGCCGGCACCTGAGAAGACCACCAGCTCGGGACGATCCTGAGCGGCAGATTTGTTGAAAACTAAGATGGTTCGAGAGGGGACAACGATGACGGAGACGTCGCACGACAAGCCCGAGGTGATCCGCCGGGGCGCCCGGTCCAAGGGCTTGACGATCGGTCGCATCAACACCACCGCGGGGGTGCACCCCTATGACGGGGTGACCTGGGAGCGACGTGACGTCGTCCAGCAGAACTGGAAGACCGGCGAGACGATCTTCGAGCAGCGCGGCGTGGAGTTCCCCGACTTCTGGTCGGTCAATGCCGGCGCGATCGTCACGACCAAGTACTTCCGCGGCGCGGTCAACACCGACGCCCGCGAGCACAGCCTCAAGCAGCTCATCGACCGTGTCGTGCTGACCTACCGCGCGGCCGGCGAGCAGCACGGCTACTTCGCGACCCGCGAGGACGCCGAGATCTTCGAGCACGAGCTGACCTGGGCGCTGCTGCACCAAGTGTTCTCGTTCAACTCGCCGGTGTGGTTCAACGTCGGTACTTCGTCGCCGCAGCAGGTGAGCGCCTGCTTCATCCTGGCGGTCGACGACACGATGGACTCGATCCTGAACTGGTACCGCGAGGAGGGCCTGATCTTCAAGGGCGGTTCCGGTGCCGGCCTCAACCTCTCCCGGATCCGTTCCTCCAAGGAGCTGCTTTCCTCGGGCGGCACGGCCTCCGGCCCGGTCTCCTTCATGCGCGGTGCCGACGCCTCCGCCGGCACCATCAAGTCCGGCGGCGCCACGCGTCGCGCGGCCAAGATGGTCGTGCTCGACGTCGATCACCCCGACATCGAGGAGTTCGTCGAGACCAAGGCGAAGGAAGAGGACAAGATCCGCGCGCTGCGCGACGCCGGCTTCGACATGGACCTGGGCGGCAAGGACATCACGTCGGTCCAGTACCAGAACGCCAACAACTCGGTGCGCGTCACCGATGAGTTCATGCGCGCTGTCGAGCAGGGCACCGACTTCGGGCTGCGGGCGCGCGCGACCGGCGAGGTCATCGACACCGTCGACGCGCGGACGCTGTGGCAGAAGATCGCCCAGGCGGCGTGGGAGTG
>JAVEDJ010000357.1 GCA_030841025.1 Actinomycetota bacterium
CGGCGGCCAACGTGCCGGCGGGCAGAGCGGGATTCGTGCTGAGCACCACGCAGCCGGGTGGCAAGGGATTCGCTCCCGCCTTCGTCGGCAACGGCTACCTCGCGGGACGACAGCCTGCCGACGGCCAGGGCTTCGACCGCGTCGAGCTGCCTGGCCGCACGGAACCACTCGCGACGCAGTCGGAGGTGCAGGGCTTCTACGCCCGCGTCACCGCTCCCGATACCGGCAGAATCGAACGCCGCGCCGCACTACCGGCGTGGTCGACGCTCCGGTACGACGACGGGAGCGGCCCCTACACCCTGGCCCGTGGCGCGGTCCGCAACTATCGGCAGAGCCTCAACCTGCGCACCGGAACGCTCACGACGACGTTGCGGTGGACGTCGCCGGCAGGTCGCACTACGAGATTGCGGTACGACGTCACGCCGGACCGCGCGAGGAAGCACGCCGCTCTCGTGCGGCTGCGGTTCGCGCCCCAGTTTGCCGGCACGGTGACCGTCACCGACCTGCTCGATGGCACGGCGGCTGAGCTGACGGACGCGGCGGGCACCGGCCGCGCCGGGCGCACCCAGTGGGTCGACCTGACCACCAAGGGGCTCAAGGTGCGCGGCACCGTCGCCTCGGTGCTGCGCGGCCCGAGCCGGACGTTGCGAGCTGTCGCGCAGTCCAACCCGCAGAGCGTGGCGCAGCGCATGCGGGTCAAGGTGGTGAGGGGCCGGACGTACGAGGTGACCAAGTCGGTCGGCGTTGCCGTCTCGACCGATACGGGAACGAGCGGCTCGGCGCACAGGCGGGCCGTCCGGGCGGCGCGTCACGAGGCTGCCCTTGGCTACACCGCAGCACGTGTCGCGTCCGACCGCGCCTGGCAGCGACTCTGGGTCGCCGACATCAACGTCACCGGTGCCCCGCGGCTGCAGCGGCAGGTGCGCGCGTCGTACTTCTGGCTCCTCGCCAGCATCCGGTCCGACGTGCCCTGGGCCCCCTCGCCCGGAGGCCTGTCCAGCGACGGCTACAACGGCCATGTCTTCTGGGACAGCGAGACGTGGATGTACCCGGCGATGCTGGCCACCCAGCCCTCTCTCGCGCGGGCCATGTTGCAGTATCGGGTCGATCGGCTGAAGACGGCTCGGGCCAACGCCCGGCAGACCGGCTTCGGTGGGGCCCGCTATCCGTGGGAGAGCGCGCTGTCCGGGTTGGAGGACACGCCGAGCTGCTGCCTCACCGGCAAGCTCGAGGTCCACGTCAACGCCGACATCCCGCTCGCGTTCTGGCAGTACTGGCTTGCGACCCGGGACCGGGCTTGGCTCGCGAAGCAGGCGTGGCCGGTGGTGTCCGGCATCGCGGACTTCTGGGTCAGCCGCAGCACGCGCAACGCAGACGGCACGTGGAGCATCAACGACGTCATCCCGCCCGACGAGTACGCCGAGCACGTGAACGACAGCGTGTACACCAACCTGGGTGCCCGGGACGCACTGCGCATCGCCAGATCGGTGGCCCGGCTCGTGGCTCGGCCGGCAAAGCCGGCGTGGCGGCAGGTGGCCGACCATCTCCGGATCCCGTTCGACGCCGCGCAGGGGATCCACCCGGAGTACGCCGGCTATCCCGGCAACACCATCAAGCAGGCCGACGTCACCCTCCTGTCCTACCCGTGGGAGAACAACCAGTCCAGTGCTCAGACGAGCCGCGACCTCGACTACTACGTGCCGCGCACGGACCCGAACGGGCCGTCGATGACCGACGCGATCCACTCCATCGTGACGTCCAAGCTCGGCGCGGCGGGCTGCGCCGCGTTCTCGTTCACCAAGCGCAGTGCCGATCCGTTCATGCGTCCGCCGTACGACCAGTTCTCGGAGGCACGTACGGGTGGCGCGTTCACCTTCACCACCGGGGCGGGCGGCTTCCTGCAGGAGTTCATCTACGGCTACACCGGCCTGCGGTGGCGCAGCGACCGCGTGGCACTCGACCCGAGCCTGCCGCCGCAGCTGACCGGGGTGACCCTGTCCGCGGTGCACTGGCAAGGACGAACTCTGCGGGTGGCCGTACGTCGGGCCGGCACCAAAGTGACGTTGACCGCCGGTCCAGCGATGCGGGTGACCACTCGCGGCGGCACCCGCACCTTGAAGTCGGGAAAGGCCATCACCCTCGCGACGCGTCGGCCTGATCTGTCGCCGACCACCAACGTCGCGAGGTGCAGCCCGGCGGTCGCCCAGCCGGCCACCGCCGAACCACCCGAAGCAGCCGTGGACGGCACCGACACGACCACGTGGCTTGCCGAGCAGCCCGGGACCGCGGTGACCGTCGATCTGGGCCGTACCGTTGCCCTCCGGGACGTCACAGTGTCGCGTCCGCCCGTGCTGGCGATCGCCCCGCCCGACCCGACCAAGAAGGCCGTAACCGGTCCGGTGGACAGCGCCGGCGAGGACGTCGCGGTGTCGGCCGACGGACAGACCTGGACCACGCTCGCGTCGGTCACCGCTCCCGCCCTGCGCGACGTGGTGGCCGGGTCCGGCCAGCAGATCCGGCTCGTGCGAGTGGTCTCGCGGTCCGACGCCACCGACCAGCACCCCCTCGTCGTCGGCGAGCTCACCGTCCGAGCCACCTAGCGGCGGACACCGGCCCGATCCGACCACGTTAGGTAGGCGAGAGGGGACGGCAACAGGCCTAGATGCCTGTTGTCGTCCCCTCTCGCCTGTTGTCGTCCGTGATAGGACGTCGTCCTCGGCGGCGGCGATCCCGAAGGAAACGAGTGCATCGTCTGACAGCCGCAGCCCGCCGTCAGTCTGCGAACGGTCCGCCGCGCCACGTCGGCAGGGGTCGGTGACCGACGGCAACGTCGAAGGCGGCTCGGGCCAGCAGACGCGTCGAGTCCAGGGTCGGCAACGGAGAGTCGTCCGGCGTCACCAGGAGTGGGATCTCGGTGCACACGAGGGCCACCGCGTCGCAGCCGCGTGCCGCGAGCTTCTCGATGATGCGGACGTACTCCGCACGCGCTCCCGACGTGAACACCCCGTTCACGAGCTCGTCGAAGATGATGCGGTCAATGATGTGGCGGTCGCTCGCCTCGGGCAGCGCGACGGCGATCTCACGGCTGGCGAATGCCCTCGGATAGACCGGACCGTCCATCAGATATCTGGTGCCGAGTACGGCGACGCGGGTGCGGCGGTCGCGGGCCGCGCGGTCGGCGACCACCTCGGCGATGTGCAAGCCCGGAAGCGGCAAGTCCTGTCCCGGTTGTTCGAGAGCCTCGTGGGCGGTGTTGTCGGGGCACACGAAGAAGTCCGCCCCCGCACGCGCGAGCCGCTGCACGCTCTCGGACAGGGTGGCCCGGATCGAGGTGAGGTCCCCGGAGTCCCAGGCCGGCATGCTGCGGGCCAGGGCGATGCAGTCGAGGGTCACGTCCGGGTGGTCATGGGGGCCCAGCTCGCGGAACCCGTGCTGCCCGAACGTCCGGAAGCAGAGCGCGGCACCTTCGGTGCTATGGGCGAGGATGCCCAGGTGCTTCCTGGAGGCTGCACCAGTCGAGGCCGTCATGGCCACACGATGTCAGTTCCGGCCGCGCGGCCGGGCGGCCGAGTGTCGGCGATCTAGTCGTCGTCGCTGTGGGTGAGAGCGGTGACGAGCCCATAGGCCAGGTGCGGCACGACGTCCGCCACCCAGTCGACGGCGGACCAGGTGCGTGGA
>JAVEDJ010000373.1 GCA_030841025.1 Actinomycetota bacterium
GCGACGGTGGTGTAGACCGTGGCCGCCCCCTCGGCGAAGACCTTGGCCGTCGGCGGCACGCTGAGCCGGGTGTCCAGCAGGACACGCATGGGAGATGCGCCCGGCACCAGACGCACCGTCAGCTGCGGATCGTCGTGGCGCGCCGTTCCGGCTCCCACCAGCACGGCATCGCAGGCAGCGCGCAGTGCGTGTGACAGCTGTCGCTCGCTCTCACCGCTGATCCATCGCGAGTCGCCTGTCGACGTGGCGATGCGCCCGTCGAGAGTCTGCGCATACTTCACCAGCACGTACGGCCGGTCACCTCTGGGCCGGGCCGGCCCCAGCAGCACACCGACGTCGACCGGCGTCGCCGGCAACGGCACCTGTGTGAGAGCTGCGCCGGTCGGACGCAGGTGCCCGAAACGGGTCGACTTGGTGGCGAGGTACCTGCGGTTGCGCGTCTGCGGAGCCGTCGCCAGCGGTACGACGTCGGCGATCTGCACGCCCGCCTCGCGAAGACCGGTGATCTTGGCAGGGTTGTTGGAGAGCAACCGGACGGAGCTCACACCGAGCGCCTGCAGCACGGCTCCCGCGGCGGCGTAGTCCCGGGCGTCGGCCGGAAGGCCCAGGCGGAGGTTGGCGTCCACGGTGTCGGCGCCCCGGTCCTGCTCCATGTACGCGCGCAGCTTGTTCACGAGGCCGATGCCGCGCCCTTCATGGCCTGTGAGGTAGAGCACCACACCGCGTCCCTCTGCGTTCACCACCTGAAGCGCAGTCCGTAGCTGAACGCCGCAGTCGCAGCGCAAGGAACCAAGTGCGTCGCCGGTCAAGCACTCGGAGTGCAGCCGCGTCAACACCGGGGCGTCATCGGTGAGGTCTCCTCGGCACAGCGCGAGGTAGACATGGCCACCGGGAGTTTCGAACGCTCGGGCCGAGAACTCGCCGTACGGCGTGGGGAGGGAAACTGCACCCACCTCGAGCGGCACAGACCCAGGTTCGTGTCGCTCGACCGGGGAGAAGACCACGACAAGGGGTACCACGTGAACGCGACCGCAAACCCGAGCAGCGGGGGCAGTGTGACGATGGCACGGGCTGTGCAATTCACGGCGCCTCACCGGGTGGAGCTCGTGCCGGTCAGCCTTCCCCCGCCGCGTGCCGGCGAGCTGGTGGTCCGCACGCTCTACTCGGGGATCAGCGCAGGCACCGAGATGCTGGCCTACCGCGGCGAGCTCGACACCGAGACGCCGTTGGACGAGACGCTCGGCGGCCTGTCCGGCAGTTTCGACTACCCGTTCCGGTACGGCTACAGCTGCACGGGGCGCGTGGAGCGCGGCACGCACGCGGTTCCGGCTGGGTCGCTGGTGTTCGCGTTCCAAGCACACCAGGACCGGTTCGTCGTGCCCGACGCAGACGTCGTGGTGATGTACGACGACGCGGATGCGCGGTCGTCCACGCTCTTCCCGCTCGTCGAGACGGCAGTGCAACTCACTCTGGACTGCGGGGAACCGACTGGAGACACCGTGGTGGTCGTCGGTCTTGGTGCGGTGGGACTGCTGACCGCGCTGCTGCTGCACAGAGCCGGCGCCAAGGTGCTGGCGGCCGAACCGCACCAGTGGCGCCGAGATCTGGCCGCCTCACTGGCCATCACATCGGTGTCGCCCGCGGAGCTGCCCGACCGCGTCAACGAGCTCACCGGAGGACGCGGTACGCCGCTGCTCGTCGAGCTGTCCGGAGCACCCGCGGCTCTGGCCGACGGCTTGCGGCTGCTCGCTCACGAGGGCACTGCGCTCGTGGGTTCCTGGTACGGCACGAAGCCGGTGCCCCTGCCCCTGGGCGCCGAGTTCCACCGCCGTCGGCTGACGCTGCGGAGCAGCCAGGTCTCCAGCATCCCAAGGCGACTGCAGGACCAGTGGGACGTGCCGCGCCGTCGAGCCCATGCCCGCGATCTGATGCGCGAGCTGCCGCTCCGGGAGCTGGCCACCGACGAGTTCCGGTTCGAGCAGGCCGCGGAGGCCTACGCCGCCATCGACCGTGGCCGACCGGGATTGCTGCACGCAGCCCTGCGGTATGAATGACGGCATGTTCGAGACAGGGACCGCCGTGACAGTGCGCGCCTTTCACGTCATGCCTGGTCTGCCGCCACCCGAAGGTGAGCGACACAGTCACGACTACCGGCTCGACGTCGTGGTGCGACGGAGCGACCTCGATGCGCAGGGCATGGTCGTGGATCTGGACGTCCTGACGCAGGCCCTGAAGGACGTTGCCAGCAGGCTGGATGGCGCAGACCTGGATGACGTGGTGGGCAAGGACCTCGGCGGCGATGCCGTCACGGTGGAGCTGCTGTCGCGGTGGGTGCACGGCCGACTCGCGCCGCAGATCGGCCAGATCGACGGTGGCTCTCTGGCGGTCCGCGTGTGGGAGTCCCCGGTCGCCTTCGGTGGCTACGAGGCGCCGTTGCCCGCCGTCGCCAGCTCGTCGTAGGCCGCGAGGCAGCGCGCTGCCGTTCTGGTCCAGGTGAAGCGGCTCAGCACGAGCTCGCGACCGGCGTCTCCCATCCTTCGTGCCAGTGCAGGGTCACCGAGCAGCTGCTCGAGGCGTTCCCGTAGCTCCAGGACGTCGCCGGGCGTCACGAGAAAACCGGTGTCGCCGTGCCGGACAATCTCGCTCACGCCGCCGGTGCGGCTGGCCACCACTGGTGTGCCGCTGGCCATCGCCTCCAGCACGGACAGCCCGAGCAGCTCGGTGATTGCCACCGACCGGCCGTAGCAGGTGCGTTCGACGGTCGGCAGGACGAACGCAGCCGCCCGCCGATGCAGCAGCGGCACGTCGTCCTCTCCGACAGGACCGGTGACATGTACGTCGTGACCGGCCGCCAGCTGCCGCAGCAGCTGCGCATAGTCGCGTTCGGGCCAGTCGCGATCGTGACCTCCGGATCCCGCAACGGTCAGCCGCGCACCCGGTGGCAGTGCCTGAATCAGCCGGTCGATGCCCTTGTGCGGGGTGATACGGCCCAGGTAGAGCAGCCCACTCCGTGTGACGTCCGGGTCAGGACGGAACCGCTGCGGATCTGCGCCGCCGTAGATGACCCGGACGCGTTCCGCCGGCACCTGCAGCTGCCGTGCGGAGAACCTGGACACGGTCAGGAAACGCTCGAAAAGGCGAGGCAGCAGGCCGTTCCACCCGCCGCCGCCCAGCCCGTGGTCGGTCGTCACCCGGTGCTGGCCGGCCAAGGCGGCCGTGATTACGGCCACCTGGCTGGGGACACTGCGGAGGTGATGAGTGTGGACGAGGTCCGCGTCCGAGAGCGACCAGGCCAGCCGTGGCGCGACGGGGTGCGCTGGGTGCCCGGCCCACAGGCCCCACCGGCGCAGCACCCGGACCTGCAGTCCGCCGGCCTCCCGCCAGGCCCCCGGTCTCGGGCCGAAGGTCAGCAGCTCGCACTCGACCTCTCGGGCCATGGCTCGGGCCAGCTCGAGGGGATACCGCTCGCCGCCACCGAAGAGTCCGTCGGAGCCGAACTGGGTCGGCACGACGTGGATGACCCGCACGCTCTCACTGTTGCCCTGCTGACCCTCGGTAATCCGCACACCATGACCGGCGGGTACCTCTACCACCGCAGGATCGCGGAGCTGGCCGCCGCGCACGACGCACGAGTGACCTTCTTCAGCCTGCCGGACCGCCCCTTCCCGCTGCCCGCTCTGTCCGGTCCGTCTGTGCTCAGGGCCGCGACGTCGGCACCCCCCGATGTCCTGCTGCTGGACAGCATTGCGGCGGCTTTCGTCGGCCCCTGGGTGCGGTCGCGCCGCGTCGCCGTACCGCTGGTGGCGATCCTGCACCAGCCACCGGGTGGCATCGACCACGGGCCGAGGCGCGCACGGGTGCAGGCGATGCTGGACCGGCTCGCCTACGCCGGTGCCGCCCGACTGCTGGTCGCCAGCGCCGCCCTCGGTGAGGCGATGCGCGCGGAAGGTGTACCCGATCACCTGCTGCGCGTGGTACCTCCCGGACGGGACGTGGCCTGCTCAGCCGTCCCGCCATCGGGAGATCTGCGCAGCGGGCGCCGAGCCGCAGTGCTGTCGGTGGGCAACTGGGTGGAACGCAAGGGCCTCCTCGAGCTCCTGGAGGCGGTCGGTTGCCTCCCCGAGGACCTCGTGACCCTGCACCTGGTCGGCGACTCTCGGCCCGACCCGGCGTACGCCGCGCGGGTCCGGACCCGTCTCGCGGCCGGCGACCTGACCGGCCGGGTGGTGGTGCACGGCCCGAAGACGATCGAAGAGACTGCCGGCTTCTACCGGGCGGCGGACATCTTCGCGCTCGCCAGCCTGCGCGAGCCATACGGCACGGTGTACGGCGAGGCGATGGCGGCCGGGCTGCCGGTCGTGGGCTGGGCCGCGGGCAACCTGCCGCGCCTGGCACGGGACGGCGTCGAGGGATTCGCGGTCACCCCGGGCGACGAGCTCGGTCTGGTCACGGCGTTGCGACGACTTGCCGAGGACGAGCCGCTACGCCGGCGCATGGGAGGGGCGGCAGGTCACCGTGCCGAGTCCTTCCCCACCTGGGACGAGACAGCCGGTCTGCTGTTTGCCGAGCTGCGCGCCGTCGTACGGGAGAGGTCCTCGTGACGCAGTTCCGAGCCGTGCTCTTCGACGCCGGCGACACGCTGATCCGGCTCTCGGGCCGTGGCGCCGACGTCCTGCACCGGGCCGCGGCGCGGCTCGGGGCTGGGACGCTGGACCCGGCCGAGGCGGACAAGGTCTGGCAGACCGTGCTGCACCGCGCCAGCACGCCGGAGGAGCTGGCCAAGGGCCGTGACCTGTCGCTGGGGAGGCACCGCGAGATATGGACCGAGCTGTACGCCGCTGCCGGCTGCGAAGATCTGGCCCCTGGTCTCAGTGAGGAGCTGTACACCCAGACCGTGAACCCGAGCTCCTGGGAGGCCTTTCCGGACACGGTCCCCACGCTGGAGGCAATTCGGCGCGCGAACGTGCGCATCGGCGTCCTGAGCGACACCGGATTCGACCTGCGACCGGTGCTGGACGCCTTGTCCATCACGCCCTGGATCGACGTACTGCAGATGTCCTTCGAGTTCGGCGTCTGCAAGCCGGACGCGACGACGTTCCGGAGTGCCTGCGAGCAGCTCGGTGCCAATCCGGCAGAGACCTTGATGGTGGGCGACAACCCCCTGACCGATGGCGGCGCTGTCACGGCCGGGCTCGCCGTCTACCTCCTGCCGCCTCCCCAGACCACCGCACTCAGCCCGCGCGGGCTGAGTGCGGTGGTGCCGTTGCTGACAAGCGCTGGACAGCCGGCAGGAGGCCTGTTTGACTAAGAGTGCCCCAGACTTTGGCGGACCCTAAGGGTCATTGCCGTCGGGGCATTTTCCATGAGCGTCCCGAAGGCACTCGGTCTTTTTGTGCCGCCAGGTGGAGTAGCCCGCCGTCTCGTCGGCAGCGGGCATCCTGCTCGGTCCAGCAGCGCGGCCAGGCTCCTGGAGCATGCCAGCACCTGTCCGGCGGCTACGCCGGACAGGTGCTGGCGATCCGGGAGTCCGGTGGCTAACCTGAGTGCCCCGATCAGCCCCGGCCGCACACTGCGCAAACGGAACGGCGGTCAGACCGACGGCGTGAGCTGGTCGGCGTGGGGGAAGGGGACTGCCGTGGACGACTTGGTCAAGGCTCTGGCGACGCTCGCGCTGGCTCGCCGCGAGCTGGCTGACGTCCTCCAGGAGATCACCGAGCTTGCCCAGCACGCGATCCCTGGCACCGAAGCGTGCTCCATCACCCTGATCCGCGGTGAGAAGCCGTTCACCGCCGCTCATGTTGGCCAGATGGCCCTGGACGCCGACGAGATGCAGTACCAGCGAGGCTACGGCCCCTGTATGGATGCCGGTCGGACCGGCCTGCTGATGCTCGTCGAAGACATGCGCAAGGAAGAGCGGTGGCCCGACTACGCCGCCGAGGTCGTGCAGCGCGGTGTGCTGAGCTCCCTGTCGGTGCCTCTTCCGTTCCAGGGCGCCACGATCGGTGCGCTGAACACCTACTCCGGACGACCCGACGTGTTCAACAAGGCCGAGGTCGAGACCGCGGAGCACATCGCCTCCTACATCGCCGTGGCCGTTGCGAACGCGGACGCGTTTGCGACGGCCACCACGCTTGCGGCCCAGATGCGTGAGGCCATGGAGTCCCGGGCTGTCATCGACATGGCCAAGGGCATCATCATGACGCAACGGCACTGCACCCCGGACGAAGCATTCACGATCCTCAGCCATGCCTCCCAGCGCAGCAACCGCAAGCTCCGTGACATCGCCCAGACGATCGTGGCAGGAATCCATGACGGGCCAGCTGAGCCGTGACGCGCACGAGAGCGGGCTGGTGGCGAGTGGCCGTGGTCGCACAGTCGTAGGACGGGCCGGCAGATGACGATCCTGGAGTTCCTTGACGCTCGCCTCGCCGAGGATGCGCTCACGGCGACTGCGGCGATCGAGCAGTCGCCGGAGTGGCACGCCTACTACGACTACCGGGACGTCAAGGACGCCACCGGCGTCTACGTCATCGAGGCAGACCGGGCACACCCCACCCTCGAGCAGGCCGCGCATATCGCCCGACACGACCCGGCACGGGTGCTGCGCGATGTGGAGACGAAGAGGCAGATGGTCGCTCGGTACCGTGCCGACCTCGAGGACCCGAACGCCGCCGCGGACCTCAAGAGCGCCAACCTGGAGCGATGGCTCTACATTTGCCGGCTGCTGGCCGCGGTGTACGCCGGACATCCTGACTACCGCGAGGACTGGCGCCCCTGACGGGCTGGCCGAAGCCGCCGAGGACTAGTGCCCGCGGTTCCGGGGAGGACTCTCTTTGTGGATCTTCGCCTTGCGTCCGAAGAGTCCCGCGAGGTCGAGACACCACCAGGACCCGGGGAGCCCGAGCACGGGCGGCACCAGGTGCCCGCTGGCGGGCGGCATGCGTACCGCCCGGGCTATGAGCTGACGGTGTGCGGCATCCGCCTGGAGCGGCTTGTCGTCTGGCCCGGCCTGGAATGGCCGGGCGGCCCCGTCCAGGTCGAGGACCTGTGCTTCACCTGCACCATGCGCGCCGAGCACGCCTGAGCTCGGCCCACTCACGCGAGCCGGCTCTGCGTTTCTCCGGCACCTGCCGGGGCAGGGTCGTCGCAACATCGCCGCCCTCGCACGTACGGAGGTCTCGCAGTGTCCGACGACCTCGACCGGCGCCCGCCGGGCACGACCGACGCCGCGGTGGCTGCCGCCGGCGTACTCAGCGAGACGCTCGAGGTGGTGGAGGAGCTGCGCGGCCACCTGTATGCCCTGCACCGGCTCACCGGCAAGGCTGACTTCAAGCTCGACGACGCGGTACGGCTGCTGCGTGATGCGGGAGAGAGCGACCTCGCCGACGAGGTCGAGCGCGACCTCATCGGTCGCAACGTGCTGGCCGGACGGTGGACGTTCCAGGTCGTCGAGGAGTACGACGACGGCTACTACGCGGCATTGAAAGACATGGAGCGGAGGGCTCGTGAGCGGCTGGTCGCCGGCCGGCGTCACGTCGCGGAGGCGGAGCTCAAGCAGCGTCGCCGTACACCCGGTCGGCCCGGGCATGAGAGCGAGCCGGAGCGATGAGCCCGCCGACCCGAATCGCCGTCACCGGAGCCAGCGGCAACCTCGGCACCGCGCTGCTGCGGCGGCTCACCGCACCGGGCCGCGGGACCGCGGAGGTCCGCGGGCTGGCGCGGCGGCAGCCGCCCGACATCGCGCCGTACGCCGGCGTGCGCTGGTACCTGACCGACCTCGGCGAGGTCTCCAGCGAGGACGTGCTGCCGGAGTTCCTCGCGGGCGTCGACGCCGTGGTCCACCTCGCCTGGGCGATCCAGCCCGGCCGCAAGCCCGA
>JAVEDJ010000022.1 GCA_030841025.1 Actinomycetota bacterium
ACGATGCCGGTCACGTTCGAGGCGGCGGAGAAGGACCCGATGAGCAGCGGCCGGTCGGCGTAGGCGACGAGCTGTTGCTCGAGCGCGTCGAGGTCGATGCAGCCGTTGCGGTTCTCGGGGATCGTGACGACATCGCAGATGGACTCACGCCAGGGCAGCTCGTTGGAGTGGTGCTCGAAGGGCCCGATGAACACGACCGGCCGTTCCGCCGCCGGGATGTGCGACGACAAGGCGTACCGGTCATCGAGGTCGGCGGGGATCCGCAGGTTGAGCAGCCCGATCATCTTGTCGATGGCGGCCGTGGACCCTGACCCGCAGAAGATCACCACCGTCTCGTCGTCGCCGCCGACGCCGTCCCGGATGATGCGCCGCGCATCCTCGCGCAGCCGTGTCGTCTGCAGGCCGGTTCCGCTGGACTCGGTGTGCGTGTTGGCGTAGCGCGGCAGCACCTCCTCGCGGATGAAGTCCTCGAGAAAGGTCAGCGACCGGCCGCTCGCCGTGTAGTCGGCGTAGGTCACCCGTCGCGGCCCGTAGGGACCGTGCATGACCTGGTCGTCACCGATCACCGAGTCGCGGATCCGGCGCAGCAGGGCGGGTTCGGCGGGGGTCACGAGCACACGGTACTTCCCGCGAGCACACAGGACTTCGTAGTCGGCTCTCCTCCACCAGCGGCCGCGACCAGATCGGTCGGACGAACGCCTGATGGGCCATCACGGTGGCCGATCAGGCATCCGGTGTCAGCACATGGGGGTCGGTCGAGCTCGGAGCACGCTCAGAGGAGGGTCAGTTGGTCGTCGGCCGGATCGATGACGCCGGCAGTGCGGCGTTCCAGGTCGAGCAGCGTGCGCTTGCGGTCGAGGCCGCCGCCGTAGCCGGTCAGCGACCCGTTGGCGCCGATCACCCGGTGGCACGGCACCACGATCGAGATCGGGTTGCGGCCGTTCGCCAGTCCGACGGCGCGCGACGCCTTGACGTTGCCGACGCGCAGCGCGAGCTGGCCGTAGTTGATGGTCGTGGCGTACGCGATCTCGCGCAGCGCCTCCCAGACGCGCAGCTGGAACGGCGTGCCGGCCGGCGCGAGCGGCAGGTCGAAGTCGGTGCGCTCGCCGGCGAAGTACGCCGCGAGCTGGGTCACCGTCTCGTCGAGCACCGCAGAGCGCTCCGTCGACCAGGTCGGGTCGAGGGTGAACGGCGAGAACAGCAGTCGGGTCAGCGCGCTGTCATCGCTGGTGAGCAGCAGCTCGCCCACGGGGCTGTGGATGGTGGTCCAGTAGGTGGTCACGAGATCTCCCGGTCCGTGATGACATGCCAGAGGTGCATGAGTGCGTAGGAGCGCCACGGCCGCCAGGCCTGAGCACGGGCAGCAACCGAGCGTGGGTCGCCGGGCTGGCCGCGTCGCTCCAGGGCGCGGCGCACGCCGAGGTCGCTGGCCAGCATGACGTCGGGGTCGCCGAGGGCTCGCAGCCGGACGTAGTCGGCGGTCCAGGGACCGATCCCTGGCAGGGCGAGCAGTGCCCTCGTCGCCTCCTCGCGGTCGGCACCGGCGTCGAGGTCGATCCGGCCCTCCGCGATCGCGGCGCAGACGGTCACCAGCGCCCGGCCGCGGCTCCTCGGCATCGGCAGGCTCTCGGGATCGGCCTCGGCCAGCGCTTCGGCGCTCGGAAAGTGTCGGGTTATGTGCGCGTCGGGGCTGGTCAACGGCTTGCCGTGGACGCTCGCGAGGCGTGCGGCGACCGTGCGCGCCCCGGCGACCGAGACCTGCTGTCCGATGACGGCGCGGATCGCCATCTCGGCACCACCGTCGACGGCACCGACGACGCGGACGCCGGGCCACGCCGTCACGAGAGGCTTCAGCAACGGGTCGGCGCCCAGCTGCTCGTCGATGGCTGCGGCGTCGGCGTCCAGGTCGAGCAACCGGCGGCAGCGGGCGACCGCCGGCACGACGTCGCGCGGGTCGTTCACCCGCAGGACACAGCCGACGTGGTCCTCGCGCGGCGTCAGGGTCACCACACCTTCGCCGTGGGGCAGGTCGAGGGCGCGGTGGTAGGACGTCTCGTCGACGTGCTCGACGCCAGGGACCGACTTCGTGGCCAGCAGTCGCAGCAGCCCGCGGCCGTCGAAGGGCGGGCGCACCGGCAGCCGCAGGGTCAGCGTGCCCGGGGTACCCATGCCGCCGCGCGCCACCGCCGCAGCCCGCAGGGTGCTGGGAGTCGTGGCGAAGACCAGCCGCACCGTGTCGTTGAACTGCCGGATGCTGGCGAAGCCGGCGGCGAACGCGATCTCCGCGAGGGGCAGCTCGGTCGTCTCGACCAGCACCCGGGCGGTGTGCGCCCGCTGCGCCCGGGCCAGCGCCTGTGCGCCGGCGCCGACCTCGTGGACCAGCAGCCGGTGCAGCTGTCGCTCGCTGTAGCCCAGCCTGGCGGCCAGCCCCGTGACCCCCTCCCGGTCGACGAGGCCGTCCGCGATCAACCGCATGGCGCGGCCGACCACATCTGCCCGCACGTTCCACTCGGGAGAGCCGGGACTGGCGTCCGGGCGGCAACGTCGGCAGGCGCGGAACCCGGCTCCCTGGGCCGCTGCGGCGCTGGGGTAGAAGCGCACGTTGCGGCGCTTGGGGGTCATCGCGGGGCACGATGGCCGGCAGTAGATGCCGGTGCTCGTCACCGCGGTGTAGAACCACCCGTCGAACCGGCCGTCGCGGCTGCTGACGGCGCGGTAGCAGGTGTCGTGGTCGAGCATGGAAACCACTCTGCCCGGTCCCGCCGAGAGTTACTAGCGGCTATCGGACATGACCTTCCGGCGCGATCCGGCGACGTGAGCACGGCAGCTGCCGTAGCGCTCGGTGCTGCAGGGCCAGCATCAAGGGCATCGAAAACCCTGAAATCTGTGGCGGCCCTGTCGATCGGGTCGGTCCTGGTTTCCGTGAGTCCTCAGCCCTCGCGCGGCCGCACGTCGACCAGGACCCCGACCTTGTCGATCCGGTGCTCCGGGTTGCCCAGAGCGTCCGACCAGTAGTTGCCGACTGCGTGGTCCTCGGGCGTCGCGCAGGTCGACAGCGTGATCATCGGCCGGTACGCCGCAACCCCGAGACGGCCGGGCACGGGCGCCGACTGGCGTGCCCGGCCGTGCTTGGACCGGAACGAGATGTTCATGGTGCGGGTGATCCGGTAGTCATAGACCTGCCGGGCGGACATCACGAGGACGTGCTCGCCGACGCGCAACGAGGGCAGGCGGCCGAACGGCCGGCCGGCCGTGGTCCGGTGCCCGGTGATCACCAAGTTGCCGACCTCACCGGGGCCGACCCCGCCTCGCGGTCCGCGCGGTGTGCCGGCCAGGCCGCGGTCCTGGATCCGGGTGCCCGGACGGTCGTCGGCGGTACCGCGGTAGGCCACCACCCGCAGCCGGTCCAGCCCGATCGCCGGGATGCTCAGCCAGAAGCTCGCTGGTCGCGCGGGCGCGGGAACGTGGGTCACGTCTGCCGCGGCCGGCTTCCGGCGAGGCGGCGACGCGGAGGGTTGAACGGACATGGTCGGCGCAGCGGTCGATGCGCTGGCCGGCGTGGTCGAGCGCGCGCGTCGCGGCTCGGACGCATCAGCGCAGCCCGCGAGCACGGTCACCAGGACAGCCCAGGCGGCAGCCCGTTGTCCGCGTGCGCAACCCACACCTCACCATAGGCACGCGCGCGCTCGGCGAGCTTCGGTGACCGGGGGGTCCGTATCGTCTTGCCTACGAGTCGGTGAAGTCGCAACCACCGTGCCGCCGCACTCAGGCGACGGCGACGCCTGCCTCGCGCAGCTCGTCGATGGTGCGCTGGTCGTCACCGGGTTGGAGATTGACGAACCGCGTCAACGCCAGCGGCATCTGGACGGAGTAACCGAGCCGCAGGCCGTCCAGCGCCGTCTCCTTCACGCAGTAGTCGCCGGCCAGCCCGATGATGACGAGCCGTTGGACATCGGGGGGCAGCAGCGAGTGCAGCTGTGTCGGTCCACCCACCCCCGTCACGGGGTCGCGCACGGAGAAGCCCGAGTAGCCGTCCTCACCCGAGGTGCCCTTGCGTACGACGGGTCCGTGCACGAGAAGCTCCGGGTGCAGGTCACCGCCCCATGTCCCTGCGACGCAGTGCACGGGCCAGATGCCACCGTCCTTCTGGAAGTGCGGCGTCGACTCCGGGTGCCAGTCCTGGGTGTAGACGACGGTCGCCCGGCCGTTCTGGGCCGCGGTGACCTCGATGTTGACGGCAGTAAGGATCTGCTCGCCGCCGGAGACGTACAGGCCGCCCTCGGGGTCGGCGAAGTCGTTCTGCATGTCGACGACGATCAGTGCTGCCTGCTTGTCGTAGGGACCGGCCACGGCATGGTTCTCGGCAGGTACGTGTGCGGCCGCCGCACCGGCGCTCGGGGCGTCGGTCATCGGGACTCCTCGTAGATCGTCGGGATCGCAGGTTCACCACGCGAGAGCTTCAGGCCCTCCCACGGAAGCGTCGTGAGCACTTCGCGCAGATGGTCGCGCGACCCGGTGAGCGACGGGGGGTCCGCCGCCAGCTCCCCTCCGCGCACGAAGGGGACCTGCAGCGGGCGGTCACCGTCACGGCTCGACGGGGCGCGCTGCGAACGGAGCACCTCTTCTACCGCGGTGCCCGTCGGGCGGTGGCGTCGTACCGCCGTCTTGCGACCGCCGTGGGTCATCTTGTCCTCCGACCGCTTCGCCACCGGACGGCCCTCCACCTCCACCAGCTTGTAGACGAAGCCGGCCGTCGGCGCGCCCGAGCCGGTCACCACCGATGTGCCGACGCCGTAGGCGTCGACCGGGGCGCCGGCGAGAGCCGCCAGCCCGAACTCGTCCAGGTCGCCGGACAGCACGATGCGCGTCTTGTGCGCCCCAAGCTCGTCGAGCAGCGCGCGCGACTGGTGGGCGAGCACGGCCAGGTCACCGGAGTCGATGCGGATCGCTCCGAGCTCCGGGCCCGCGACCTCGATCGCGGTCCGGATGCCGGCCGCAATGTCATAGGTGTCGACCAGCAGGGTCGTGTCCAGCCCGAGGGCTTCGACCTGCGAGCGGAAGGCGTCAGCCTCCTTGTCGTGCAGGAGCGTGTAGGCGTGGGCCGCCGTCCCGGCCGTGGGTACGCCGTACTGGAAACCGGCCGCGAGGTTGGAGGTCGCCGAGAACCCCGACAGGTAAGCCGCGCGCGCCGCCGCCACGGCCGCCTCCTCGTGCGTGCGCCGGGAGCCCATCTCGATGCACGGCCGGTCGCCGGCGGCGACCACCATGCGCGCCGCGGCCGATGCCACGGCCGCGTCGTGGTTGAGGATCGACAAGGCGAGTGTCTCGAGCACCACGCCCTGTGCGAAGGTCGCGTCCACGGTCAGGATCGGCGAGCCCGGGAAGTAGAGCTCACCCTCGGCGTAACCGCTGACGTCCCCGGTGAAACGGTAGGCCGCGAGCCAGTCGCGCGTCGGCTCGTCGATCACCTCCGATTCGACGAGGAAGGCCAGCTCCTGCTCGTCGTACCGGAAGCTCGTGATCGCCTCCAGCAGGCGGCCGGTGCCCGCAACCACCCCGTAGCGCCGGCCCTCGGGCAGGCGCCGCGAGAACAGCTCGAACGAGCATCGGCGGTCCGCCGTGCCGTCACGCAGAGCCGCGCGCAGCATCGTCAGCTCGTAGTGGTCGGTGAACAGGGCAGGGCCCGCCGGGCTGTTCTCGGGGTTGCCGGCGATGGGGGACGCACTCGTCACGGGGGTCAGCCTAGATTGGTAGCCATGTCGGTTGCGCCCGCGGAGGTCGACGAGCCGGTCGTCGAGGATGTCGTCGTCCCCGACAAGCCGTGGGTGACCATCGTCTGGAACGACCCGGTGAACCTGATGTCCTATGTGGCCTTCGTGCTGCAGAAGCACTTCAAGTACTCGAGCGAGAAGGCGAACGCACTGATGCTGGACGTGCATCACAAGGGCAAGGCCGTCGTGTCCAACGGGACGCGCGAGGAGATGGAACGCGACGTCGAGGCGATGCACGGCTACGGGCTCTGGGCGACGATGCAGCACGATGAGTGAGGACGAGAGGCCTGAGGTGGCATCGGAGTTCAAGCGGTCACGGCACGGTGGGGTGACGATGAAGCTCGACGCGGCCGAGGCGCGCATCCTGCGGCACGTGCTGACCGAGACACTCGAGCTGCTCGGACCCTCCGAGTCACCCGACGACGACCCGCTGGCAGCCGCGCTCGGCATCGGTACGACGACGGCGGCGCCCGAGGACACGGCCCTGGCCCGGCTGTTCCCCAACGGCTACACCGACGACCCCGAGGCCTCCGCGGACTTCCGCCGTTACACCGAGCCCGGGCTCCGTGAGGCCAAGCGCACCGCAGCCCGAACCGCGCTGGCGACGCTGGGCGAGGGCGGGGAGCGACGGCTGCTCACCGAGGACGAGGCACTGGCCTGGCTGGGCACGCTCAACGACATGCGGCTGGTGCTGGGCGACCGGCTGGGGATCAGCGACGACTGGGAGGGGATGGTCGAGAGCATCACCGACGGTGACCCACGGCTGACCCTCTTCTGGGTCTACGACCGGCTCACCTACCTGCAGGACATGCTCGTCCGCAGCCTGACGTAGCCGGCGGCTCAGGCGCCGCCGAGGGCGATGAACGACTGACCGGTCACGGCCAGCACCGGGTCGTCGTCGCCCAGTGACATCCGGGCCTGGTGCAGCGCGGCCGCGAGCGACGCGCCCTGGAGCAGCCGCTCGTGCACCGCCACCATGAGGGTCACCGTCGCCGCGTCGTTGACGATGACCACGCTCGCGAGCAGCCCGGCGCTGCCCATCCCGATCAGCGCGCTCGACAGGCCGAGCAGCTCGTCGGCACCGGCGGCCGTAGCGAGGCCCGAGTCGCAGCTGGACAGCACGAGCCGGTAGGGCGGCGCCTTGAGCCGCTCGAGGTCGTGCACGGTGAGCGGTCCGTCCGCCATCCGCAGGCAGCTGAACAGCGGGTTGTCGGCGCGGAACGTGCCGTGCGCGGCCACGTGGGCGAGCGCCGCCCCGTCGAGCGCCGCCAGCACCTCGTTGGCGGTGGCCTCGTTGCCGGTCAGCAGGGTGGCCTGCTGGTGGAAGGAGGCAACCTTCTCCACCTCGGCCCCGTCGGTTGCCAGGCCCGGACCGACGACGAGTGCGACGCGGTTGTTGGGCGGGGCAGGTGTCGCCCTGGCCCGCAACCAGCTCGTGGCCGAGGGGGCGACGCCGACCTCGCGGTGGCACAACGAGGGCAGCAGCGACCACGGGACGGCGTGCAGCCGCCCGGACGGGACGATCACGACGGGCCCGTCACCGAGGGCATCGACGGCCGGTCCCAGCAGCGCTCGCTCGAGCGCGCCGGCCGCGCCGGGCAGCGAGCCGGCCGCCGCCCGGACCAAGGTCTCGCTGGCAGCCTCGGCGACCCGACGCAGACCGAACCGCGCGAACTCGAGCTCGGACATCGCGGTCTCGGTCGGGCCGACGACGTGCATCCGGGTGCCGGCGCGACCGACCGTGACGACGTGCAGGAGGTCGTCGACGTCCACGAGCTCGACCAACGTCGCGTTGCCAAGGGCGTCGAGTGCCTCGACAAGCCGGGCGTGCTCGAACTGCTCGGAGGTGGCCCGCCCGGTGCCGCTGATGCGCAGCATGCGGCTTCGTACGGCGGCTTCCTGGCGCGCCTGTTCGCGCTCCAGGGCTGCCGTCGGCTCGCCGTCGGCACGGGCGTCTGCGATGCGCCGCGTCGTACGTCGGAGGGCCGACAGGTCCAGGGCCAGTGCGTCGTCGTCGGGCGGTCGGACCGGTGCGGCGGTCAGGGCGGTCGCGCGCCACCGCTCGCTCCACCGGAGCAGCTGCTTCGCGTCCCCGGTACGGGCGGCGTGCCGGGTGGCGAGCGACGCGAGCTCGGCGCCGTGCACGGTCGCCCGGGCCCGCATCTCCGTCGCCCCCAGTGTCAGCCGGTGCTCGTCGAGCAGGTCCAACCCTCGGCGGCAGGCCGCCAGCATCCCGCGAGCATCTGCGGCCATGTCCGCCTGCAGTGCCCTGGCCAGCCAGCCGATGGCCCGGCCGATCGCGGGTCCGCGTCCTCGGGCGCGGGCAGCGGCCTCGAGGTGCTCGTCGGCCGCCTTGCGTCGGCCGAGCCGCATTGCCATCCGTCCGGCGAGCAGGTGTGCGTCGGTCGCCTCCTGGTCCCTCAAGGCCTCCAGCCGGTCAGCCACCTGACAGGCCAGGCGCAACGTCGCCGGTGTGGTGTGCCCGGCCATCCAACGCGCAGTCAACTCGGTGCGTCGCGCCCTGAGCATCCATCGCTCGCGCTGATGGGCGCGGAACATCCGAGCGGCGGCCTGCGCGTCGGCCCGTGCCTGCGCGATCTCGCCTGCGGCCAGCCCGGCGCTGGCGGCGACCAGGAGCGCCTCGGCCCGGCTGTTGGCATAGGCGGTGTTGCCGGCGAGGATCGCGACGGCTGCCTCGGCATGCTGTCGGGCATCGTCGGGCATGCCCGACGCCAGCAGCACCCGGCAGCGTTGCAGCTCCAGGTCCGCATCGCGTTCGCCGACGTCGGCGTAGATGAGCTCTGCTGCGTCGAAGTGGCGCAGCGCCGACGGGAGGTCGCCGGATCGGTACGCCAGCTGGCCTCTGTTGTGCCGCGCGAACGCCGACTCGAGGCGCTGACCGTCCTCCCGCATCATCCGTTCGCTGCGGGCGAGGTCACGGTCGGCTCTCGTGTGCATGCCGAGGGAGTCGTAGACGATCGCCCGCGAGTTGAGCGCGCGGGCCTCGTAGACCCGGTCGCCGGCCGCGCGGAGGGATGGAAGGGCGGCGCGCAGGTCCTCGAGTGCCTCGCCGTCGCGGCCGAGGATGTGCAGCACGCCACCGCGGCGCACCAGGATCCGCGCGGCGTGGACCCCCTTCGCCGAGGCGACTGCGGTGTCCAGGTGCGACAGCGCCTCGCGGACCCGCCCTGCCAACGCCAGCGTCGAGCCCAACGTGGCTTCCACGTCCGACACCCGCTCGGGCTGACCGGTCCGTCGCGACGCGGCGAGAGAACGCCGGACAAGGCGCAGGGCGCCGGTCCCGTCGCCGAGCTCCCGATGCGCGACGCCCATGGCCTGCAGGGCGTACGACGCACTCAGGTCGTCGGGGTGCCTCGCCACAATCCCTGTGCACTGCTCGATGGCGGCCCGCGGCTGGGACATCGCGAGACGGAGCAACTCCTGGCCCTCACGTGCATCAAGCGGACGGGCCGGAGCCTCTAGTGTGCGAGTGGCCACGACCCGATAGTAGGGATCCACCTGGCCAGCGCAGCGGCTTTGAGCGAGAGGGACCCCATGGCGGACGGGAATGGTCAGAGCAGCACGCAGAAGAGGCTCGAAGCAGAGCTCAAGCTGGTGCTGGACAGCCATCCGGATGTCGCCGTCTCCCCGGGCAACTGGCGGGAGCGCGGCAGCTTCGACTACCTCTACCGCAAGGGCGAGTTCCTGGTTGCCGACCGCGACCTCGAACGCGCCTTGGCCGGGCTGAGGGCGGACGACTCGGACATCGAGGTGGTGGACAGCCTCACGGAGGGTGTGTCGCTGCTGCGCGGTCGCGGGACGGACATCGACGGCCCGCTCGACCGGCTCGATGCCCTGCTGGGTCCGGGTGTCGTGACTCCCAACCACGTTCTGTCGGTCTGTGACAAGACGGGGCTCTGCCCGGCATCCGAGCCCGCTGTTCCCGCCACCCTCGAGCCGTGGCCGGCCGTTGCGCCGGTCAAGGAGGGCAAGGGTGTGCGCGTCGCCGTCGTCGACACCGGGTTTCTCTCCGATGGCTGGAACAAGCCCTGGCTCAACGGGGTCATCGCTGACGCCGGGGACATCGAGGACCCGGACTCCTGGCCCGCGCCGGACGGCTTCATCGACCCGTACGCCGGGCACGGGACGTTCATCGCCGGGGTCATCCGCTGCATCGCGCCCGGCTCGGAGGTGACCGTCGAGCAGGTCATCGACCAGGCCGGCGTCGTCGACGAGGCCGCGCTCATCAAGCAGCTGGACGAGGCGCTGGCGAAGAGCCCCGACATCATCAGCTTCTCCGCGGGAACGTACACGCGGCTGAACATCCCGCCCAAGGCGTTCGTCGAGTTCTTCGAGAACCGGCTCAAGCACCACAAGGGTGTTGTCCTGGTCGCGGCCGCGGGCAACGACGCGACCCGCACGCCGTTCTGGCCCGCGGCCTTTCCCTGGGCTGTCTCGGTGGGGGCGCTCGACGCGACCGGCCGTGACCGTGCCGACTTCAGCAACTTCGGTGGCTGGGTGGACTGCTACGCGCCGGGGGAGAACCTCGTCAACGCCTATGCGACCGGGCAGTACCGCACCGTCGTCGACCCGTCCGATGTCCGTACCTTCACCGACGGCATGTGCGAGTGGAGCGGCACCTCGTTCTCCACGCCGGTCGTCGCGGGGCTGATCGCGGCTCGGATGGCCCGGTCCGGAGAGAACGGGCAGCAGGCCGCAGCCAAGCTCCTCCAGGCGGCCCAGATCCAGGCCATCCCCGGGGTGGGCTCCCGCCTCTGGTTCTGAGCCCATCAGCCGGCCCGTAGGCTGGCAAGGTGCTGCAGATCGACCAGGAGATCGTCGACGCGATCGTCGCCCACGCCCGCCGGGACCACCCGGACGAGGCGTGCGGGGTCGTGGCCGGCCCCGCGGGGTCCGACCGGCCGCAGCGGTTCATCCCCATGCTCAACGCTGCCCGATCGCCCACGTTCTACGAGTTCGACTCCCAGGACCTGCTCCGGCTCTACCGCGAGCTGGACGACCGCGACGAGGAGCCGGTGGTGATCTACCACTCGCACACGGCGACCGAGGCCTACCCGTCCCGCACCGACATCTCGCTCGCGATGGAGCCCGGGGCCCACTACGTCCTCGTCTCGACCCGTGAGCCGGACACCACGGACCTCCGCTCGTACCGGATCGTGGACGGCGCGGTCACCGAGGAAGAGGTACGCGTCCTCCCGACGTTGCAGGCCGTTGACACATCCACCGAACGAGAGGCACCACAGCGATGAGCGTCGAGGTACGCATCCCGACGATCCTGCGTCAGTACACCGGCGGCGAGAAGGCGGTGGCCGGCTCGGGCGCGACCCTCGTCGAGCTCATCGACGACCTCGAGAGCCGGCACCCCGGTCTGCGCGACCGGCTGGTCGACGAGAAGGGCCTGCGCCGCTTCGTCAACGTCTACCTCAATGACGAGGACGTGCGCTTCCTCGGCGGCCTGGAGACCTCCCTCTCCGACGGTGACAACGTGACCGTCCTGCCTGCGGTGGCCGGCGGCGCGCCTGGTGCCACGGCCCGGGCCTGAGCCCGCGTCGTCGTACGGCGAGAGACCCATGCGCTACGACTCGCTCCTCGATTCGGTCGGCCGGACACCGCTGATCGGGCTGCCGCGGCTGTCGCCGTCCCCGGACGTGCGTCTCTGGGCGAAGATGGAGGACCGCAACCCGACCGGTTCGATCAAGGACCGGCCGGCGCTGTGGATGGTCGAGCAGGCGGAGAAGGCCGGTCTGCTGCGGCCGGGCTGCACGATCCTGGAGCCGACGTCGGGTAACACCGGCATCTCGCTGGCGATGGTGGCACGGCTCAAGGGCTACCGCCTGGTGTGCGTGATGCCCGAGAACACGTCGATCGAGCGACGTCAGCTGCTCGAGATGTGGAGTGCCGAGATCGTGTCGTCGCCGGCGGCCGGCGGCTCCAACGAGGCGGTGCGGGTGGCCAAGCAGCTGGCCGAGGAGCATCCCGACTGGGTGATGCTCTACCAGTACGGCAACCCGGCCAATGCCGAGTCGCACTACGCGACGACCGGTCCGGAGATCCTGGAGGACCTGCCGTCGATCACCCACTTCGTGGCCGGCCTCGGCACCACCGGGACGCTGATGGGGGTCGGGCGGTTCCTGCGCGAGCGGGTGCCGGACATCGAGGTCGTCGCGGCCGAGCCGCGCTACGGCGAGCTGGTCTACGGCCTGCGCAACCTCGACGAGGGCTTCGTCCCCGAGCTGTACGACGAGTCGGTGCTGACCTCGCGGTTCGCGGTCGGGCCGCGCGACGCCGTACGGCGGGTCCGTGAGCTGCTCGACGAGGAGGGCATGTTCGTGGGCATCTCGACCGGGGCGATCCTGCACGCGGCGCTCGGGGTGGCCGCCCGGGTGGCGAAGTCCGGCGCCCGAGCGGATGTTGCGTTCGTGGTCTGCGACGCAGGCTGGAAGTACCTCTCGACCGGCGCCTACGCCGGCACCCTGGATGAGGCGGAAGGCCACCTCGAGGGCCAGCTCTGGGCCTGACCCGTCCCCGACCCCTGTCCCCCAAGATCGACCGAGCTGCACACAGAAGGGCGCCCACCCGGCCGTCTCGCGGCCCGGCGGCGCCCTTCTGTGTGTTCGGCGGTCGATCTTGCCGGTCTGCAGGTCAGTCGTGCTCGGGCGGCGGCTGGTCGATGCCAGCCTCCTCCGCTGCCTGCGCCTCCGCCTTGGTGCGGTGCACGGTGTCGGGGGCGTGGTCCGGAGGTGCGTAGATCGTCAGCAGCCGCAGCTTTCCGTCACCGACGTTCGTGAAGTTGTGCTCTGTCCCGGCCGGTACGACGACCAGGTCGCCCGCCGTGACCTCCTGCGTGTCGCCACCGACCTCCGCTCGCGCCGTGCCGTCGGTGAAGATCAGCACCTGGTCGTTGTGCTCGTGGACCTCGGCGCCGATGTCCTCTCCCGGCTGGAGCGTCATGGTCACGATCTGGGTGTGCCCGTTGGTGTTGAGCACGGTGCGGAAGTTGTCATGGGCGGCTGCGGCCTCGCGCAAGGTGATGGCGAACATGAGCATGCTCTACCCCGTCAGGGGCCGCGCCCACATCCCCCGCCGGAGAACTTCGGCCTCGACGACGCGACTCGGGCCGCCCGCGACGCGGCGCGTCAGCGGGTTCCGTCGGCCCGACGACGTACGCTCTTGCGTCGTGGCAGACGCTCCCATCGGCATCTTCGACTCCGGCTTCGGGGGCCTGACCGTCGCGCGTGCCGTGCTCGACCAGCTGCCGCACGAGCCGGTCCTCTACTACGGCGACACGGCGCGGCAGCCCTACGGCCCGCGGCCCATCGCCGAGGTGCGCCAGTTCGCGCTCGAGTGCCTCGACCACCTGGTCGACCAGGGAGTCAAGCTGCTCGTCATCGCCTGCAACAGCGCCAGCGCGGCAGTCTTGCACGACGCACGCGAGCGGTACGCCGTACCGGTCGTCGAGGTGATCCGCCCCGCCGTGCGCCGCGCTGTCGCAGCCACCCGCAACGCGCATGTCGGCGTGATCTCGACCAAGGCGACCAAGACCAGCCGGGCCTATGAGGACGCCTTCGCCGCAGCTCCCGACATCCGGGTGACCACCCAGGCCTGCCCGCGGTTCGTGGAGTTCGTCGAGCGCGGGGTCACCGGCGGCCCGGACCTGCTCGCGGCGGCCCATGACTACCTCGACCCGGTCGCGGCCGCCGGCGTCGACACGCTGATCCTGGGCTGTACGCACTACCCGCTGCTGACCGGCGTGGTGTCCTACGTGATGGGTGACAGCGTGACGCTGGTGTCCAGCGCCGAGGAGACGGCCAAGGACGTCTACCGCACGCTCGTCGCCGGCGACATCGAGCGAGCTCGTGACCTGCCCGGGCCGCAGCATCGTTTCCTCACGACCGGTGACCCGCAGGAGTTCCGCGCCCTGAGCCATCGCTTCCTCGGCCCCGAGGTCGGTGGCGTCGAGACGGTCGAGGCAGCGGGCGTCGCATGAGCCCACGACTGCGCCGGGTCGCCCCGTGCGGCTGACGGTGGTCGGGTGCTCCGGGTCGTTTCCGGGCCCCGACGGGCCCGCCTCGTGCTACCTCGTCGAGGCCGACGGCCACCGGGTGCTGCTCGACCTTGGCAACGGTGCCCTGGGCTCCCTCGCTCGCTACACCAGCATCTACGACATCGACGCCGTGCTCATCACTCACCTGCACGCCGACCACTGCTTCGACCTGGCCAGCTTCTACGTCGCGCGGCGCTACCACCCCGACGGCGCACGGCCGCGCATCCCCGTCTACGGGTCGACGGGCGTGGCGACCCGGATGGCCGAGGCCTACGGCGTCGGCGGGCCCGAGGGCATGCAGGGCGAGTTCGAGTTCCACGAGTGGTCGGACGGAGCGACCTACGACATCGGTCCGTTGCAGGTAACGGTGGCCCGGGTGGTGCACCCGGTCGAGTCCTACGCGATACGCGTCGAGCACGACGGCCGGGCGCTGGTCTACAGCGGGGACACGGGTGTGTCCGGCGGCCTGGTGTCACTCGCGCGCGGGGCAGATGTGCTGCTGTGCGAGGCCTCGAACGTCGAGGGCGGCGACAACCCGCCCGGCCTGCACCTCACCGGCAAGGAGGCGGGGGAGCACGCCGCCGAGGCAGCTGTGGCCCGTCTTGTGCTGACCCACATTCCTCCCTGGTACGACGGTGCGCGCGCCCTCGCCGAGGCCGCACCGGCCTTCCCCGGCCCGATCGACGTCGCGTTCCCCGGTGCGACGTACGACGTCTGAGGGCTGAGGCGGCCGCGAAGCTGTCCGCGCCGCCCCCTAGGGTCGACGGCATGTCACGCATCGACGGACGGCGGCCCGATGAGCTGCGCCCGGTCACGATCACCCGCAACTGGCTCGACCACGCCGAAGGCTCGGTGCTGGTGGAGTTCGGCAAGACGCGCGTGCTGTGCGCGGCCTCGGTGACGCAGGGCGTTCCCCGGTGGCGCAGGGGCAGTGGACTGGGCTGGGTGACGGCGGAGTACGCAATGCTTCCGCGCTCGACCAACACGCGATCGGACCGCGAGTCGGTGAAGGGCCGCATCGGTGGTCGGACGCACGAGATCTCGCGGCTCATCGGTCGCTCGCTGCGCGCCGTCATCGACTACAAGGCGCTGGGCGAGAACACCATTGTGCTCGACTGCGACGTGCTGCAGGCCGACGGTGGGACCCGCACGGCGGCGATCAACGGTGCCTACGTCGCGCTGGCCGACGCCGTGTCGTGGCTGCGGGAGCGCGGAGCACTGGCGGGTGAGCCGCTGACCGGCTCGGTCGCGGCGGTGTCGGTGGGCATCGTCGGCGGCGAGCCGTTGCTGGATCTGTGCTACGAGGAGGACGTCACCGCCGAGACCGACATGAACGTCGTGATGACGGGCGACGGCGCCTACGTCGAGGTGCAGGGGACCGCCGAGGGCAAGCCGTTCGACCGAGCGCTGCTCGACAGTCTGCTCGACCTCGCAGCGGTGGGTTGCGAGCAGCTGACCGAGGCGCAGCGCACGGCGCTCGCCGGCTGAGGTACGCCGGTGGCTGCTCGGTTGGTGCTCGCGACCCGTAACGCGCACAAGGTTGGCGAGCTGCAGGCCATCCTCACCTCCATCGGCGTCGACGTGTCGCTGGTGGGGATGGATGCCTACCCCGACCTGCCTGACGTCGTCGAGGACGGCCTCACCTTCGCGGCCAACGCGTCGAAGAAGGCGCGCGTGGCTGCCGAGGCAACCGGGCTGCCGGCGGTGGCCGACGACTCGGGGCTCTGCGTCGATGCGTTGAACGGGATGCCTGGTGTCTTCTCGGCGCGTTGGGCGGGCACGCACAGCGACGACGCGGCCAACCTGGCGCTCGTGCTGGCCCAGATCAGCGACGTGCCCGATGAGCACCGTGGCGGTCGCTTCGAGTGTGCGGCAGCCCTGGTGCTGGCTTCGGGCGAGGAGCGGGTGACGCAGGGTCGCATCGATGGCGTGCTGATCCGTGAGCCGCGGGGGACGGGCGGTTTCGGCTACGACCCAGCGTTCGTTCCACACGGCTACGAGGTGACCACTGCCGAGATGGCCCCGCCAGCAAAGAACGCGATCTCGCACCGTGGCCGCGCCTTCCGCGAGCTCGCGCCGTTCATCGACGAGCTGGTGGTGGCCCGCCAGCAACCGGGCGGCAAGCGGTAGCATCGCAGCCTTCAGCCGGCGATCTGCACCTCTCGGCTCCCCGTTGAAGGGCAGTACATGACTACGGCCATCGCGTTCACCGTCCTTGTCGTTGCGTTCCTCTGGGGCTCGTTCACCGCGGTCAATGCCGGGCTCATCGCGGTGGTCGCGGCGTTCGTCATCGGCAGCCTTCTCGCCGACCTGAGCATCGACACGGTCATCGCCCAGTTCCCGGCCGACCTGTTCTTCATCCTGGCGGGTGCCACGCTGCTGTTCGCGATTGTGCGCCTGACCGGCACCATCGACCTGCTGGCGCACTGGGCCGAGCGCGCGGTCGGCGGACGGAGGGGGCTCGTCCCGGTCCTGATGTTCCTGCTGACGGCGGTCCTCGCCTCCGCTGGTGCCTTCACCCCCGCCGCGGTGGCGATCGTGGCGCCCGTGGCCCTCAACCTCGGCGCCCGCTTTGGCATCAACCGACTGGCGATGGGGCTGGTCATCGTGTCGGGGGCGAACGCGGGAGCGTTCTCGCCGGTCAACCCCTTCGGCATCGTGTCCAACAAGATTCTGCGCGACGCCGATGCGGACGGGTCGCTGCAGCTGTACCTGAACAGCTTCATCTTCAACGCCGTCCTCGCCGTGCTCGGCTTCCTTGTGGTGCAGACGCTGCTCGGACGCCGGGCGGCTCGCGCGGAGTCCCCGCGCAGCTCGCGCACCGGTGCCGACGAGGGCACCGAGGGAGGGACCGACGCGTTGGCCGCGGCGGTGCCGGGCACCGGCACAGGCACCTCGGTCGCGGACCCGGGTGACGTGCCACCCGCAGATGCCCGGACGGCGACCGCGGTCGCGTCCAGACCTGTTCCGGACGATGGTCTCGATGCTTCCGCACCGGTCACCCTGACCCCGATGCGCGCCCTGACCTTGGCCGGTCTGGTCGCGTTGATCGTCCTCACCCTCGTCTTCGAGGTTGACGTCGGGGTTGCGGCACTGGCCATCTCGCTCGTCTTGCTGGCCGTGCGTCCGGGCCTGCAGAAGGGCGCGATCGACAGCATGCCGTGGTCGGCGATCCTGCTCGTGACCGGCATCGTCACCTATGTCGGAGTCCTCGTCGAGATCGGCGCCATCAAGGCGCTCGAAGATGCCATCGCCGGGTTCGGCAGCGGCTCCCTGGCCACGTTGGTGACCAGCTATCTCGTTGCGACCGTGTCGGCGTTCGCGTCAACGACCGGAACGCTCGCGGCGATCAGCCCCGCCGTCGTACCGCTCGCCGCGGATCCCGCTCTGTCCGCTGTGGGCGTGGTCTCCGCGATCAGCATCGCGTCTTCCGTGGTCGACATCAGCCCGATGTCGACCACCGGGGCGCTGCTGATGGCCAACGCTGAGGGCAACCAGGAGCGGGCGTTCTTCCGCGCGCTGCTGATCTGGGCGATCCTCATGATCGCCGTGGTGCCCGTCGTCGCCTGGGCCGTCTTCGTGGCCCTGTAACCAGTCATCCGCCACCCGTGAGACCAGGAGGCCGCAAATGCGTGACTACCACGTCGGCATGATCGTGCCGAGCTCCAACCTGACCATGGAGACCGAGCTGCCGCGCATGCTGCGGAGCCGGGAAGAGGTCATCCCGGATGAGCGCTTCGTCTTCCACTCCAGCCGGATGCGCATGAAGCACGTCACGCCCGAGGAGCTCAAGGCGATGAATGCGCAGACCGAGCGGGCTTCGCAGGAGCTCGCGGACGCCCGCCCCGACGTCGTCGCCTCCGCCTGCCTCGTCGCGATCATGGCGCAGGGGCTCGACTACCACTGCACCGCGGAAGCGGATATCGCCGACGCGCTGCACTCCGAAGGGGTCGACGTCCCGGTGGTGTCCAGCGCGGGAGCGCTGCTGCGGGCGCTGGAGGCACTCGGTGCCAAGCGGGTGGCGATGGTCACGCCGTACATGAAGCCGCTCACCAAGCTGGTGGCCGACTACATCGAGGGCGCGGGGATCGAGGTGGTCGACACGTTGAGCCTCGAGGTGTCCGACAACCTCGAGGTGGCACGCCTCGACCCGGCCGACCTTCGGGAGCATTGGCGCAAGGTCGACACCAGCCGCGCTGACGCGTTGGTGCTCTCGGCGTGCGTGCAGATGCCATCGCTGGCGTCCATCCAGCCCGTCGAGGACGAGGCCGGGCTGCCGGTGCTCTCCGCGGCCACCGCCACGGTGTTCACAGTGCTGACCGAGCTCGGTCTGCGACCTGAGGTGCCGGGCGCCGGCCGGCTGCTCAGCGGCGAGGTGACCATGGCGCCCGCACCACGGCCGGCTCCCCGGTCCGAGCGGAGCGTGGCCGGGACGCGGGACCTGCCGGAGGGGCTTCCCGCAATGGCAGAGTAAGCCGCGGAGCAACGCGATTGCTCGTCGATCTCAGTGATCGGCTGCACCCTGAGGTGGGGCGGGGAATCCGAACCGGTGTGGGTGCGTCGGGTACCGATGGTCGCCGCCCACCACCGGGGTCGCGTGAGGCGTGGTGAACCACATCGCGTGCGGGAGGGGGGATTCGAACCCCCACGCCCGAAGGCACCAGAACCTAAATCTGGCGTGGCTACCTGGTTACACCACTCCCGCTCGGACACCGATCGTAGGGCGTCCCGTCACGACTCATGGCCCCGATCGCGCACAGATCGCGGTCCAAGCCGTCCGGCGACCAGCCGTCGAGCGTCCGGATTCTGGAAGCTGCCCGTTGCTCCGCGACCGGTGTACGCGCGCCGGACGGTCAGTCCAGCCCCAAGTCCCTGCGGAGCTTGGCGACGTGGCCGGTGGCCTTGACGTTGTACTGCGCCTGCTCGACGTTTCCGGACTCGTCGATGACGAAGGTCGAGCGGATGACTCCCGTCACCGTCTTGCCGTAGAGCTTCTTCTCCCCATAGGCACCGTAGGCATTGAGCGTGTCCTTCTCCGGGTCGCTCAGCAGCGGAAAGGTCAGATGCTCCTCGTCGCGGAACTTCGCCTGCTTCGCGGGTGCGTCCGGCGAGATGCCGAGCACGGTGTAGCCCGCCGACTGCAGGGAGGAGAGGTTGTCGCGGAAGTCGCAGGCCTGCGTGGTGCAGCCCGGCGTCGACGCGGCCGGGTAGAAGTAGACGATCACCTTCTGTCCGCGCAGCTCGGAGAGGCTGTGCG
>JAVEDJ010000045.1 GCA_030841025.1 Actinomycetota bacterium
CACTATTCGTCGGATGGAACCCGAGCAGGCACTGACCGGTGGGAACGTGACCACCGGTTTGGTGCGGATCGGCGACACCGTCCGGCGGCCGGCTGGTTCCTGGACACCCGCGATCCATGCGCTGCTCGTGCACCTCCACGACGCCGGTTTCCCACACGCGCCCCGCAGCTTCGGTCTCGACGACGAGGGACGCCATGTCGTCGAGTTCATTCCCGGGGACGCGGGGAAGAGGCGCGACCCCAGCATGGCCGCGGCGGCAGCCAGGACCGAGGCCCCCAGCGGACCGAAGCCCGAGAGGTTGAGCCAGTAGGCCGCCATGTCGAGGGCGACCGCGGCCCGCAGCTGGCAGACCAGGCCGTCAACGTCCCCGGCGCCACCGGCCCGGGCGGCGACGCGGCGATGATCGCGACCCACTCCAGCAGGTAGAGGACCGCACCGGCCAGTGCCAGGCGGTTGCCGATCAGGTCGTCCCTGCGCGCCGTGCCTGATGCGGTGTCGACCAGCGCAGACCCCCAGTCCAGAGCTGGGCCAAGGATGGCACGCGTGCAGAAAGCCGTGGCTGGAACTCGCACATGTCAGTTCCGGGGGATCGGGGTCACGGTCGCGGCCGGACGGAACCGCCGCGGGCCGGGAAGGTGCCGCGCCGGTTGACGCGCCCGGATGTTGCGGCGCGCTCGACGCTGAGGATCTATCCAGGCGGGCGGGACGAAGTCGGGCAGGCGATCGGCACCGATGCTGACTTCCCAGCCATGGTGATGAACGGTGCGATGGTGGGCGCCGCAGAGCAGGACGCAGTTGTCGCGGGACGTCGCTCCGCCATCGGCCCAGTGCTCGATGTGGTGAACCTGAGACCAGCGAGGTGGCCTGTCGCACCCAGGGAACGCGCACCCGCCGTCGCGCAGCTCGAGGAGCCGCCGCAGGGCCGGCGGCGCAGTGCGCACCGCTCTGCCCACATCGAGCGGCTCACTCCGCGACCCAAGGATTGCGGGGATGATCTGCGCGTCGCAGGCGAGCCGGCGCACGGCTCCGGCGCTCAACGCAAGGCCCAGATCGAGGTCTCCTGCACCGGTGGTCTCGAGGCGTTGCTGCAGGTCGGCGAGATCGATGGCAACCACGAGTTGGACCGGCTGGCCGGACTGCTGTGGCAGCTCACCGCTGCGCAAAGCGAGTTCCACGAGTTCGACCAGTGCATCAGCGGATCGCTGGGCAGCGCTACGGCGGTCCCGAGCGCCTTCCTGGGCCTTTGGCTTGGCCAGTGGATCGAGGCCGGTGCGCAGCAGCGTGGCCGCTTCCTTGTCGAGATGGCCTGCGACACGCGCCGAGCCGTCAGGCTGTTGGATCAGGCGCAGCTCGCGCCGCGCGACCTGCACCTCCTCCTCCTGCGCCATGCGCTCTCCGCGCTCGGGGTCGAGGCGGTGCTGCACGTGCAGCGCGGCCGCTTGCAGGCCCCGCACGTTGAGCTGTTGAGCATGCTCCACGAGCAGCGCCTCTGCCTGTGCTCGCTCGACGGCCGTCGCCGTCGTTGCCAACGCGCGGTCGGTGTCCGCGATGACCGTCACCGCGGCGGACGTGATGTGACCGTCGGCCAGTGCTGCAGCGGTCGCCGGCAGCCGATGGTCCAAGGCGGCGGCGAGCCTGACCTCGCGACCTGCCTCACCGGGATGGACTCGAAGCACGTTGACCAGCCACGCCACGAGCGTCGCCGCTCCCACCGACACGGCGGCGTCGCGGACGTCCAGCTCGCGGGTCGCCCGTAGCGTGGCCGAGGTGAGCCGGGAGGAAAGTCCCTGCAGCTGCATCCGCACGTCGAGCATCTCGGCATCGGAGAGCGACCAAAGGTTGGCGTCGGCCAGCTCGTCGAGGCCCACTGCCACGGTCTGCAGCGCACCCAGCACCGGGTGGCCGCGCGGTGGCTGGGTGGTCGACGACATGCCCAGAGGCTAGCCGCCACCCCCGACAGAATGGCCAGGCCGGCACCGGCAGAACTCCTTTATCCACAACCCTTTCTCGGTGCCTGCGCAGCCAGCCGCAACCCGGACGGCAGCGACCTCATCCACGCCCGCATCGCGCCTCGGTTCCATCGACGGCAAGATGTCAGGCATGCGCCTACCGATCCAGCCGCCACTCGGCCCCATGCTCGCCAAGTCGGTCAAGAACATCCCCGAGGGCGACTACCTCTACGAGCCCAAATGGGACGGGTTCCGCTGCATCGCCTTCCGCGACGGTGACGAGGTCGAGCTCTCCAGCCGCGGCGAGAAGACACTCACCCGCTACTTCCCCGAGGTCGTCGCCGCGATCAAGGAGAACCTGCCTGATCGATGCATCGTGGACGGCGAGGTCGTGATCGCGACCGACGACCGCCTGGACTTCGAGGCCTTGCTGCAACGGATCCACCCTGCCGCGTCGCGGGTGAACAAGCTCGCGGTGGAGACGCCGGCATCATTCGTGGCCTTCGACGTCCTGGCGCTCGACGACGAGTCCTTGGTCGAGCACCCGTTCTCCGAGCGGCGCTCGCGGCTCACCGCGCTGGCGCAGGACGCCGCGGCGCCTGTCTATGTCACGCCGGCGACCGACGACATCACCGTGGCCCAGCAGTGGTTCGAGGTCTTCGAAGGTGCCGGTCTGGACGGCATCATCGCCAAGCCGCTGGCAGGCACCTACCAGCCAGACGCACGCGCGATGTACAAGATCAAGCACGAGCGAACCGCCGACTGCGTCGTGGCGGGCTACCGGTGGCACAAGTCGGGAGGAGTGGTGGGGTCGCTGCTCCTGGGGCTGTACGACGACGCGGGCGATCTCCAGCACGTGGGTGTGTCGGCGTCCTTCCCGATGAAGCGCAGGGCCGAGCTCGTGGAGGAGCTCGCGCCGTACGCCGTCGAGGACCTCAGCGGCCATCCCTGGGCCGCCTGGGCCGAGGCCGATGCACAGGCCAACAGCCGGCTCCCCGGCGCAGTGAGCCGCTGGAACGCGAAGAAGGACCTGTCGTGGGTACCGCTGCGGCCAGAGCTCGTGGCCGAGGTGGCGTACGACCACATGGAGGGCACCCGGTTCCGGCACACCGCGCAGTGGCGCCGGTGGCGCCCCGACCGGGAGCCCGAGTCCTGCACCTTCGACCAGCTCGAGCGCCCCGTACGCTTCGACCTGGCCGAGATCCTGGGCATCTGATGCGCCGGACCGGTCCACCTGCGAACACCCCGGAGGGACCTGCGTGTACACCATCCTGCTGCTGACCGAGGAGCCGTTGAACGAGCATGACGTCTCACGGGTGGCGTCGCTGCACGGTGACGAGCCGATCGACGTTCATCTCCTCGTCCCGGCGGACGCCGACCACAACCGGCTCATCGAAGCCCTCGACGAGGTGGCACTCGGACGGTTGCGCGAGGCGCTCGACGACGACGAGCCGACGCCGCAGGAAGCCGAGCAGGAGGCGATGCACGCGGTCAACGCGTCCCGCGAGCTGCTCAAGGCGGCCGGGGTCGAAGCCGCCGGATCGGTCACCGGTCACGACCCGGTCGCCGCAACCATCGAGGCGGCCGCCCACTACGACGCCGACGAGCTGATCGTGGTCACTCCCCCGCACCTGGTCGCGGAGGCGCTGCACCGCGACTGGGCATCACGGCTGCGCGACGAGCTCGACCTGCCGGTACTGCACTTCGTGTCCGGCACCGACCGCGTCATCGGCTAGCAGCGCCGACCTCGGACAACCGGGCCGTCACGCTCCGGCACCACGCCATGTGACTTGGGTGAGATTTCGTGTCGGTGTGCCGCAAACCGGCGGGAACGGGCCAATGTGCTGCCGTGTCCGACAACAGTGCACCCAGCACCCGTGCACCGCTGAACCCTGCACCTGCGAACCCGGCACCGGATGACATGTTCGAGGAGATCTGGTTCTCCGCCGAAGCACGGACGGCCCGCAACGCACGGCACGCGGTACGACGGTGCCTCGCGGCCACCGACGTACGTGCCCTCGAGGAGGTCGAGCTGCTCGCCGGCGAGGTGTTCGCCGAGGCGGCGGCACTCGCGCAGCACAGCAGCCGCCTGTGCGTGCGCGTACGACGGACCCGCGGCCAGGTGCGTGTCGAGGTCGCGCACGAGCCCGGTGACGGCTGGACCCACGACGACGCACGCGACCCGGTCGACTCCGTGATCCTCGAGCGCTTGCTGGACGCGTTCGCCGTGCGCTGGGGCCGGACCGGCGAGTCGTCGGGCGACAGCTGCACGTGGTTCGAGCTCACCGTGGTCGACGAGCTGGTGACGTCGATCCAGCTGCCGGAGTCCTCGCGCGCAGCGCTTTCGGCTCGGCGCTGACACTCGGCCGCGCTTATTCGGTCGCGCCGGCCGCCGCGACAAGGGTTTCCTTGACCGGTGAACGTGACCTGGCTCGACCCCGAGCAGCTTGACCCGCGCGACGTGGCCGGTGCGGTGGCCGTCCTCGAGGCGGCCCGCGTCGTCGACGCTCCGCACGAGATGCCGATCACGATGTCGACGTTCAGCACCGGACTCACCTACGGCTGGGAGGGGGAGCCCGCCCTGGGAGCAGTCATCCGCGACGCTCACGCCCGTGTCGCCGGCGTCCTGCAGCTGACCTTCCCGAACCGGGACAACCGTCACCTCGGCATGGCTGACATCTGCGTCGACCCACGGGCGCGCCGTCAGGGCCTCGGCCAGGCGCTGTACGACGCGAGCGTGGTGCGCACCCGTGCCGAGGGCCGCACCACCCTCGTCACCTACTCCTTCGACCTGCCCGCCAGTGTGGCGTTCGCGAAGGCCATGGCTCTCGAGCGCGCCTCTGACGAGGTGCAGCGAGAGCAGAGGCTGCTGGAGCTCGACTGGGACCGCCTGGACCGTGAGCGGCTTGCAGCTGTCGAACGCTCCCGCGACTACGAGCTGCTCGCGATGCCAGGCGCGACACCAGACGACATGGTGGACGCCATCGTGGAACTGTCCGGTGCGATCAACGACGCACCGATGGACGACCTCGACATCGAGGACGAAGTGTTCAGCGCCGAGCGCCTGCGAGCCTTCGACCAGACCCAGGTCCTCTTGCGTCGGCGCCTCTACCGGCTCGTGGCGCGGCACCGCCCGACCGGCGCCCTGGTGGGCCACACGGTGGTGGCAGTCGACCAGGAGCAGCCGTGGTACGCCTTGCAGTACGACACCAGCGTGCTGCGGGCGCACCGGGGCCACCGGCTGGGGCTGCTGCTGAAGGTCGCGATGCTGCGCTGGCTGCAGACCGACGAGCCGCAGGTACGAGTCCTCAGCACCTGGAACGCCGCCTCCAACGATCACATGGTCGCCGTCAACGAGGCACTCGGCTACGAGGTCGTCGCCGGCGGCATCGCCTGGCAGCGCAGCATCTGATAGTCACGGCCCGCGTCCGATCGCTACGGTGCTTGTCCGGCAGGTCTGCACA
>JAVEDJ010000091.1 GCA_030841025.1 Actinomycetota bacterium
GCTCGCGGTCGGCGTCGTCGGTCGGGACGTCCTCGTCGAGCAGCGGCACCAGCCCGGCGGCCGACACCGGGCGGTCCAGCACAGCGACCAGGGACAGCACGGTGAGCTCGACGTCGTCGAGCCGGTCAAGCACCAGGGCCAGGGTGGGCTCCAGCCCTTCCGGCGCGGGCTGGGCGTCCGGCGGGCTCGTCAGCACGAGGCCGACGGCAGTGGCAGCAATGCGGCCCGACCGGGACCAGGCGGTCAGCGTCTCCAGCGAACGCCCGGGGTTGCCCTCGGCCTCGCTCATGAGCTCGGCGGCGAGGCGCGGTACGACGTCCGCGCCCAGGACCGCGGCGGCCAACGTTGCCGTCTCGTCCTGGGAGAAGGGCTGCAGGTCCAGCTCGTGGAGCACACCGGGCGCCAGGTCGAGTGACTCCAGCAGCCCGTCGTCCTGCGGTGCGGCGTCGCTGAGGACGATCAACGCCACGGGTGCGGCCGCGCCGCGCAACAGCTGGGCGAGGCGATTTCCCTCGGCGTGCAGCTCGTGGGCCTCGACCACCAGTGCCGCCGGTCCCGCGCTCGCCGCTCGGGTCTGTGGCTCGCCCGCCTCGGCGAGGAGCGGCGTACCGATGATCCGGGTGATCTGCTCCACGAGGGTGCCCTCGGCGCCGTCGTCGCTGCGCACCTCGGTGGCCACGACACCGGCGCGGCGGCACGCCTCGGCAGCGAGGCGGCGACGCCCGATGCCGGCCGGGCCGGAAAGGCGGACGAACACCGGCCGCCGGGTGCCGACCAGGCCGTTGAGGACGTCGCGCAGCCAGTGCACCTCCGCGGCTCGACCTATCCAGGTCGGCGGGCTGAGCGTCACCGGTTCCTGGGTCAGGACCTGCAGGTGGACGGCCCGCGTCTGCGGCGACGGATCCGCCCCGAGCTCGTCGGCGAGCAGCGCGCGGCAGCGTTCGAAGGCACGCAGGGCTCGTTCCGTCTCGCCCATCCCGGCGCAGCCCTGCATGAGAGCGCGGTAGGCGCGTTCGCTGCAGTGGTCGCGATCGAGCACTCGGGTCGCGAACTCGACTGCGTCGCGCATCCAGCCGAGCTCGACGGAGGCCTCCGCCGCGTCGGTCAGCATGGTGATGTAGTCGTGCGCGAGCTCGGTGCGCCACTCGTCGGACCAGACCGCGTCGTCGACGTGGGAACGGAAGTCGTCGACGTACAGCGACTCGGCTTCCCGCGTCGCGGTCACACACTCCGCGAGGCGTCCGGCGCGGTGCGCGCGTGCCGCTTCGGCCGCGAGCTGGGTGAACGCGCCCACATCGACCCAGGTGTCGAGCAGCCGCAGTGCGTCCGCGCCGCGCTCCACGCGGTCGGGTCCGAGCACCTTGCGCAGGTGCGAGGCGGCGGTGCGCAGGCTGGCCCGCGCCCGCTGCTCGTCCACCGTCGGCCACAAGGCCTCCAGCAGCGAGCTGACCGGGACGTGCTGACCGTTGGCGAGCGCCAACAGGCGCAACAGGTCGGCCGTCTTCCCGGTGCGCCAGCCCTTGTTCGAGACGAGCAAGCCGTCGGGCAGCCGGACCTGGAGCGGTCCGAGCATCCGTATCTCAATGCGATCGGGCGACCCCCCGGCGCCCGATGCGACGTCGTTCTCCATACGTTGATCCATCCCCCTGCGCCTCCGGCCCGATGGCCGCCCCCGGCGGTCCCTCGGCCGGCCCACACGTCAGCCGCCCCCTGCACGTTCATGATCACATGCTGCGCCGACAGATACATCTGGCAGAGCGCGGAACCGTCCGCATAGCGCCGGGAACCGCTCGAAGGGCCTAGTGGGGTCCCCCCCGAACGGGGGAGGCGCCCTCGGCTGTCACGACTCTGTGACGCCCGTTCGCGACCTTGTGTGACGGCGGCGGTGCACATGCCGCACGACCCGATGGGCTCGAAGCAGGGGGCGGAGACCAGGATGGCGGGCAAGCGCAGGTGTCGGCGCGGGCTGCTCACGCTCGTCGTGGCGCTCGCGGCCCTCGCCGTACCGACCGTCCCGGCGTCGGCGCACGAGCAGCTCGTCGACTCCTACCCGCGACCGGGCCAGCGGCTCGAGGACGCGCCTCGGCAGGTCACGCTGATGTTCGACCAACCCACCCGGGGCGACCTGACCACCGTGCGCATCGTCGGCCCCGGGAACCGGGTCGTCTCGGTGGGCACGGCGCAGACCCAGGGGACCGTCGTCGGGCAGCAGCTGCGCAGTGGCACGGGACCCGGCAGGTACTCCATCGCGTTTCGCACGGTGTCCGCGGACGGGCACCCGGTCCAAGGAGCGCTGAGCTTTCGGGTCGGGTGTGACGGCTGCGCCGACAGCCCCACCGACAGCCCCACCGACACTGCGACCGACGCCGCAGCGGTCACGGCGCTGTCGCAGGCCCCCGACCCGCAGGGTGGCGGGTCAGCTCCGCTGCGGCTCGGGGCGCTCGCGCTCGCGGTGACGGGGTTGGCGGCGGCCGGGGGCCTGGCGCGAGCGCGACAACGGCACGAGGGGGCACTGGGATGAGCCCGGTGACTGACCAGCACGACACGTCGGTCGACCGGCGCGCGGTGGGCGAGCCAGAGCTCCAGGAGCGGAGCCTCTCCGCCGTGGGGACTCGCCAGCTGCTGATCGGATGCGTCCTCGCGTCCGGGATCGCCCTTCTACTTGCCTCCATCGCCGCCCGGGGCAGTCGCCCACCGCTGATCGAGGGCCTGCCTGACGCCGGTTCCCTGACCCACTGGGCCCTGCCGGGCTCCCGCGCCATCATCGACCTCACCGCCGTCTGCGCGGTCGGGACCCTCGTGCTCGCTGTGCTGCTGCCCACCAGCGGCGGCGAGTTGACGGCCCAGGCCCGGCACTTGATGCGCGCCGCGTCGCGCTGGGCCAGCGCCTGGCTGGTCGGCAGCCTGCTGGCCGTGCCGCTCACGATCTCCGAGATCACGGCCCGCTCGGTCCCCGCCGTGCTGCGCGACGGCCTGCTGCGCGAGTTCGCGTTCTCGACGGGACAGACCCAGGCCCTGCTGTTCATGGCCTGGCTCGCCGGCCTGGTGGCGGTCTGCGCGGGCACGATCCGCCGCCGGACCGCCGCGTGGGCGCTGCTGGCGCTCGCCGTCGCGGCGCTCCTGCCGCCGGCCTTCACCGGTCATGCCGCGCACGGGGACCGGCATGTGCTCGGCGTCGTCGGCCTCACCGTGCACATCAGCGCCATGGCGCTCTGGTGCGGCGCGCTGCTGGTCCTGCTGACGCAGTCCCGCACCTTGACCAGCGTCCTGGCGCCGGTCACCGCGCGGTTCAGCCGGTTGGCGCTGGTGTGCTTCGTCACCGTTGCGGTCACCGGCCTGCTGACGAGCTGGAGCAGGCTGGCCCAGCCGTCGTACCTATGGACGACCGACTACGGCCGGATACTCGTCGCCAAGGCGGTCCTGCTGTCACTACTGGGCTTCTTGGGCTGGCGGCACCGTCGACGGACTCTTCCAGCCCTGCGGGCCGGTCGGCCACGCGCCTTCGTCATGCTCGCCGCCGTCGAGGTCGTCATCATGGCCGCGACCATCGGGGTGGCCGTGGCACTCTCCCGTACGGCGCCGCCGGTGCGGGAGCACCCGGGGCTTTCCGCCCCGGCGATCTCCGCGCAGCTCTTCGGCGAGCCGGCGGTGCCGACGCCGTCCGGGTGAGGTACGGCAGACTCGAGGCATGGCAGGCAGTCAGCACCCGGCTCGTCCGGGTGCCGCCAGGCAGAGCGCCGCGATCCTGCTGTTCCGGCGCTCCGAGGACCAGACCGAGGTCCTGCTGGGACACATGGGCGGTCCGTTCTGGTCCCGGCGCGACGAGGCCGCCTGGTCGCTGCCCAAGGGTGAGCACGGGCCGGACGAACAACCGGCGGACGCAGCCCGACGCGAGTTCGAGGAGGAACTGGGGCTACCCCTGCCGCACGGTGAGCTGGTCGACCTCGGGTCGGTGCGGCAGGCGGGCGGCAAGGTCGTGAGTGCCTACGCCCTCGCGGGCGACCTGGACCCCCGCGACGTGCGGGCCGGCACGTTCGAGATGGAGTGGCCGCGCGGCTCCGGACGCATCGAGGTGTTCCCCGAGCTGGACCGGGTGGCCTGGTTCGGCATCGAACAGGCACGCCCCAAGCTGGTGTCGGCCCAGCGCGCCTTCCTTGATCGTTTGCGGGACCGTCTCGAGTGATCGTCGTGAGTGATCGTGCTCACCCGCTCGTACGGTGAGACAGATCAACTGCCCCTTGCGCGACCCCATGTGGCCATGAGTAAGGTGAGCCTTACCTTAGACCGAGCTGAAGGATGGGCGATGCACACCAGGGCACGGATCGCGGCTCTCGCCGCGACGACATCTCTCGCGCTGACCCTCGCCGCCTGCGGGGGGGACGGCACCCAGACCGACGCCGCGGGCGCCGACCCGACCGCGAAGCCCACGCTGACGCTGTACAACGCGCAGCACGAGGACCTGATGCTCGAGCTGACGGCGGGCTTCACCAAGGCGACCGGCATCAAGGTCAAGATGCGCAACGGCGACGACTTCGAGCTGGCCAACCAGCTGGTCCAGGAGGGCTCGGCCTCTCCGGCCGACGTGTTCGTCACCGAGAACTCGCCCGCGATGACCCTGGTCGACAGCAAGGGGCTGTTCGCCAAGATCGACCAGGCGACGCTGGGTCAGGTCGCCGGCCAGTTCTCACCGTCCGATGGCGAGTGGACCGGCTTCGCCGCCCGCTCCACGGTGCTGGCCTACAACACCAAGAACGTGCCCGAGGCGCAGCTGCCGGCCTCGATCATGGATCTCACCCAGCCGCGCTGGAAGGGCAAGATCGGCTTCTCTCCGTCGGGCGCGGACTTCCAGGCCATCGTGAGCGCCGTCGTCGACGTCGAGGGTGAGGCGGCCGCCAAGGAGTGGCTGGCCGGTCTCAAGGCCAACGGCAAGATCTATCAGGGCAACACCACGGTGATGAAGGCCGTCAACTCCGGTGAGATCGACGCCGGCGTCATCTACCACTACTACTGGTACAAGGACCAGGCCGAGTCGGGCGCCAACAGTGACAGCACCAGGCTGCACTTCTTCGGCAACGAGGACGCCGGCGCGTTCCTCAGTGTGTCGGGCGCTGGCGTGCTGAAGTCCAGCAAGAACCAGGCCGCGGCGCAGGAGTTCGTGAAGTACCTCAACGGTGAGGGTGGCCAGAAGGTCCTCGCTGCCAGCAAGGCGCTGGAGTACTCCATCAACAGCGCCGTGCCGCCGAACCCCGCGCTCAAGCCGATCACCGAGCTCGAACCGCCGCAGATCGAGCTGTCCAGCCTCAACGGACCGAAGGTGATCGAGCTCATGCAGCAGGCAGGTCTGCTCTGACCCAAGCCAAGGCGCTCCTGGCGAGAGGGGCGGGACGGCCGCGCGAGGCCGCCCCGCCTCTCCTGCTCGGCATGTCCGTGCTCGTCGCGCTGCTGGCGATCATCCCGCTGGTCTTCGTGATCGTCTACACGATCGCGATCGGGCCGCAGGAAGCCTGGCACCTGCTGGTGCGCCCGCGCATCGGTGAGCTGTTGGGGAACACCGTGCGCCTGGTGGTCGGCTGTGTCCTGCTGACCGCAGTGATCGGCACTGCCTGCGCATGGGTCGTCGAGCGCAGCGACCTGCCCGGTCGACGCCTCTGGCACGTGCTGCTCGCAGCCCCGCTCGCGGTGCCAGCGTTCGTCAACAGCTTCGGCTGGGTGTCGCTGACAGCACGCGTCGAGGGCTTCAGCGGGGCACTGCTCATCGTCACGCTGTCCTACTTCCCGCTCGTCTACCTGCCGGTCGCCGCGACGCTGCGCGGCCTGGACCCGGCGCTGGAGGAGACGGCCTACGCGCTGGGACACGGGCACTGGCGGACGTTCGGGCGGGTCATCCTTCCGCAGCTGCGGCCAGGCCTGCTGGGCGGCGGGTTGCTGGTGGGCCTGCACCTGCTGGCCGAGTTCGGCGCCCTGCAGATGCTGCGCTTCCCGACCTTCACGACGGCGATCTACGACCAGTACCGCTCGTCGTTCAACGGCCCCGCCGCCAACATGATCGCGAGCGTTCTCGTCCTGTGCTGCCTGGTCCTGCTCCTGGGGGAGCTGCGGCTGCGCGGGCACCAGCGCTACTCCCGCATCGGAGGCGGTGCGCCCCGCAGGTCGCCACGGCGCCGACTGGGCCGGCTCACGGTGCCGACCTTGCTGGCCATGCTGGCCCTCGTCGTGCTTGCCGTCGGCGTACCCATCGGCAGCCTGGTCCACTGGTTGCTGGTCGGGACGTCCACGGCGTTCCCGATCGCAGACCTGCTCTCGGCCACAGCCACCTCGCTGTCGCTGGGTGTCGCGGCCGCCGTGATGACGACGGTGCTGGCGCTGCCCGTGGCCTGGCTCGCGGTGCGGCACCGGGGACCGGTCAGCACACTGCTGGAGCGCAGCACCTACTTCCCCAACGCGCTGCCCGGCATCGTGGTGGCGCTGGCCCTCGTGACCGTCTCGATCAGGTTCGTCCGGCCCATCTACCAGACGACTGCGCTGCTCCTGCTGGCCTACGGGATCATGTTCCTGCCCCGCGCGATGGTGAGTGTTCGTGCCGCGCTGGCCCAGGCTCCACCGCTGCTCGACGATGTCGCCCACTCGCTCGGCACCGGAACGGTGTCGACGATGGGACGCGTCACCGTGCCCCTGATCGCTCCGGGCCTCGGTGCCGGGGCTGCCCTGGTGTTCCTTGCCGTCGTCACGGAGCTGACCGCTACCCTTTTGTTGGCGCCGATCGGGACCAGCACTCTGGCCACAGAGTTCTGGGCCAACAGCTACAGCGTCGCCTACGGGGCTGCGGCGCCGTACGGCGCGCTCATGGTCCTGATCTCGATGCCGGCGACATACCTACTGAGCAGAGAGGCGCGGAGGTCGGTGCCAGCATGACTTCACTGAGCATCCGCGGCGTCACCAAGCGCTTCACCGCGACGCCGGTGCTCGCCGGCGTCGACCTCGAGGTCCCGGCGAAGAGCATCACGGCGATCCTGGGACCGTCGGGCTGCGGCAAGACGACGCTGCTGCGCATCATCGCCGGCTTCACCGATCCCGACACCGGGACCGTCTTGTTCGGTGACCGGCCGGTGTTCGGTGCCGGGGCCTCCGTGCCGGCCCAGCAGCGCCGCGTCGGCTATGTCCCGCAGGAGGGGGCGCTCTTTCCGCACCTGGACGTCGCCGCCAACGTCACCTTCGGCCTGCCCCGCGCCGAGCGACGTGACTCCGGGCGGGTTGCCGAGCTGCTGAGCCTGGTCGGGCTGCACGAGGACCTCCGCAGGCGTTTTCCGCACGAGCTGTCCGGTGGCCAGCAGCAGCGGGTCGCACTGGCTCGTGCACTGGCCCCACGACCTGCCGTCGTACTGCTCGACGAGCCCTTCTCCTCTCTCGACGCCGGGCTCCGTGAGGGCACCGGCCGGGCCGTCACGCAGGCACTGCGCACGGCGGGCGCCACGGCCGTCCTGGTCACGCACGACCAGGGAGAGGCGCTGTCCCTGTCGGACCAGGTCGCCGTCATGCGGCAAGGGCGTCTGGTCCAGGTGGCCGCGCCGGCCGACGTGTACGGCGCGCCGGTCGACGTCGGTGTCGCGACGTTCGTCGGCGGTGCGGTGCTGCTGCCGGCGCGGGTCGACGGCGACCTCGCCTTCTGCGCTCTCGGTGCGCTGCCGGTCAGCCCGGGTGACGCCCACGGAGACGCGCAGATCCTCGTGCGCCCCGAGCAGCTGCACCTGCACAGTGACAGCCAGAGCGGCGGTGTCCCGACCCGCGTTGTCGACGTGAGCTACTACGGGCACGACGCCGCGGTGCGCGTCGACCTGTTGCCGTCCGGCCCGCAGGTCGTGGCGCGGATCATCGGTGCCGAGGTGCCGGCGCTCGGCTCGGTCGTGTGGGTCACGACGCGGGGGAGCGCGGCGGTGTACGACGCCGCGACCACCCCGACCGTGCTCGTGTCCGAGGGACCCGAGCTCAGCTGACCGCGGCCGGCGTGCCAGTCGGCGGGCCGGCCGGCGGTCAGGTCAGCGCGGCAGGCTCGCGACGCCCGGCTCGAGGAAACGACGGCCGTTGACGCGCTCGCTCACGCCCGCCCGGTCGAGGTAGGGCGTGACCCCGCCGAGGTGGAACGGCCAGCCGGCGCCGAGCAGCATCGCGAGGTCGATGTCCCTGACGTCGCCGACGACGTCTTCGTCCAGCATGAGCTGGATCTCCTCGGCGAGCGCATCGAGGGCACGGCGGCGCACCTCCTGCTCGTCGACCGGGGAGTCGCCCTGGGTGAACAGCTCGCTGACCTCGGGGTCGACCGAAGGCGTCGAGCCTTCCCAGACGTAGACGCCCGGCTTCCTGGCGGCGACCAGCTTGGCCAGGTTGTCGGAGACGTAGAAGCGGTCGGGGTAGGCCTCGTGCATCGTCTCGGCGACGTGCAGCGCGACCGCCGGACCGACGAGCTGCAGCAGCACGAACGGCGACATCGGCAGCCCGAGCGGCTCGAGCGCCTTGTCGGCCACCTCGAACGACGTCCCCTCGTCGACCGCTCTGGTGACCTCGCCGAGGAACCGGGTCAGCACCCGGTTGACGATGAAAGCGGGTGCGTCCTTGACCAGGACGCAGGACTTCTTGAGGGCCTTGCCGACGGCGAACGCTGTGGCGATGGCCGCGTCGTCAGTCCGCTCGGCGCGCGCGATCTCGAGCAACGGCAGCACGGCGACCGGGTTGAAGAAGTGGAAGCCCACGACCCGCTCCGGGTGCTCCAGCCCCGCCGCCATCTCGGTCACCGACAACGACGACGTGTTGGTGGCCAGGATGCAGGTCGGCGCGACCACTGCCTCCAGCTCGCGGAAGACCTGCTGCTTGACCTTCATCTCCTCGAACACGGCCTCGAGCACGAAGTCGGCGTCGGCGAAGACGTCCTTGCTGGTGGAGCCGGTCACCAGTGCCCTCAGCCGGTTGGCCTTGTCCTGGTCGATCCGGCCCTTGCCGAGCAGCTTGTCGACCTCGGCGTGGACGTAGCCCACGCCCCTGTCGACCCTCTCCTGGTCGAGGTCGGTGAGGACCACCGGTACCTCGAGCCGCTGCGCGAACAGCATCGCGAGCTGCGAGGCCATCAGCCCGGCACCCACGATGCCGACCTTGGTGACGTCGCGGGCGCGCGACGCGTCCGGCACGCCGGCGGGATGCTTGGCCCGCCGCTGCACGAGGTCGAAGGCGTACAGCCCGGCCCGCAGCTCCTCGCCCATCGCGAGCTCGAACAGCGCCCTGCGCTCCGCGGCGATGCCCTCGTCGTACGACGCGGTGCGCGCGAGCTCGAGCAGCTCGATCGCCTTGTACGGCGCGGCTGCCGCGCCGTGCACCCGCATGTCAGCGATGCCCTTGGCCCGCGCCAGTGCGGCGTCCCAGGCCTCGCCGCGGTCGATCTCCGGGCGCTCGACGGTCGTCCGGCCGGTGACCACCGATGCCGCCCAGGCCAGCGACTGCTCGAGGAAGTCGGCGGGCTCGAACATCGCATCGGCGATGCCGAGCTCGAACGCCTGCTTGGCCCTGAGCATGCGGTTCTGGTTCATCGCGTTCTCGACGATGACCGTGACGGCCTTGTCGGCGCCGATCAGGTTCGCCAGCAGCTGGCTGCCGCCCCAGCCGGGGATCAGGCCGAGGAAGACCTCGGGAAAGGCGATGGCCGGGACACCGGCGGACAGGGTGCGGTACTGCGCGTGCAGGGCCAGCTCGAGACCGCCGCCCATGACCGCACCGTTGATGAAGGCGAAGGTCGGGACCTTGGCGTCGCGCAGCTTGCGGAACGTGTCGTGGCCGAGGGCGAAGTAGGCCTTGGCCTGTGCCGGCGTACCGCCTGCCTGCATCACCTTGAGGTCGGCCCCGACGGCGAAGATGAACGGCTTGCCGGTCACCGCGACTGCCACGACGTCGTCGCGGCCCAGTGCCTCGTCGAAGGCCGAGCCGATGTTGGCGAGGCTCTTCGGGCCGAGGGTGGTCGGCTTGGTGTGGTCGAAGCCGTTGTCGATGGTGATGAGGGCTGCGATGCCGGCGCCGTGCGGCAGGTCGACGTAGTGGACGGGCGCACTCGTGACGACCTCGTCCGGGAACTCGATCATGTCGCTCACGTGGCGTCCTCCGCGTCGTCGCCGCTCCAGTTCGGGTTCTCCCAGATCACGGCGCCGCCCATGCCGATGCCGATGCACATCGCGGTGAGCCCGTAGCGCACCTCCGGATGGTCCGCGAACTGGCGGGCGAGCTGGGTCATCAGCCGTACGCCGGAGGACGCCAGCGGATGACCGACCGCGATGGCGCCGCCGTACTCGTTGACCCGTGGATCGTCGTCATCGATGCCGAAGTGCTCGAGGAA
>JAVEDJ010000179.1 GCA_030841025.1 Actinomycetota bacterium
GAGGCCGTCGAGGACGCGTTCGTCGCCTTCAGCAAGCGGGTGGCGCCGACCGGGTTCCTGGTCACGTGCGCGGACGACGACGGCGCGCGCCGGCTCGCCCGCTCGGCCCGTGACCGCGGCATCGCCGTGCACACCTACGGCGAGAGCGAGGACGCCGATGTTCGCGTCGCCGACCTGTCGATGACGGGCAGCACGTCGACCTTCGAGCTCGTCGCCCGCGGCCGCCGGCTCGGTCCGGTGACCCTGCAGATCCCCGGACGGCACAACGCCTTGAACGCCGCCGCGGCGATCGCGGCCGGCCTCGGGCTGGGCTACCCGATCGTGGGGCTGCGGGCCGGGATCGAGGCTTTCAGCGGAACCCGGCGGCGCTTCGAGCTCAAGGGCGTTGCTGGTGACATCCGCGTCTACGACAGTTATGCCCACCACCCGACCGAGGTGCGGGCCGACCTGACCGCAGCTCGTGAGGTGGCTAGGCCCGGTCGTGTCGTGGCGGTGTTCCAGCCCCACCTCTACAGCCGCACCAAGGCGTTCGCCACCGAGTTCGGGCAGGCGCTCGGGCTCGCGGACGACGTCATCGTGATGGAGGTGTTCGCTGCCCGGGAGGATCCGATGCCCGGCGTGACAGGTGCGAGTGTCGCGGCCGCGGTGCCGCTGGACCGCGACCACGTGCTCTTCGAGCCGTCGTGGTCGGCCGTGGCCGCACAGCTGGTCGCGCGGGCGCGCCCCGGCGACATCGTCATCACCCTCGGCGCGGGCGACGTCACGATGATCGGTCCCGAGGTGCTCGCGCTTCTCGCGCGCCCCGCAGCGGAAACCGGGACCGGGTCATGACCGCGTCGGCCACCACCGGCCGTCTCGTCGACCGCCGGGCCGGTGCCCCCCGTGCCCGGCGCTGGTCGCGACTGCGGGTGATCGTCGTGCTCGGTCTGCTGCTCGCGCTCGTGGGCACGGCCGGCTGGGTGGTGCTCGAGTCCACGCTGCTCTCGGTCAGGTCCGTGCAGGTCGCCGGCGCCTCCCGGGTGACGCCGGCCCAGGTGCTGGCCGTGGCCGACGTCGCGCCGGCAACCCCGTTGGCCCGGGTGGACACCGGCGCGGTCGCCCGGCGGGTCGGCGCGCTGGCCGCCGTACGCAGCGTCTCGGTCTCGCGGCAGTGGCCGCGGTCGGTGCGCATCGTGGTGCACGAGCGGGTCCCCGCCGCCGTGCAGCGCAGCGGCCCGGCGTACCTGCTCGTCGACCCGACCGGGGTCGCGTTCGCCACGGTGAGCAGGCGGCCGAAGGGTCTGCCTCTGGTCACCGCTCCGGTGGCCGCGGGGGAGCCGGCCCTGCGCGCTGCACTGGCCGTGCTCACCTCCGTGCCGGACGCCGTCCGCCGCCAGCTGGTCGAGGTGCGCGCCGCCTCGCCCGAGCAGGTGACCCTGCGGCTCACCCGCGACCGCACGGTCATGTGGGGGAGCCCCGAGCGGGGTGACCGCAAGGCCGCGGTGCTGACGGCCCTGATGTCGCAGCGCGCCACGGTGTACGACGTGAGCGCACCGGACTCGCCGACGACCCGTCAGCACTGACGACTTGTCAGACTCTCGCCCCCTGCCCGCGCCACGAGAGTCTGACAACCGTGGGGGCATTGCGACACGCCCGGCACGCGGGCCCGACCCGCCGGTCGTTGAATCAGGTGCGGTCGAGACCTACCGTCCTGCTCAACCTCGAAGTTGACATAACTATAAGGCTCAACTTGAGGGTGAGGGTTCCGGGCACGGCCAGGCGAGACCACAACGAGAGGCACCGACGTGGCAGCACCGCAGAACTACCTCGCGGTCATCAAGGTCGTCGGCATCGGCGGCGGCGGCGTCAATGCCGTCAACCGGATGATCGAGGTCGGCCTGAAGGGCGTCGAGTTCATCGCGATCAACACCGATGCGCAGGCGCTGCTGATGTCGGACGCCGACGTGAAGCTGGACGTCGGTCGCGAGCTGACGCGGGGACTCGGCGCCGGCGCCGACCCCGAGGTGGGCCGCCGGGCCGCTGAGGACCACGCCGAGGAGATCGAAGAGGTGCTCAAGGGCGCCGACATGGTCTTCGTCACAGCCGGCGAGGGCGGCGGCACCGGCACCGGCGGTGCGCCGGTCGTGGCCAAGATTGCGCGCTCCCTGGGCGCCCTGACCATCGGCGTCGTGACCCGTCCCTTCGGCTTCGAGGGCAAGCGGCGCGCCACGTCGGCCGAGACCGGCATCGACGAGCTGCGCGAAGAAGTCGACACGCTGATCGTGATCCCCAACGACCGGCTGCTGTCGATATCGGACCGGGGCATCAGCATGCTGGACGCCTTCAAGTCCGCCGACCAGGTGCTGCTGCAGGGCGTCTCCGGCATCACCGACCTGATCACGACGCCCGGCCTGATCAACCTGGACTTCGCCGACGTCAAGTCCGTGATGTCCGGTGCCGGCTCGGCCCTCATGGGCATCGGCTCCTCGCGCGGCGACAACCGCGCCGTGGAGGCAGCCGAGATGGCCATCTCCAGCCCGTTGCTCGAAGCCTCCATCGACGGGGCCCACGGCGTGCTGCTGTCCATCTCGGGTGGCTCGGACCTGGGCCTGTTCGAGATCAACGAGGCCGCTCAGCTGGTCGCCGAGGCGGCGCACACCGAGGCCAACATCATCTTCGGAGCGGTCATCGACGACGCGCTCGGTGACGAGGTGCGCGTGACGGTCATCGCCGCCGGGTTCGACGGCGGCATGCCCAAGCGCACGGCCCCCACCACGGCGCGGCGTCCGGAGGTGGCCGCTGCCGCCGCCGCGCAAGCCGGGCGGCCGGAGGACCGCCAGGCAGGGCGCCCGGAGGATCGGGCGGTGCCGGCGAGCCGGCGTACCGACGACGCCGAGGTGCCACGCGTGCCCGAGCCGGCCATGGCGAGCGCCAACGGTCACTCCTCGCAGATCGACCTGAACCGCGAACGTGACCGGGAGCAGGCGGCCGCCCGCACTCCGCGGCCCTCGCGCACGATCGTGTTCGACGACAGCGACGACCTGGACGTGCCGGACTTCCTCAAGTAGCAGCGAACTGCCACAGCCGCGGCGCCGGGGGGCCCGCGGCTGTGGCTTGCCCGCCCTCGGCCGGCGGCGGTGTCTGCAGGGCCCGGGGTGTCGACAGGGCCTGGGGTGTCGACAGGAAGGATGAGCGCATGTTCCTCACCACGGGCTCGGTCGCTGGGGCCCAGCTCGTGATCACCGACCGGGTCGGCGGGGTCAGCAGCGGTCGCTACGACTCGCTCAACCTGGGCGACCACGTCGGCGACGACCACGATGCCGTGGGTCAGAACCGGCATCGGGTCGCCGCCGCCCTCGACCCGTCGGCCGGCCCGTTGGCCCTCATGCGGCAGGTGCACGGCGCCGTCGTCGCCGTGATCGACGGCCCTGGCGACGCCGGCCAGCCCGTTGCGCGCCGGCCGGTCCAGGCGCCCGAGGCCGACGCGATGGTCAGCACGGCGCGCGGGCTCGCCCTCGCGGTGCTGGTGGCGGACTGCGTGCCGGTGCTGTTCGCGTCGGCCGAGCCCGAGGTCATCGCGGTCGCGCACGCCGGCCGCCGTGGCGTGCAGGAGGGCGTCGTCGCGGCGACCGTCGCAGCAATGCAGTGCGCGGGCGCGCGGCCCGCCAGCATCCAGACGCGGGTGGGGCCGGCCATCTGCGGGCGCTGCTACGAGGTGTCCCCGCAGGTGCAGGCAGAAGTCGTGCGCACGGTCCCCGAGGCGCGGTCCACGACGCGGGCGGGTACGCCGGGCCTGGACATCCGTGCCGGAGTGCGTGCCCAGCTCGAGGCCTGCGGGGTCGGCTCCGTCGAGATGGACCCGCACTGCACCGCCGAGCACGGCGCGCTCTACTCCTACCGTCGCGACGGCGTCACCGGCCGGTTCGCGGGGATCGTCTGGCTGCCGCAGGGCACCGATGCAGCAAATGCCTGACCCGGCGGCGGGCCGGCGGGCCGTGCTGGCCGCCCAGCTGGAGCAGCTGGAGGCACGGGTCGCCACGGCGTGCGCGGCTGCCGGACGGGACCGCGCGGACATCACGATCATCGCTGTCACCAAGACGTTCCCGGCGACCGACGTGCAGCTGCTCTGCGAGCTGGGGCTGACCGACTTCGGTGAGAACCGCGACCAGGAGGCCGCGAGCAAGGTCGCCGAGTGCGCGGGGATGGGCGTCACGGGACTGCGATGGCACTTCGTCGGCCAGCTGCAGACCAACAAGTCCCGCTCGGTCGCCGGCTATGCCGACGTCGTGCACTCCGTGGACCGGGTCCGTCTCGTGGGCGCGCTGGACCGAGCGGCCGGCGAGCACGGCCGCCGGCTCGACTGCCTGGTACAGATCGACCTGGCAGAAGGCCGTTCGGACCGTGCCGGCCGGGGAGGCGCGCTCCCGGCCGAGGCCGATCAGGTCTGCGCCGCCCTGGCGGAAGCCGAACAGCTACGCCTGGCCGGCGTCATGGCCGTGGCCCCCCAGGGCGTCGCTGCCACCGACGCCTTCGCCCGGCTTGCCGACCTGCACGGCCGGCTGCGGTCGTCGTACCCCTCGATGACCGTCGTGTCGGCGGGGATGAGTGGTGACCTCGAGGCGGCCATCGCGCACGGCGCGACACACCTGCGTGTCGGGCGCGCGTTGCTCGGTTCGCGCCCGCCGCTCCGGTAGCGTCGCTCGCAAGCAAGCACGATCGGAGCAGCGATCGTCCAGCACGACCGGAGGGGTCAGGCATGGCCGGCGGGATGCGTAAGGCGATGGTCTACCTCGGCCTCGTGGAGGACGAGGAACGCTACGACTACGACGAGTACGACCAGTACGACCAGGGCGGGCCGGACGCTGACGGCGACCGCCGGGACGGGCGCTCGGGGGCCGCGGGTCCCGCGGGAGCGCGCACGCTGGCTCCGCTGCGCGAGGACCCGCGATCGTCGGTCGCCACCATGCCGGAGCGGCGCCCCTCCGCCAGCTCCCGGGCGTTCGACCGGATCACGACGATCCACCCGCGCACGTACAACGAGGCCAAGCAGATCGGTGAGAGCTTCCGCGACAGCACGCCGGTCATCATGAACCTCTCGGACATGGACGACTCGGACGCCAAGCGGCTCGTCGACTTCGCGGCCGGGCTTGTGTTCGGACTCCGTGGCACGATTGAGCGGGTGACCAACAAGGTGTTCCTGCTCTCACCAGCCAATGTGACGGTGACGGCCGAGGACAAGGCGCGAATGGCCGAGAGTGGATTTTTCAACCAGAGCTGATGGTGTCCCGGACCCGGGACCGGGCCGGCGGTCGCGATGAGCGCCGTGGGGTCGTTCCTGGTCTTCCTGCTGCAGATCTTCTTCTTTCTGCTGATCGCGCGGCTGGTGCTGGACTACGTCCAGATGTTCGCTCGCTCCTGGCGACCGCGGGGGATCGTGCTGGTGATCGCCGAGATCGTCTACACGATCACCGACCCGCCGCTGCGGGCACTCCGCAAGGTGATCCCGCCATTGCGGCTGGGCGGCATCTCGCTGGACCTGTCGTTCCTGGTCCTCATCGTTATCGTGCAGATCTTGAGCTACTTCGCGGCCCGACTGTGAGCGGTACCGTGCCGTGTAACACAATGGTGCCGCCTACCGGCACCGGTCGCTGCAGCGTGCGCGCTGCAGGGACCCCCGTGCAGGACCGTCGAGCACCATCTACCGAGGAGACTCCAGAGGTGACGCCATGCCGCTGACCCCCGAGGACGTGGCCAACAAGCAGTTCACCAGCACGCGGCTGAAGCCGGGCTACGACGAGACCGAGGTGGACGAGTTCCTCGACGAGGTCGAGGCCGAGCTGACCCGGCTCTACCGCGAGAACGACGAGCTGCGCAGCAAGCTGGCCCAGGCCGAGCGCGCCCAGGCCGACGGCGGTGACCGGGGGGCCACGCAGCAGATCGTGCCGCCCGCTCCCCAGCCCGAGCCGCAGCCGACGCCTCCTCCGGCACCGACACCTGCGCCGGCGGCCGCCGCGGCCGGTGCGGGCAACTCGACCGAGACCGCCACCGGCATCCTGGCGCTGGCTCAGCGCACCGCCGACGAGCACATCGCCGAGGCGCGCACCCAGGCCGACCGCATGATCGGGGAGGCCCGCAGCCGGGCCGACCAGCTCCGGCGCGAGGCAGACGACACGCACCGGCAGATGATCGGCTCGCTCGAGAGCGAGCGGGTGCACCTCGAGCGTGAGGTCGAGAAGCTGCGTGCCTTCGAGCGTGAGTACCGCACGCGCCTGAAGTCCTACCTCGAGGGTCAGCTGCGCGAGCTCGAGGGCCACGGCAGCCAGGCCCCGGCGGCCCGGCCCGGCGGGCAGCCCCCGCCGGGTGGCGGACAGCAGCAGGCCGGCGGACAGCAGCAGGCCGGCGGCGCGCCGCAGGGCGGGCCCCAGCAGGGTGGCGCGCCGCAGGGCGGGTCCCAGCCGGGTGAGGGCGGCGTCGGCCAGTCGGCACCCCGCAGTCCGTTCTCACCCGGCGCACCGGTCGGCGGCGCGGGCAGCAACAGCCCGAGCGGCCCGCCGCAGCAGGCGCAGAGCGGCTTCGCCCTCGAGGACGGCCGCGAGCCGCGCGGCTAGGCAGCACGCAACGACGGACGCCGGTGGGCCTGGGGGAGGCTCACCGGCGTTCGTCGTCTTGTTCCCGGGGGACGGGACGGGGGAACGGGCAGATCAGCCGGGCGCCATGCGCCGGAACGGGTCCCGGGGCGGCGGGACCGGCATCGAGATGCGGTTGCCGTCGGCGTCGATGCCCGACAGGGCCAGTACCTGGGTCATCACCGAGAGCACCGACTCGCCGGCGTCGATGCCGGCCTGAGTCACCATGACGCGGTAGATGGTCACGTAGTGCTTGGTGGGGGTGTCGTAGCTCCAGTCCACCGAGCCGAGGTGTCGAGCGCTGCCGTGCGTCCCGCTGGGCCCGTCGAACGGGCCGCTCCACAGCTGGATACCGGCCGGTCCGGCGGCGAACCGCCCGCCGGACCCCACGTCCTGGCGCCCGGCCGCAGCCAGCAGCTCGCGGGTCTCCCGCTCGGCGAGCACCAGCGCGGGGCGAACCTGGCTGGCGAGCGCGGGGACAGCGACGACGCCGTCCTTGAGCTGCAGCCCGTGCGTCCCGGAGCGGACGGGCCGTACGACGGTCAGAGTCGTCACCGCTACCTCCTGGGCTACCAGCGGCCGGTCATCCGCAGGCCCGGTTGCCCGCGGACGGCACCGGCCGTCAGAAAAAGTATCGGCCGGTGACCCCTGCCTTGCTCAGTACGCCAACCGGGTGAGAGGCCGTTCCGCCGCCCGAACGGCGCACCGAGAAAGCAGGAGCAGAGCGCCCCATGGGCGAACCTTTACGGGGCTCACTGCGCCGACCGGGTGACCGAGAAGGCCAGGCCGAGCCCCTCGTCCCTCGTCACGCCGCCGTCCGCGCCGTCCAGCACCGCCGCGTCGACCCGGTCGACCGACACCGCGAGCACCTCGTCGGCGATGCTCGCCTGGTGCTCCTCGAGTGCGGACGCCGTCTCGCCGTCGGCTGCCCACACCAGCGTGACGCGGTCGGTGACGTCGAAGCCGGAGGCCTTGCGCGCCTCCTGCACCAGCCGCACGACCTCGCGGGCCAGGCCGGCCCGGCGCAGCTCCGGGGTGATCGTCAGGTCGAGGGCCACCGTGAGACCCGGCTCGCTGGCCACCGCCCAGCCCTCGCGGGGGGTCGCTGTCACCGTGAAGTCGTCGGCCTGCAGCGGCACCGGCGCACCGTCGAGCTGCACCGACTGGCTCTCGAGCAGCTCGTCGATGTCCGCGCGCACGATGGCCTCGGCCACCCGGGGGGTGTCCTTGCCCCACCGCTTGCCCAGCTCCCGGTAGTTGGCCTTGGCGGACCGGTCGATGACGTGGACGACCTCGTTGAGCACGGCCTCGCCCTGGACGTTCAGCTCGTCACGAGCGATGGCGCGGACGTCCTCGGGCAGCTCGTGCCATGCGTTGTTGAAGACCACGAGGTCCTGCAGCGGCTGGCGGCCGCGCACCTTGGACTCGGCGCGAGCGGCGCGGCCCAGCTCGACAACGCGCCGCACCAGGGCGACCTGGCGGGACAGCTCGTCGTCGACCAGGTCCGCGGCCACCTCGGGCCAGCCCGCCAGGTGGACCGAGTCGGGCTGCTCCGGGCTGACCGGCCGTACGACGTCCTGCCACACCCGCTCGGTGACGAACGGCACGATGGGGGCCATCAGGAGGGTGAGCGTCTGCAGGCACTCGTGCAGCGTCGCGAGGGCGGCCGGGTCGCCTTCCCAGAACCGTCGCCGCGAGCGGCGTACGTACCAGTTGGACAGGTCGTCGACGTATGCCGCCAGCAACCGCCCCACCCGCTGCGTGTCGAACGCCTCGTAGGCCGACGTGACGTCGGCCACCAGGCCGTTCAGCTCGGACAGCGCCCACCGGTCCAGCAGCGCCCGGTCGGCGACCGGCGGTGCGGTGGCCTCGCCCGGCGCCCAGTCGTTGGCGCCGGCGTACAGCGTGAGGAAGGAGGCGGTGTTCCAGTAGGTCAGCAGGGTCTTGCGGACGATCTCCTGCAGGGCGGTGTGCCCGACGCGGCGCATCTGCCACGGCGAGCCGCTGGCCGCCATGAACCAGCGCAGGGAGTCGGCGCCGTGCTGCTCCATGAGCGGGATCGGCTCGAGGATGTTGCCGAGGTGCTTGCTCATCTTGCGGCCGTCCTCGGCCAGGATGTGGCCCAGGCAGACGACGTTCTCGTACGACGACCGGCCGTGCACGATCGTGTTGACGGCCATCAACGTGTAGAACCAGCCCCGCGTCTGGTCGATCGCCTCGGAGATGAACTGCGCCGGGAAGGCCCGCTCGAACTGCTCGACGCTGCCCGGAGCGTGGGGGTAGCCCCACTGGGCGAACGGCATGGAGCCGGAGTCGTACCAGCCGTCGATGACCTCCGGCACCCGCCGGAAGGTGCCCGGCACGCCGGGCTTGGTGAAGGTGATGTCGTCGACGAAGGGCCGGTGCGGGTCGGTGCCGGTCAGGTCACGCCCGGCCAGCTCGCCGAGCTCGGTGAGCGACCCGACGGCCACCAGTTGCGAGGGGTCCTCGTCGTTGACCCAGATGGGCAGCGGCGTACCCCAGTAGCGCGAGCGCGACAGCGCCCAGTCGATGTTGTTGTGCAGCCAGTCGCCGTAGCGTCCCCACTTGATGTTCTCGGGCACCCAGTTGGTCTTCTCGTTCTCGGCCAGCAGGGCGTCCTTGACCTGGGTCGTGCGGATGTACCACGACGGCTGCGCGTAGTAGAGCAGCGCCGTGTGGCAGCGCCAGCAGTGCGGATAGGCGTGCTCGTAGGGCACGTTGCGGAACAGCAGCCCGCGCTGGTCGAGGTCGTGCACCAGGTGCTTGTCGGCGGCCTTGAAGAACGTGCCGCCGACCAGCCGAACGCTGTCGGCGAAGTGCCCGTCCGGGCGCACGGGGTTGACGACCGGCAGCCCGTAGGCCCGGCCCACGGCGAGGTCCTCGGCGCCGAACGCCGGTGCCTGGTGCACGAGTCCGGTGCCGTCCTCGGTGGTGACGTAGTCGGCCAAGACGACGAAGTGCCCCGGCTCGCCGCGCGGCCAGTCGACCAGCTCGAAGGGACGCTCGTAGGCCCAGTGCTCCATGTCGGATCCGGGGAACCGGTCCGCGACGGTCCAGCCCTCGCCGAGCGCCTGCTCGACCAGCGCCTCGGCGACCACCAGCGTCTCCTCGCCGTTGGTTGCGGTCACGTAGGTCACGTCGGGGCGGACGGCCACCGCGGTGTTGGACACCAGCGTCCAGGGCGTGGTCGTCCAGACGAGCAGCGCGGCGTTCCCGGCGTACGGCCCACCGGTCAGCGCGAAGCGCACGTAGACCGAGGGGTCGACCACCGTCTCGTAGCCCTGCGCGAGCTCGTGGTCGGACAGCCCGGTGCCGCAGCGCGGGCAGTAGGGGGCGACGCGGTGGTCCTGGACCAGCAGCCCCTGGTCGAAGATCTGCTTGAGGGACCACCAGACGCTCTCGACGTACGACGGGTCCATCGTGCGGTAGGCCTGGGACATGTCGACCCAGTAGGCCATCCGCTCGGTCATCGCCTCGAACTCGCCGACATGGCGTTCCACGGACTCGCGACACCGGGCGTTGAACTCGGCGACGCCGTAGGCCTCGATGTCGCCCTTGCCGCTGAAGCCGAGCTCCTTCTCGACGGCGATCTCCACCGGCAGCCCGTGGCAGTCCCAGCCCGCCTTGCGCACGACGTAGCGGCCCTGCATCGTCCGGAACCGGGGAAAGACGTCCTTGAAGACCCGTGCCTCGACGTGGTGGACGCCCGGGGTGCCGTTGGCGGTGGGCGGGCCCTCGTAGAAGGTCCACGGCTCGTTGCCCTCGGTCCGGGCCAGGCTCCGGGCGAAGGTGTCGTTCTCGCGCCAGAACGCGAGGATGTCGCGCTCCATCGCCGGCAGGTCGACCTGCGGCGGCACCGTCGTGTACCGGGCGTGGTCCGGGTGCGGCGGCCGCTCTTGCTCTGACACGGTGCTCCTTCGTCGGTCTGGCTGTGACCAGCACTCCAACGAAGGGACGAAGCAGGCGTACGACGGCGGGCCTGCCCGACCGTCGTACCGCGTGCCCCGCGGTACCACCCTCCTTGGCCCCACCCGGCGGACGCCGGGCGTAGCCCACTCGTTCGCGCCCTGCTGCCGGTTCTACTGGGCCGGGACTGGCCGTTCTTCCGGCGACTCCGAGGTGATGGCCTCATCGCTGCCGTGCCGGTGCGCCGTATGAGCCTAACGCGTCGATGGGATGGCCGCTTGGGCCGCATTGCGGGTGATCTGGGGGTGCCTGGCGCGGCGCGCCGGTTTGTCGGGCGGGGAAGGGCGACCTATCCTGCGGCTCACATTGTGACCTTGGTCGCCCAGCCCACAGGGGCCGCCGGGTCCTCGCCCACGCAAGGGGGCTCGGGAAGATGGCACAGCGCGCCAGCAAGGCCGGCGGCGTCGTACGGCGTGCGGCCGCGGCGGCGAAGAAGGCTGTCCAGACGCCGGCCACGAAGGCGGCGGCCGCCAAGAAGGCCGCCCGCACGTCGGCGCCGGCCCGAAAGAGCGGCTCGGCCCGGACCGCCCCCGCCTCGCGGGCGGCAGCTGCCAAGAAGGCCGCCGGGACGAAGACGACGACCGCCACCACCAAGAAGGCCGCGCCGGCACGGTCGACGGCCGCGGCCAAGAAGGCTTCCGCCAAGAAGGCGCCGGCCAAGAAGGCGCCGGCCAAGAAGGCCACGGTGACGAAGGCGTCCGCCGCGAAGAAGGCTCCGGCCAAGAGGGTGCCCGCCAAGAAGGCCGCCGTCACGACGGCCCCGGCGAAGAAGGCGCCGGCCAAGAAAGCCGCTGTCACGAAGGCCCCGGCCAAGAAGACCGTCGCCACGAAGGCCCCGGCCAAGAAGGCAGCACCGGCGACGAGGGCCGCCGCCACCAAGTCGGCGCCCGCGAAGAAGGCCGCGCCCGCCAGCAAGGCGGCCCCTGCCAAGAACGCAGCCGCGACGAAGAAGGCGCCCGCCCCGCAGGCCGGGGCCACGCCGGCGCCGGCGGTCACGCCGGCACCTCCGAAGGCCGCCGCGAAGAAGGCCGGAGCGAAGAAGGTTCCTGCGAGGAAGCTCGCCGGATCGGCCGGGCCGAAGGCCCTCGTCGTACGGCAGGACGAGGAGCCCTGGACCCGCAAGGAGCTCGGCGAGGTCCGGGCCGAGCTCGAGGACGAGGTGCGCCGGCTGCACGAGGAGCTCGACGTCGCCGAGCACGACATCGACGACATGCTCCGCGACGCCGGTGACGGCGCCGGCGACGACCCGGCCGACGCGGGGAGCAAGACGTTCGAGCGCGAGCACGAGATGTCGCTGGCCAACAACACCCGTGACATGCTGAGCCAGGCGGAGCGAGCACTCGCCCGCATCGACAACCGCACCTACGGCGTCTGCGAGAACTGTGGCAACCCCATCGGCAAGGCGCGGCTTCAGGTCTTCCCGCGGGCGACGCTGTGCATGACGTGCAAGCAGCGCGAGGAGCGTCGCTGAGCGAGTCAGACCGCGCACGGCGCCCCCGGCTGCCGCTGCTGCTGGCCGTGGCCGGTGCCGTGCTGGCGCTGGACATCGGCTCCAAGCACCTCGTGGTCGACCGGCTCTCGGGCCGCGACCCGATCGAGGTCATCGACGGCCTGCTCACGCTGCGCCTGGTGCGCAACCCAGGCGCCGCGTTCGGTCTGGCCTCCGGCCTGACCGTCGTCCTGACCGTGGTGGCGGTCGTCGTGGTCGTCGTCATCCTGCGTGCCGCGCGCCGGCTGCGCAGCACCGGCTGGGCGGTGGCGCTGGGTCTGGTGCTCGGCGGCGCCGTGGGCAACCTGGTGGATCGCGTGTTCCGCGACCCGGCCCCGTTGCGCGGCCGGGTCATCGACTTCATCGCGCTGCCGCACTGGCCGGTGTTCAACCTCGCCGACTCGGCCATCGTGAGCGGGGGAGCGCTGCTCGTGCTGCTGTCCCTGCGCGGTGTGCAGTACGACGGGCGGCGTGCGGGCGACCCCGGGCCGCAGGACCCTGATCACACCCCGGCCGGCCCAGCCAGCTGACCTGCCGCCCGCGAGGTCAGGTCAACTCGTCCGAACCCCCGTGCCCGCGGCTGCGTCCTTGCCTCCGTGGTGATCAACCCAGGCACCGGCGGGCCGTACCCCAATGTGACGAACAGATCTCACTCCGCTACGCTGCTGACGCCCCGTGGTCGAACCTTCCTACTCACCTGCGTTCAGACCGACCGCAACGAGGGAGGGGGACAGGGATGACGGTTGCGCCCGAGCGGGCACGCCGATCCGGCGTCGCGACAGCGCTGCGCCCCGACCTCGCGGTTGCCACCCGCGGCGTACGCACCACGGCCTGGCTGCCCAGGCTGGCCCGCCGCCTGTCCGTCCTCGACTTCGTGCTGGTCACGGTGGCCATCAGCACCTCCGCGGTCGCGCGCTTCGGGCTCGACTTTCCGATGGCTCAGGTCACGGGCACGCTCGACGTCCTGCCGGTGACGTCCTACCTCGCCCTGTGCAGTGCACTGATCGCGGCCTGGCTGGTCCTGCTCTACGTCGCGCGCACCTACGACGCCCGCGTCATCGGGGTCGGGGCCGACGAGTACAAGCGCGTGGTGCGCAGCAGCCTCTGGCTGTGGGGCACCGTCGCCATCGTGTGTTACCTGGGCCGCATCGAGGTGGCCCGCACCTTCTTCGCGCTCGCCTTCCCGCTGGGCATGCTCCTGCTGCTGCTTGGCCGCTGGGGGGCGCGCAAGGCGCTGCACCGGGCCCGGCTGCACTCGCAGGACTGGTCGCACCGGGTGCTCGTCGTCGGCGGCACCAAGGAGGTCGACGAGCTGGTCGCGGAGTTCGCGCGCGAGCCGTACGCCGGGCTGCACGTCGTGGGCGCCTGCGTCCCCGGTGAGTACGACGGCGCCGTCCCCTGCGTCCCCGTGGTCGGCAGCCTGACCACCGTGGTCGAGGCCGTGGCCCACACCGGAGCCGACACCGTCGCGGTGACCGCCTCCCACGGCGTGACCAGCAGCGTGCTCAAGCGACTCGGCTGGGAGCTCGAGGACGCGGGCGTCGACATCGTCGTGGCGCCCGCGCTGACCGACGTGGCCGGTCCGCGCGTGCACGTCCGCCCCGTCTCGGGCCTCTCGCTGCTCTACGTCGAGCAGCCGGAGTTCTCCGGCCCCAGCCGCTTCGTCAAGGAGGTCTTCGACCGCCTCGCCGCGGGTGTCGGCCTGCTCCTGACCCTGCCGCTCTTCCTGCTCATCGCCGTGATGATCAAGGCGACCAGCCCAGGGCCGGTCATCTTCCGCCAGGTGCGGGTCGGTCGCGAGGGCAAGAGCTTCACCGTCTACAAGTTCCGCTCGATGGTCGCCGACGCCGAGGACCGCCTGCACAGCCTGCGGGCGATCAACGACAGCGACGGCGCGCTGTTCAAGCTGCGCCAGGACCCGCGGATCACCAGCGTGGGCCGCTGGCTACGGCGCTGCAGCCTCGACGAGCTGCCTCAGCTGGTCAACGTGCTCCGCGGCGAGATGAGCCTGGTCGGCCCGCGCCCGGCGCTGCCGAGCGAGACCGAGGAGTACGGCCGGTCGGTGCGCCGCCGGCTGCTCGTCAAGCCCGGCATCACCGGCCTGTGGCAGGTGAGCGGCCGCTCCGACCTCTCCTGGGAGGACAGCGTCCGGCTCGACCTGTACTACGTCGAGAACTGGTCGTTCACGGGAGACATCCAGATCCTCTGGAAGACGGTCTACGCCGTGACCACCAGCCGCGGTGCCTACTGACCGGTGCTGACCGGCCCGACCGGTCGCGCAGCGGCCGCGCCCGGACCGGCATACTCGACAAGTGAGTGACCACCGCACCCTGCCCGTCCCGGACGGCCTCGCCGGCGAGCGTCTCGACGCCGCCCTGGCCCGGCTCTTCGGCTTCTCCCGCACGAAGGCCGCCGAGCTGGTGGCCAGCGGTGCGGTGCTGCTCGACGGGGCGGAGGCGGCCAAGTCCGACCGGGTGAGCGCCGGCGCCTGGCTCGAGGTCGACCTTCCCGCGGCCCGGGCGGCGCCGCAGATCGTGGCCGAGCCCGTGCCCGGCATGCGGGTGCTGCACGACGACGACCACATCGTCGTCGTCGACAAGCCGGTCGGTGTCGCGGCGCACCCGAGTCCCGGCTGGACCGGTACGACCGTCGTGGGCGGCCTCGCCGCGGCCGGGTTCCGCGTCTCCACCAGCGGAGCCGCCGAGCGCCAAGGCGTCGTGCACCGCCTGGACGTCGGCACCAGCGGCGTGATGGTCGTGGCGAAGTCCGAGCGTGCCTACACCGTGCTCAAGCGGGCCTTCAAGGAGCGGACGGTCGACAAGATCTACCACGCCATGGTGCAGGGCCATCCCGACCCGCTGCGGGGGACCGTCGACGCCCCGATCGACCGGCATCCCACCGCCGACTGGAAGTGGGCCGTGGTCGCCGACGGCAAGCCCAGCGTGACCCACTACGACACGTTGGAGGCGCACCGGGCGGCCAGCCTGCTCGAGGTCCGCCTGGAGACCGGCCGCACCCATCAGATCCGGGTGCACATGGCCGCGCTGCACCATCCCTGCGTCGGCGACCTGACCTATGGCGCCGACCCGAGCCTCGCCGCCCGCCTCGGCCTGACCCGGCAGTGGCTGCACGCCGTACGGCTCGGGTTCGACCACCCCGACAGCGGCGAGCGTGTCGAGTTCACCAGCGGCTATCCGGAGGACCTCACCGGCGCGCTCCAGGCACTGCGGGGCCCGGCGTGACCGACATCAGGCTGGCCGGGACGCCGGCGGAGGTCCTGCTCGCCTACGCCGTACGGATCGAGGTGTTCGTCGACGAACAGGGTGTGCCGCGGGACCTCGAGATCGACGAGCTCGACGACTCGGCCGATCACTTCGTCGCGTACGACGACGCGGGGGTGCCCGTGGGTGCCGCGCGGCTGGTGGTGGAGCCGGCCGGCTTCGAGGGCGCCCCCTCGTCCACCGCTCCCGTCGGACATCTCGGGAGGCTGGCCGTGCTCGAGCCGGCGCGGGGGACCGGCCTTGGCGTGCAGCTCGTGCAGGCGATCGAGCGCCGCGCGGCCTCGCAGGGGCTCGACCTGATCGCCCTGTCGGCACAGACCCAGGCGCTGGGCTTCTACCAGCGGCTCGGCTACGTCGCGCACGGACCGGAGTTCGACGACGCCGGTCTGCCGCACCGGTGGATGACCCGCCCCCTCTAGGACCCGTGCGGCCATTGCGCGCGTTCCGCGCCGCTGACCGGCCCGAGTGGGGCAGCATCGGAGGCGTACCCGACCGGGGGAGCTTTTCCGTGCACCACCACCGCGCGCCGCTCGCTGCGGCCGTCTCCGCCGTGCTCGTGACGACGCTGCTCGCACTGGCCCCGGGCGCCAGGGCCGCCACGGCCGGCACCGAGCCGGTCGCCGGGCAGCGGCGAAGCGGTGGCGACATCTCCTGGCCCAACTGCCCGAAGGGCATGGGCATCGCGAGCCGGCGCAGCCAGGGCATGCCGCTGCCGCTGGGCTCGGCCTCGTTCGTCGTGGTCGGGCTGACCAACGGCCCCGGCTTCGTGCCCAATCCCTGCCTCGCCGACCAGGTCACCTGGGCCCGCAGCCGCGCCGTCTGGACGGCGGCCTACGCGATGACGACGTACCCCACGTCCGCGCAACGCGCAGCCTTCGCCGCCAGCGGACCGTGGAGCGCCCTGACGGCGGCCGGGCAGCTGCGCAACGCCGGCTACCAGCAGGCCCTGTCCAACGTCGCCTCCATGCGCGCCACCGGCCTCGACGTGCCGCTGGTCTGGGTCGATGTCGAGCCCTACCCCACACATCCATGGCCGGCGAACCGGGCGCGCAACCGCGACGTCGTCCGCGGTGTCGTGCGCGGTTACGAGGACAGCGGCTACCGGGTCGGCTTCTATTCGTACGACGGCGGCTGGCGCGCCGTGGTCGGGGCGTGGCGGCAACCGGCGTACCCGACGTGGGTCCCCGTCGGCGGCGGTGCCGGTGGTTGGACGCGGGCGTCGCGGGCCTGCGGCGGCGCCAGCTTCTCCGGCGGGCCGGTGATGATGGCGCAATGGGTCGAGGGCGGGCGTGACCGCGACATCACCTGCGCCGCGCTGCACGGACGTGCCGCCGCGTGGCACCCGCTGACCAACCTGCTCGCCCGCCGCCTGCAGCTCGGGTCGCGCGGGACCGCCGTGATCCGGCTGCAGCGGGCGCTGGGCATGACGGGGCGTCAGGTGGACGGACGCTTCGGGGCACGTACCCGGCGGTGGCTGATCTCCTTCCAGAACCGCCACGGCCTGGCTCCCACCGGCATCACCGGGCAGGACACGTGGCGCGCGCTCGGCGCGGGGCAGCGGCTGCCGGAGCGGCCGTCACGGCTGGCCGAGGCTTTCCGGGCGTACTGACAGGGGCTTGCGGTGCCGGCCTGCCGGTCAGGCGCGGCGGACGGTCAGCCGCGCGTTCGTGCAGGTCGCGGCCAGTGTCGCCAGCTGGCGCTTCTCGGCGGCGTCAACGGTCAGGCCCCAGCGGACCTTCACTGCGACCCACTGCGCGACGTACTGGCAGCGTGCGGCCTTGACGGGCAGCCACCGCGTCGGATCCTGGCTGCCGCGGGCCCTGGCCACCTTCGTGCTGACCGCGACGAGGGTGCGGGGGTCGGAGAGGTCGTTGGCGAAGGCCAGCCGTCGCGCCGCGGACCAGGACCGAGCACCCGACTCCCACGCCTCGCGCAGCGGCACGGTGGCGGTCACCGTCACACCCGAGGCCGCCTTGATGTTCGTGCGGTCGAGGTAGGAGAACCAGTCGCCGGTCCGGACCGTGCATCGTCGAGAGCCTGTGAAGGCCGCGGACCGGCGGGTCTCGGACACGAGGACCTCCGTGCGCGTGCTCTGGCAGTCGCGGTCGGCGTCCACCAGCGGGAAGCGCCTGGCCGAGTAGCCGGCACGAACCTCGCCGCGCACGGTAAGGGAAGCGACCGCGCTGCGGAGCGTGCCGCCGTAGGTCCGCGGCTGCACGGTGGGGGTCGTCGGGCCGGGTCCGGGCACGGTGACCGTGGGAGGCGGTACGACGACGACGGGATCGGCCACGACGGGTGGCGGAGCTGTGACCGTCGGCGGATCAGCGACCGCCGGAGGTTCGCTGGTGGTCACACCAGGCGCCGGGTCGACGCGGAGACTGAGCTGCCTCGTGGCGGCTGCTGCGGTGTCGGGGTTGGTGACCTGCACCGTGACGGGGGACGAGCCGGCTGACGACGGCGTCCCCGAGATCGTGCCCGTGCCGGAGAGCGTCAGCCCGGCCGGCAGCGAGCCGGAGGCCAGCGCCCAGCTGTAGCTGCCCGAGCCGCCGACCGCCGTGAGGTCGGCCTGGTAGGCGGCGCCCGACTCGGCGGCCGGCAACGCACTGGTCGCCACGGAGAGCGGGACGACGGTGTCGACGACGCCGATGGTGTAGCGCCCGAGGCTCGCGTAGTCGCTGTAGCCGGTGGCCGTGGGACTGCCGGAGCCGACGCCGTCCACCTTCGCGAGGTAGGTGCCAGGCTCCAGCGTCCGGGTGAGGCCGGCGTTCAGGCCCTTGACGGAGTCGGCCGACTCCTTCGCGGCGGCCGGGTCGTCGGTGCCGAGCGGCGCGCCGGCGGCGTCGTACAGGTCGAGGCGTGCGTCCAGGTTCCCGCCCACGGTCTGGGGGGTGACCCGCACGGTGACCGGGCGCGCGGCACCGGACACCGTGAAGCTGAACCAGTCGGTGTCCTGGCGCGAGGAGATGAGCCCGTCGGTGAGCGTCCCGTCGACCGGCAGCGTGGTCGCGCTGCCCGCGGCGTCCGCGTGGTCGTCGGCCACGGGGGCCGCACCGTGGGCCGCGATGACGGCCAGGTCGTCCTCGGTGTTGTTGCTGTTGCTGTACTCGCCCTTGCTCCACTGCGTGACGGGCAGGTAGTAGCCCACTCCCATGATCGGCGCCCAGGCACCCTGGCCCGCGTAGTAAGGCTTTGTGGTCGTCCCGTCGTGGTTGAGGCCCAGGTTGTGCCCGATCTCGTGCGAGGCGGCCTCGGCCAGGGACTTCGGCTTGGCCGAGGTGCCGCGCTGGAAGATCAGCGCCGGCTGGTAGTAGGCAGGGCTGGAGGGCCGGTCGAAGACACCGATGTAGGCGACACCGCCGCAGGAGCTGTTGCATCCCGCGGGATCGCCGTAGACGACGGTGTCGTTGGTGATGAGCGCGCGGGTGCCGTAGACCTGGTCGCTCACGCCCGAGCGGGTGATGGCGTCCGCGGCCGGCTCCTGCGTGGTGACGTTCACGTCGAACGGCGCGTAGTCCTCCGCGACCCGCTGCCAGACGCTGCGGATGGTGTCCTGCTCGGTGGGGCTGAACGACGCGGGCGCTCCATCGGTGTCGAACGGCGCCGCGACGAAGTCGCTGTTGCCGGTGTCCCGGTTCCAGACGGTGCCGACGAGCCGTTCGCCGGTGAAGTCGAGGTAGATCGTCCGCTGCGACGCGGGCCGGCTGCTGAGCGCGAACGGGTTACCGCTCGGGTCCAGGCCGGCGAACTCAGGGGCCCCGGCGTCTGTCGGGGCTCCGGCGGGGTCCGGCTCGGCCGCCGCCGGCTCAGCGCGGATCGGCTCGACGACGACCGTCTCGCCGCACTCGTCGACCAGCACGGTTTCGTCGGTACGCAGCAGGGTGCGGTACTCGGACGGCGTCATGTCGACGTTGGCGGCCGCGGTCGGCAGGTCCGCGCCCAGCTCGCGGACGGCCGCAGCGCCGCCCACGGGGTCGGCCACGACGGCCTCGGCGCACGGCCGGGGCCTCGCGGGCTCGGCCTGGCCACCCGCCGCCCACGCGGGAGCGGACCCCAGCAGCGGACCGAGGAGCGTCGTGGCGGTGGCGAGCGTGGCCAGGCGCCGCGTGCGGGCACGCATCAGGCCGTCCTCACCCGCACGCACCCGAGCCCAGCCGAAAGCCATGGTCGGTTCATCGCCTGAGCGGGCCGGGATCTTTAGCCCCTGGGGCTGTGTGCCTGCTCACGCGCCGGCCCAGCGGTGCGGGCCGGGCCGCCGCGATTGGGCCGACACGCCGGGTGGCCTGCTCGCGGCCACGACACGCCGGGGCTGTCGGTCCGGCCACCTAGACTCAGCACGCCAAACGGCACCCCGAAACGATCATCAGAGGCACTGCGACCACATGGGCTCCCGAGACTCCTTCGTGCACCTGCACGTGCACACCGAGTACTCCATGCTCGACGGCGCCGCCCGCCTGACCGACCTGTTCCACGAGGCCGGCCGCATGGGGATGCCCGCCCTGGCGATGACTGACCACGGCAACGTCTTCGGCGCCTACGACTTCTGGAAGAAGGCCAACGCCGCCGGCGTGAAGCCGATCATCGGCACCGAGGCCTACCTCACGCCGGGCACCCACCGCACCGACCGCAGCCGGGTCCGATGGGCCGACGGGGGCGACGACGACGTCTCCGGCGGCGGCGCCTACACCCACATGACGATGTGGGCCGAGAACACCCCGGGCATGCACAACCTGTTCCGGCTCTCCAGCCTGGCGAGCCTCGAAGGGCAGTACTACAAGCCGCGCATGGACCGCGAGCTGCTGCAGACCTACGCCAAGGGCATCATCGCGACCACCGGCTGCCCCGGCGGCGAGGTGCAGACGCTGCTGCGCATCGGACGCTACGACGACGCGGTGCGCTCGGCCGCGGAGTTCCGGGACATCTTCGGCAAGGACAACTTCTTCTGCGAGGTCATGGACCACGGCCTGCCGGTCGAGCAGCGGGTCCGGGCCGACCTGCTGCGGCTGGCCAAGGACCTCGACCTGCCGCTTGTCGCCACCAACGACCTGCACTACACCTACGCCAAGGACGCGGAGGCCCACGCGATCCTGCTGTGCGTGCAAGCGGGCCGCACCCTCGCCGACCCCAACCGGTTCAAGTTCGACGCCGACGACTTCTACCTCAAGACGCCCGAGGAGATGCGGGACGTCTGGCGCGACCTGCCGGAGGCCTGCGACAACACGCTCGCGATCGCCGAGCGCTGCGACGTGGCCTTCACCGAGGGCGCCAACCTGATGCCGCGCTTCCCGGTGCCCGAGGGCGAGTCCGAGGAGTCGTGGCTGGTCAAGGAGGTCGAGCGCGGACTCGTACGCCGGTTCGCCGACCGCGAGGGCGGGGTCCCCGAGGAACACCGCAAGCAGGCCGCGTACGAAGTCGGTGTCATGGTTCAGATGGGCTTCCCGGGCTACTTCCTGGTGACCGCCGACCTCTGCGGCTACGCGAAGAAGAACGGCATCCGGGTCGGCCCGGGTCGCGGGTCGGCCGCCGGCTCGCTCGTCGCCTACGCGCTGGGCATCACCGACCTCGACCCGATCCAGCACGGCCTGCTGTTCGAGCGCTTCCTCAACCCCGAACGCATCTCGATGCCCGACATCGACCTGGACTTCGACGAGCGCCGCCGCGGCGACATGATCCGCTACGCCACCGAGCAGTACGGCGAGGACCGCGTCTCGCAGATCATCACCTACGGCACCATCAAGGCCAAGCAGGCCATCAAGGACTCCGCCCGCGTGCTCGGGTTCCCCTTCGCCATGGGTGACCGCATCACCAAGGTGATGCCACCGGCCGTCATGGGCAAGGAGATCCCCCTCGCCGGCATCTTCGACAAGAGCCACGGGCGCTACAAGGAGGCGGGGGAGTTCCGGTCGCTCTACGAGAGCGATCCCGATGTCACCCGCGTCGTCGACAACGCGCGTGGGCTCGAGGGCCTCAAGCGGCAGTGGGGTGTGCACGCAGCCGGCGTCATCATGTCCAGCGAGCCGCTGCTCGACGTCGTACCGATCATGCGCCGGGAGCAGGACGGCGCGATCATCACTCAGTTCGACATGGGTGCGTGCGAGACACTCGGGCTGCTGAAGATGGACTTCCTCGGCCTGCGCAACCTCACGGTCCTCGACGACTGCCTGGCCAACATCGAGGCCAACCGCGGCGAGACCTTGGTGCTCGAGACCCTGGGGCTCGACGACACGAAGGCCTACGAGCTGCTCGCTCGAGGCGACACGCTCGGCGTCTTCCAGCTCGACGGTGGACCGATGCGGTCGCTGCTGCGGTCGATGAGGCCCGACAACTTCGAGGACATCTCGGCAGTCCTGGCGCTCTACCGACCCGGGCCGATGGGCGCCAACGCGCACATCGAGTACGCCGACCGCAAGAACGGCCGCAAGGCCGTCGTCCCCATGCACCCCGAGCTCGAGCAGGCGCTGTCCGAGATCCTCGGCGACACGCACGGCCTGATCGTCTACCAGGAACAGGTCATGGCGATCGCCCAGCAGCTGGCGGGCTACACGCTGGGTCAGGCCGACCTGCTGCGTCGCGCCATGGGCAAGAAGAAGAAGGAGATCCTCGACAAGGAGTACGTCCCCTTCTCCGACGGGATGCGGGCCAACGGCTACTCCGACGCGGCGATCAAGAAGCTGTGGGACGTGCTCGTCCCCTTCTCTGACTACGCCTTCAACAAGGCCCACACCGCGGGCTACGGCCTGGTGTCCTACTGGACGGCGTTCCTCAAGGCCAACTACCCGGCCGAGTACATGGCCGCGCTGCTGACCAGCGTTCGCGACGACAAGGACAAGTCCGCCCTCTACCTCGGCGAGTGCCGCCGCATGGGCATCAAGGTGCTCCCGCCCGACGTCAACGAGTCCGACTCCAACTACACGCCGCGCGGCACCGACATCCGCTTCGGTCTCGCCGCGATCCGCAACGTCGGCGAGAACGTCGTTGCCTCGATCGCGGCCACCCGCAGCGTCAAGGGCAACTTCACCGACTTCACCGACTTCCTCGTCAAGGTCGACCCGGTCGCCTGCAACAAGAAGACCATCGAGTCTCTGGTCAAGGCCGGTGCCTTCGACTCGCTGGGCCACACCCGACGCGGGCTGCTCACCGTGCACGCCGAGGCGATCGACGCTGTCATGGACACCAAACGGGCCGAGGCCATCGGGCAGTTCGACCTGTTCGGCGCGGACGACGACGGCGGCACGCCGTTCGGGCTCGATCTCGCGATCCCGGTCGGCGAGTGGGACAAGACGGCGTTGCTGGCCTATGAGCGAGAGATGCTCGGGCTCTACGTCTCCGACCACCCGTTGTTCGGCATCGAGCACCTGCTGGCCGCCGCGGTCGACTGCTCGATCGCCACGCTGACCGGCTCCGAGGAGCGACAGGACGGCTCCCAGGTGACGATCGGCGGCCTGATCACCGGCCTGCAGCGCAAGGTCACGAAGAAGGGTGACGTCTGGGCGATTGCTGCCGTCGAGGACCTCGAGGGCGCCATCGACGTCATGTTCTTCCCGCAGACCTACCAGCTCTACGCGACCAGCCTCGCCGAGGACGCGGTCGTCGTGATCCGCGGCCGGCTCGACCGGCGCGAGGACGTACCCAAGCTCGTCGCGATGGAGCTGAGCCTGCCCGACCTGTCCGAGGGGCCCCGCGGCCCGGTCGTGATCTCGCTGCCGGTCGCGCGGTGTACGCCGCCGGTGGTCGAGCGCCTCAAGGAGGTGCTGGCCACCCACCCCGGCGCCACGGAGGTGCACCTGCGGCTGCAGGCGGCTGCCCGTACGACCGTGCTGCGCATCGACGACGGGTTGCGCGTCAACGCCACCCCGGCCCTGATGGGCGACCTCAAGCAGCTCCTCGGGCCCGCCTGCCTCAGCTGACCCGCCGTCGACTGGGCTGTCCGGCGGGGGGCCGGACGGGCTGCGAGACTGGACGGGTGACCTCCGGCGCCCGTTCCGAGCTGCGCACCGGCGCCCTGGTGGCCGCCGCGCTGCTCGTGGCGGGCGTCCCCGTGGCCGTGGTGTGGCGGCTGATCGCGCCGCTGCCCCGGCTCGTCGTCAACACCGGGGGAGTCTTCTTCGCGGAGCAGAACGCCGAGTACGCCGTCGCCGCGGACGGCTGGTTCGCCGTGTGCAGTGCCACGGCTGGGCTGGTCGCTGCGCTCGTCGTCTTCGCCCGCGCCCGCCACTCGCGGGTCGGCGCCCTGGTCGGGCTGGCAGTCGGCGGGCTGCTCGGTTCGGTCGTGGCCTGGCGGCTCGGCATGATCCTGGGCCCGGGCGACGCGCTGGTGACGGCGAATGGGCTCGACGTCGGCACCCGCTTCGACGGACCGCTGCGCCTCTCGGCCTTGGGGGTCCTGTTCGCCTGGCCCATCGCGGCGGTCGTGGCGTGGTTCGCCCTCACGGCGGGGCTGGAGCCGCCGGAGCAGCCCGGCGCCGACCTCGAGGACGTCACCGGGCCGCCGTTCCCCGTCACGGTGCTGCGGCCCGGCTACGCCATCGACGAGGTCGACGAGCTGTTCCGTCGCCTGGACGGCGGGGAGCTGAGCGCCGAGGACGCGCGCGCGGTGCGCTTCTCACCGACCAGGCTGCGCCGCGGCTACGACGGCGTGAGCGTCGACGGGGCGCTCCAGGCGCGGGCCGACGCCCACGACAGGAGCGACCTCAGCCGTCCGGACCCGGCCGGCGGATCGGTGCCACCGTCGCCCCGGTGACCCGCACGAGCTCGTCGGGCGCGAGCGAGACCTGCAGGCCGCGCCGGCCCGCGGACACGTAGACGACCGGCTCGTCGCTGACCGTCTCGTCGATCACCGTGCGCAACCGCGTCCGGCTCCCGACCGGGCTGATGCCACCGACGACGTACCCGGTCGCCCGCTCCGCGTCGGCCGGGTCCGCCATCGCCGCCCGCTTGCCGCCGGCCGCAGCCGCGAGCGCCTTGAGGTCGAGGCGGGCGCTGACCGGTACCACGGCCACGACAAGTCGCTCGTCGACCCGGGCCAGCAGCGTCTTGAAGACCCGGTCCGGGGAGAGGTCCAGCGCGGCGGCGGCCTCGTGGCCGTACGACGGCGCCGCGCCGCGCCCGTCGTGGGGCTGGGTCCGGTAGGTGTGCAGCTCGAAAGGCACCCCGGCGGCGGTCAGCGCCGTGGTGGCCGCAGTGCCACCGGTGGCGGAGCGGGCGCGCTTGGTCAGTTGGGGCTCACCACCGTCCGGGTCAGATGGACGGCCGGCAGCGACGGGAGCAGCCGGAGCAGGGCGGCCTCGCGCCGCAGCACCGCGAGCTCGGCGCGCAACCGGGTCGTGGTGTCCGGCGCCTCGAGCAACCGCTGCTTGTCGGTGAGGTCGAGAATCGCGGAGGCGGCGACCAGGTAGGACAGCACGGCGGGGTCTGCGGGCAGCTCCCGCTCGGGGCCCATCCCCATCTCGTCGCCGCGGTCCGGGCCAGGTCGGGTCAGCGCCGCCCGGTAGGCGTTCCACACCGAGCGGACGCTGCGGGCCACGATCGGCGCCGCCGCTCCCTCGGGCTCGTCGAGGAACTCCACCTGGGCCCGCAGGTAGGGGCCGGTCTCGTCCAGCGACCCGACGACGAAGCGGCGGGTCCCCGTCCCCACGACGTCGAACCGGCCGTCGGCGTACGGCTCGACCTGGCGCAGCCGCGCCAGGCAGCCGACGGCGTGCAGCGCGCGGACGCCGTCGGCACCGACCTCGCGGCCCTCGCGGATAGCGACCACCCCGAAGACGCGCTCGCCGTCGGGTCCCTCGATCAGGTCACGCATCATGGCGCGGTAGCGGTCCTCGAACACGTGCAGCGGCAGCAGCAGGCCCGGGAAGAGCACCGTTCCCAGCGGGAAGAGGGGCAGCGGCTGCGACACCGCGCCAGCCTACGGTCCGCAGAGCGTGCACCTGCTCGCTCGCAAGGCCTTGCTCCGTAGACTCGCACCGTGATTTCCCGAGTCGACCTGCGCGGCAAGCAGCCGAGCACCGCCGAGCTGCGGCGGGTCCTGCCCCGGGCCGAGCTGGGCGTCGAGGTCGCGCTCGACGTCGTACGGCCGATCTGCGATGACGTACGGCGTCGCGGCGCCGCCGCCGTGCGCGAGCACACCGCGACCTTCGACCACGTCGACGTGCCCACGACCCGCGTGCCCGCCGAGGCGCTGCGGCAAGCTCTCGACGGGCTCGACCCGGACGTCCGCGCCGCCCTCGAGGAGGCGGCCCGCCGCGCCCGCCAGGTGCACGAGGCGCAGCGCCGTACCGACGCGACGGTGGAGGTGGCCCCGGGGGGTGTCGTGACCGAGCGATGGGTGCCGGTGCGCCGGGTCGGCCTCTACGTGCCGGGCGGCCTGCTGGCCTATCCCTCCAGCGTCGTGATGAACGTCGTCCCGGCGCAGGTCGCCGGGGTGGGCTCGCTGGCCGTCGCCAGCCCGCCCCAGGCCGACGGCCGGCCCGACCCGGTGATCCTCGCGGCCTGCGCGCTGCTCGGCGTCGAGGAGGTGCACGCCGTCGGTGGTGCCCAGGCGATCGCGATGTTCGCCTACGGCACCGAGGACTGCGAGCCGGCCGACCTGGTGACCGGTCCGGGCAACATCTACGTCGCGTCCGCCAAGCGGCTGCTCAAGGGCGTCATCGGCACCGACGGCGAGGCCGGGCCGACCGAGATCGGGATCCTCGCCGACGACACGGCCGACCCCGTGTTCGTCGCGGCCGACCTGATCGCCCAGGCCGAGCACGACGCCAACGCCTCCTGCCTGCTGGTGACCACGAGCCCAGGGCTGCTCGACGAGGTCGACGCCGAGCTGGCGCGCCGGGTGCCCGCCACCCGGCACACCGAGCGCGTCGCGACCGCCCTGCGCAACCAGTCGGCACACATCCTCGTCGACGACCTCGAGCAGGGACTCGCTGTCGTCGATGAGTGGGCCGCCGAGCACCTCGAGGTCCTCACCCGCGACGCCTCGTCGTGGGCCGCCCGGGTCACCAATGCCGGCGCCGTGTTCGTCGGTCCCTACGCACCGGTGTCCCTCGGCGACTACCTGGCCGGGTCCAACCACGTGCTGCCCACGGGTGGCACAGCCCGGCACACGGGCGGCCTGTCGGTGCAGTCCTTCCTGCGCAGCCAGCACGTCATCGACTACACCCGCGACGCGCTCGCCGATGTGGCTCCGCTCGTCGACGCCCTCGGCGGCAGCGAGGACCTGATCGCCCACGTCGATGCCGTGCGAGCCCGCATCCCCCGCACGCCGTGAGCATCAACGACCTGCTGCGCCCCGACCTGCGCGGCCGCACCCCCTACGGCGCGCCGCAGCTGGACGTCGCCGTACGCCTGAACACCAACGAGAACCCGCACGCGCCCTCGCCGGGCCTGATCGACGACCTCGCCAAGCGCGTCGCCGACGCCGCCCGCCACATGAACCGCTACCCGGACCGCGACGCGGTGGCGCTGCGGGCCGAGCTCGCGGCCTACCTCAGCCGCACGACCGGCCAACCGCTCACCGCCGAACAGGTGTGGGCGGCGAACGGCAGCAACGAGGTCATCCAGCAGCTGCTGCAGGCGTTCGGGGGAGCCGGGCGCACGGCGCTGGGCTTCGAACCGACGTACTCGATGCACGGCTTGATCTGCCAGGGCACCGGAACCGGCTATGTTCCGGCGGCCCGGCTGCCCGGCTTCCACCTCGAGCCCGACTCCGCGGCGCTGGTCGTGCGCGAGCACGCCCCCGAGGTCGTGTTCCTCTGCTCGCCGAACAACCCGACGGGCACCGCGTTGGACCTCGAGGTCGTCGAGGCGGTGTACGACGCCGCGGCCGGCATCGTCGTGGTCGACGAGGCCTACGCCGAGTTCTCGCACCGCCCCTCGGCGATCACGCTGCTGCCGGGCCGCGAGCGGCTGGTCGTCACCCGCACCATGTCCAAGGCGTTCGCGTTCGCGGCGGCCCGCCTCGGCTACCTCGCCGCCGACCCGGCCGTGGTCGACGCGCTGCAGCTCGTGCGGCTGCCCTACCACTTGTCGGTGCTGTCGCAGGCCGCCGCACTGGCCGCCCTCGCGCACGCCGACGAGCTGCTCGCGACGGTCGAGGACGTCAAGGAACAGCGCGACCGACTGGTCCGCGAGATCCGGGCGCTCGACCTCGAGGTGGTCGAGTCGGACGCCAACTTCGTGCTGTTCGGTGAGTTCGCCGACCAGCGGCTCACCTGGCAGGCCCTGCTCGACCGTGGGGTCCTGGTGCGCGACGTGGGACTGCCCGGCTGGCTGCGGGTGTCGGCCGGGACCGAGGACGAGACGGGTGCCTTCCTCAAGGCGCTTGCCGATGGGATGAGAGAGGTGCACGGATGAGCCGCAACGCTGTGGTCACGCGGGCGACGAAGGAGTCCGACGTCCACATCGAGCTCGACCTCGACGGCTCCGGCCGGGCCGAGATCGAGACGGGGGTGCCGTTCTTCGACCACATGCTCGGGCAGCTGGGCAAGCACGGCGGCTTCGACCTGACCGTGCGCACCAAGGGCGACCTCGAGGTCGACGCGCACCACACCGTCGAGGACACGTCGCTCGCGCTCGGTCAGGCGCTGCGGGAGGCGCTGGGCGACAAGGTCGGCATCCGGCGCTTCGGTGACGCCCTGGTGCCGCTGGACGAGTCGCTCGTGCAGGCGGCCGTCGACCTGTCGGGGCGTCCCTACCTGGTGCACGAGGAGCCGCAGATCGTCGAGCTCATCGGCAGCTACGACACGACGCTGACCAAGCACATCTGGGAGTCCTTCTCCGCCAGTGCACAGATCTGCCTGCACGTGCGGGTCCTCGGCGGGCGCAACGCGCACCACGTCGTCGAGGCGCAGTTCAAGGCCGTCGCGCGGGCACTGCGCGACGCGGTCGCCCTCGACGGCCGGGTCGCCGGCGTCCCCTCCACCAAGGGCACGCTGTAACCGAGCAGCCCAGCACCGTCTCGGTCGAGCCGGACCCCGACCGCCGGTCGGGCCGGCTGCTGGTCATCGACGGCACCCCGCAGTCGCACGTCGACCTCGCGGACCCCACCTACCTCTCGTTCGAGTACGTCCGGCGCCTGGCACATGTCGTCGACCTCGTCGCGGAACCCGGCAAGCCACTGACCGTCGTGCACCTGGGGGCCGGGGGACTCACCCTCGCGCGGTACGTCGCCGCCACGCGCCCCGGGTCGCGCCAGCGGGCGGTGGAGGTCTCGGCCGAGGTGGCGCAGCTCGTGCGGCAGGAGCTGCCGTTGCCGCGCGGCACCACGGTGCCGGTGCAGGTGGCCGACGCACGGGAGGCAGTGGGCCGGATGCGTGCGGACAGCGCCGACGTGGTTGTGCTCGACGTGTTCGCGGGCGCGCGGACGCCGGCGCACCTCACGTCGACCGAGCTGCTGTACGACGTCGCGCGGCTGCTGGTCGCGGGCGGTGTGTTCGCGGCCAACGTCGCCGACGGGCCGCCGCTGCGGTACGCCCGCAGCCAGGTCGCCGGGGCGACCGAGGTGTTCCCGCACGTGGCCGTGGCGGCCGATCCGGGAGTCTGGCGTGGGCGCCGGTTCGGCAACCTGGTGCTCGTGGGCTCGGACCAGCCGCTGCCGGTGGCGGCGCTGGCGCGGCGCTGTGCCGGCGACCCGCTGCCGGCCCGGGTCACCGCCGGCGCCGACCTGCACCGGTTCGTGGCCGGGGCGCCCACGATCACCGATGCGACAGCGCAGGACTCGCCCGCTCCGCCGCCCGAGCTGTTCCGCCGCTGACCGGCCCGCTGCGAACAGGGCCGCTGCGTCAGGACATGACGGGCGGTGGGAACAGCACCCAGAGCGCCGTGACCATCAGCAGGACCGTCATCGCGACGGCGGTGTGGCGCAGCAGCGGGTGACCGGGCGGCAGCTCCGCGGGCGGCAGGGGCTCCAGCGCGACCCGGTGCTGCAGTTCGATGGACTCGGCGAGCACCCGACGTCCGATGTCGCGCTCATGCATGAGGCCGCTCATGCCTAACCTTCCTACTCCGCCGAGCGGGGGCCCGCCATGACACACCAGGACCATGCGCCTAGTCACTCCCGTAACCTTGGCGGGTGAACAAACCGCGTGTGGTGGTGCTCGACCACGGCTCGGGCAACCTGCGTTCGGCCGAGCGCGCGCTGTCCGTCGCCGGGGCCGACACGGTCGTGACGGCCGACCGGGCGGCAGCCGAGGAGGCCGACGGTCTCGTCGTACCGGGCGTCGGTGCCTTCGCCGCCTGCATGGCTGGGCTGCGCGAGGTCCGCGGGCCGGAGATCATCGGCCGGCGCCTCGCGGGTGGCCGGCCCGTGCTCGGCATCTGTGTCGGCATGCAGGTGCTCTTCGACAGCGGCAACGAGCACGACGTGCACACCGAGGGGTGCGGCGAGTGGCCCGGCACGGTGGAGCGGCTCAAGGCCCCCGTGCTGCCGCACATGGGCTGGAACACGGTCGATGTGCCGGAGGGCAGCACGCTGTTCGCCGGCGTCGAGAGGGAGCGCTTCTACTTCGTGCACTCCTACGCCGCCCGGACCTGGGACCTGGACCCTGACTCGGCGCTGATCCGCCCGCCGCTGGTGACGTGGGCCGAGCACGGTGAGCCCTTCGTCGCCGCCGTCGAGAACGGCGCCCTCTCGGCCACCCAGTTCCACCCCGAGAAGTCCGGCGCGGCCGGGGCGCGGCTGCTGGCCAACTGGGTCGCCGCGCTGTGAGCAAGGAACGGGCGCGGCGGCGGGCCCTGCGTGAGCAGGAGGCAGCCGCCCGGCGCGCAGCGGCCCAGCGCCACCAGACCAGGACCGCTCGCCGCCGCGCCGCGGTTGCGACCGTGGGCCAGCGGCTTCCGCGGCGCACCCGCTGGGGCCGCCACCAGGGGCTGCTGGCCCGACGCCGACGGGTGCAGAACGGCGTGATCCTCTGCGTGCTGCTGGCCTCCCAGCTGGTCGTCTGGCTGATCACCCCCGACCCGTGGATCCGGGGCGCGGCCGCCCTGCTCGCCGTGTTCGCGACACCCGTCCTTGTCACCCTCGTTCTCGACCGGAGGCCTTGAATGCCCGAGCTCGTCCTGCTACCCGCCGTCGACGTCGCCGACGGGAGAGCGGTCCGGCTGGTCCAGGGCGCCGCGGGCACCGAGACGTCCTACGGTGACCCGCTCGCGGCAGCCGAGGCGTGGCAGTCCGGCGGGGCCGAGTGGATCCACCTGGTCGACCTCGACGCCGCATTCGGCCGCGGCGAGAACCGCCAGCTGCTGGCGGACGTCGTCGGCCGTCTCGACGTGCAGGTCGAGATGTCCGGTGGCATCCGCGACGACGCGACCCTCGAGGCGGCGCTGGCCACGGGCTGCGCCCGGGTCAACATCGGCACCGCCGCTCTCGAGGATCCCGAGTGGTGCGCCAAGGCCATCGCGCGGCACGGTGAGCGCATCGCCATCGGCCTGGACGTGCGCGGGACGACGCTGGCGGCCCGCGGCTGGACCCGGGAGGGCGGCGAGCTGTTCGAGGTGCTCGGCCGGCTGGACTCCGAGGGCTGTGCACGCTACGTCGTCACCGACGTCGGTCGGGACGGCACCATGACCGGGCCCAACCTCGACCTGCTGCGCGAGGTGTGCGTCGCGACCGACCGGCCCGTCGTCGCGTCCGGGGGGGTGTCCAGCCTCGAGGACCTGCGGGCCATCGCCGCCCTCGTGCCCGAAGGGGTGGAGGGCGCCATCGTCGGGAAGGCGTTGTACGCAGGGGCCTTCACGCTCGAGGACGCGCTGGCTGCGGTGCGCGCATGACGCGCAAGGTGTCCAGCGGCGCTCCGTGGGAGGCCGTCGTCGGCTACAGCCGCGCGGTCGCGGCCGGCGACCACGTGTGGGTCACCGGCTGCACCTCGATCGTCGACGGCGAGGTCGTCCACGAGGGCGACATGGAGGCGCAGACAGCCCAGGCCATCCGCAACGTCGAGTCGGCGCTCGCCCAGCTCGGGGCCGCGCTCACCGACGTCGTACGCACCCGCCTGTTCGTGCTCGACATCTCCCGCTGGGAGGAGGTCGGCCGCGCGCACGGCGCGGCCTTCGGCGACGTCATGCCTGCCACGTCGCTGCTGCAGATCTCCGCCCTCATCGACCCGCGGATGCTGGTCGAGGTGGAGGCGGTCGCGTACAAGCCCGGCGTCGGGGCCGAGGTGTCGCAGTGACTGTGGCGGTCCGGGTCATCCCGTGCCTTGACGTGGACGCCGGCCGGGTGGTCAAGGGGGTCAACTTCACCGACCTGCGCGACGCCGGTGACCCCGTGGAGATGGCGCGCGTCTACGACGCCGAAGGCGCCGACGAGCTGGTGTTCCTGGACATCACCGCCTCGAGCGGCGCTCGGGAGACGACGTACGACGTCGTCCGGCGCACCGCCGAGCAGGTGTTCATCCCCCTGACGGTGGGCGGCGGGGTGCGCAGCCCCGAGGACGTCGACCGGCTGCTGCGCGCGGGCGCCGACAAGGTGGGGGTCAACACCGCCGCGGTCGCCCGGCCCGAGCTGGTGGCCGAGATCGCCGCCCGCTTCGGTGCGCAGGTGCTGGTGCTGTCGGTCGACGCCCGCCGGTGCGCCCGCGGGACCGTCACCGACTCGGGCTACGAGGTCACGACCCACGGTGGGCGGCGCGGCACGGGCATCGACGCGGTCGCCTGGGCGGCCCGGTGCGCGGCGATGGGCGCGGGCGAGATCCTGCTCAACTCCATGGACGCGGACGGCACGCGCGCCGGCTACGACCTCGAGATGGTGCGTGCCGTGCGCGCCGCGGTGACGGTGCCGGTCGTGGCCAGCGGTGGGGCCGGTGCCCTCGAGGACTTCGCACCCGCGGTCGAGGCCGGTGCTGACGCCGTGCTCGCGGCCAGCGTGTTCCACTTCGGACAGTTTCGGATCGGCGAGGTCAAGGACTCGTTGCGGGCGTCCGGTCACCCCGTCCGCTGACCAGCGACCTTTGGCCGGTGACACGCCGGCGTGTCGCAACCGAAGGTCGCTGGCCACCCGGGCGAGCGACCTTTGGCCGGTGACACGCCGGCGTGTCGCAACCGAAGGTCGCTGGCCGGACGGGTCAGACGTCGAGGGAGGCCTGCGCCAGCGCCTCGAGGGCCTCGGGCGATCCGGTGACCTCGACCCGGGCGTGGTCGCGACGCCCGAACAGGTAGAGCAACAGCTCGGCCGGCTCACCGGTCAACGTCGCCGTCGGCTCGCCCTCGGATGCGACGTGCGTCTCGCCGTCGGGTCGCGCGAGGGTGACACCGAAGTCGGCGCCGCGGAACGACAGGCGCGCCCGGCCCTTGACCGCCGACCACAGCGCGCCCTGGACGGCCACGGGCAGCTCACGCGGCTCCCAGCCCGGCTGCGCGCGGCGCACGTCCTCGTGGTGCACGAAGAACTCCGTCGCGTTCAGCAACCGGTCCGCGCCGGGCAGCGCAAACCCCGACCACCAGGGCGGGCCGTCACGCACCAGGCGGACCACCTCGTCGTACGGCCGCTGGGCGTAGGTCGCCTGCACGGATGCCAGATACCCCGCCATCGGTGTGAACGTGATGCCGGCCGTCGCGTCCATCCGACGTTCCCGTACGGCGAGGTGGGCGGCGAGGTCGCGGGTCAGCCACCCCGTGCAGAGCGTGGGCGCGTCGGGCCCGGCCTGCAGGAGCAGGTCGGCGAGGGCGCGCCGCTCGTACTGCGCGATGGACGGGTGCGAATCGGTCGTGCCTGGATCGGCCATGGCTTGATCGTATGGTTGCCGGCCGGTCAGCGCCGTCCGCTGAACGCCTCCCCGACCGCCGCCGCGAGCTCGTGGTAGGCGTCGAGCGTCGAGGGGTCGAGGTCGGCGAGATCGAGCACGCCACCCGCCTCGAGGTGGGGGTCGTACGGGATCGTCACGACGTTGCGGCAGCGCGCCGCGAAGTGCTCCTCCAGCTGCAGCACGTCGACGAGGCCGCCGCCGGGCCGGACCGACGAGATGACGACGACGGCGTTCCTCGCCAGGCCGTCGAACCCGTGCGCCTCCAGCCAGTCGAGCGTGGCGCTCGCGCTGCGGGCGCCATCGAGGCTCGCCGAGCTCACGACCACCAGCGAGCTGGCCAGGCCGAGGATGCCGCGCATCGCATCGTGCAGCAGACCGGTGCCGCAGTCGGTGAGCACCAGGTTGTAGAACCGCTCGAGGGTCGTGATCGTGTCGCGGTAGTCCTGCTCGCTCAGCGCGGCGGACACCCGCGGGTCGGAGTCGGAGGCCAGCACCTCGAGCCGCGTGGGTGACTGCGAGGTGAACTCGCGTACGTCGGCGTAGCGGTGCAGCTGGTCACGGGCGTCGAGCAGGTGCCGGACCGTGGCGCCGTTCTCGCGCGGCACCCGCTCGGCGAGCGTGCCGCGGTCGGGGTTGGCGTCGACAGCGATCACGCGGTCGCCGCGCAGGTCGGCGAACATCGCGCCGAGTGCCGCCGTCGTCGTGGTCTTGCCCACACCGCCCTTGAGGCTGATGACGGCAAGCCGGTGGCAGCCGCTGACCGGGGTGCGAGCGCGGGTCACCAGCTCGGCACGGTGAAGGTCGGCTGGTGAGAGACCAAGGTTGATGCGGCCACCGCTCAGCGCGAAGAGGCCCTTGCGCCAGCCCGAGCGTGGGCGCGCCTTGGTGCTTCGCAGGATGGTGGCGGCCGTCAGCGACTCGGCACCGGACAGGCCGGCGCCGCTCGGCACCGAAGGGATGTCCCAGGTGGGCGCGGCCGGAGGCGCAGCTGGCGGCTCGGGCCGGGCGGGCGCAACCGGCTGGGCCTGGACGGGTGCGGCGTGGCGGGCTCGACCGTGCTCGGCTGCCTGGTCGAGTCCGGCCTCCCGGGCGAACCCGTTCCCGTTGGGCGACGCAGCGACCGGCTGCGGCGCCGTCAGGTCGACCACGAAGGAGCCGGTGGTCGGCCCCAGGTCGTAGGAGGGAGTGGCCAGCGTCTGCTCATAGCCGGTGTCGAGGTCGTGCAGGCCCCCGGGGCGGTACTCGCCGCCGCCGAGCGGGTCGACGCCCAGCGGGTCCACGCCCAGCGGGTCGGCTCCGAACGGGTCCGCGTCTCGCGGGTCCGCGCCGTCCCGGAGCTCGTCCGTGTCCGCGTGGTCCGTAGGAGCGTCAGGCCAGTTGTCGTGCTCGTCAAACCGAGGGAGACCGCTGGTTCTTTGCGGGTCGCCATCAGGCAGTGCCATGGAAATGGTCCTTCCGGGTGCGACGGGTGAGGAAGACGGAACCCATGTGTCGACGACGGATCGTGACCAGGGTAAGCCAGAGCGTGCTCAAGACCTCACCCACAGCGGTCCAGAAGCCCCTGACCTGCAGCGGTCCGCGAGGCGTCCGTTCCCGCGCGAGCCAGTCCGAACCGGTCACAATGGGATCATGTCCAACCGCGTCGCCCACAGTGATCTTGACCCTGCCATCGCCGCGCGGCTCAAGCGCGACTCCGACGGCCTCGTCGCCGCGGTGGTGCAGCAGCACGACACCGGTGAGGTCCTGATGGTGGGCTGGCTGGACGACGAGGCCCTGCACCGCACCCTCACGACGGGCCGCGCGACCTACTGGAGCCGCAGCCGTCAGCAGTACTGGCGCAAGGGCGACACCTCCGGCCACGTCCAGCACGTCCACGACGTCCGGCTCGACTGTGATGGTGACGCGGTGTTGATCAAGGTGGACCAGGTCGGCGCCGCCTGCCACACCGGTGACCACACCTGTTTCGACGGCAGCCGGCTCCCGACCCGGGCCGAGACCCCGACGCAGAACTGACGCAGCCGAACCGGACCCAGCGCAACCAACGATCGATCGTCCGCACCCTCACCCGCAGCTGGCCCGGCAGGGGCGTCCGGTGCCGACCTACGACCTGGATCGGGAGCGCCGCGACAAGCGGCGTTGGGCCGGGGCGCGGGCACTCGTCACAATGGGTCGCATGGACCAGCGCACAACCCCGGACCTCGCTACCTTCCGTGAGCTGGCGCGCACGCGACGAGTCGTCCCGGTCACGCGTCGACTGCTCGCAGACGGCGAGACGCCGGTCGGCGTCTACCGCAAGCTCGCGGCCAACCAGCCGGGAACCTTCCTGCTGGAGTCGGCGGAGCACGGGCGCGTCTGGTCGCGCTACTCGTTCATCGGGGCGAAGTCCCGCGCGACGCTGACCGAGCGCGGCGGTGAGGCGCACTGGCTGGGTGAGCCGCCGACCGGTGTCCCGACGTCCGGCGATCCGCTGCGCGCTCTGCGCGAGACCAT
>JAVEDJ010000194.1 GCA_030841025.1 Actinomycetota bacterium
CGGCCACGACCAGCGGCCCGGCGCACGCCCCGCGGCCCGCCTCGTCGGCACCCGCGACGGGGGTGAGTCCGGCGCGGGCGAGGGCGCGCTCGTAGGCATAGAGGCCGCCTTCGCGGCGTACGACGAAGCGGGGCAGCGCGCGAGTCACGGAGTCTCCTCCTCGACGTCGCTGCTCATGGGCACGAGGGTACGACGGCGCCGGCGGGCGATGCGGGTCAGCCCGGCCCGGCGGCAGGTGCGCCGCTCAGGGCGTGGAGCTCTCGAGCTTGGGCTGCTTGAACGTGTCGGGTCGGTGCAGGATTCGGGCCCGGTCGATCGGCCAGACGATCGTGAAGGCTCGCCCGACCACGTCCGAGACGGGGACGAAGCCCTTCCCGGGCTGCTGCTGGTGCTCGCGGCTGTCCTGGGACACCGAGCGGTGGTCACCCATCACCCAGAGCTTGCCCGGGGGGACGGTCACGTCGAACGGTTCGGCAGACGGCTGGGAACGGTCGCTGGGGTAGAGGTAGGGCTCGTTCAGCCGTACGCCGTTGACAGTGATGTGGCCGGTGCCGTCACAGCACCTGACGCGGTCGCCGCCGACGCCGATGACGCGTTTGATGAGGTCCTCCTCACCGACCGCGGGCGCGAGGCCGACGAAGACCAGCCCCTTGCGGATGGCGCCGACCAGGCCGCCACGCTGCTGAACCTCGCCGCTGCCGAGCCAGCCGCCCGGGTCACGGAAGACCACGATGTCGCCGCGGTGGATCTCATCGGGCTTGTCCGCGAGCTTGTTGACCAGCACGCGGTCGTTGACCAGCAGCGTGTTCTCCATCGACCCCGAGGGGATGTAGAACGCCTGCACGAGGAAAGTCTTGATCAGGACCGAGATGACCAGCGCCGTGATGACGATGCCAGGCAGCTCGCGCATGAACGACTTCTTCTTCGGGGCCGGCTTGCGTCCCGACGCGGTCGGCCGGCGGGCCGATCCGGCACCGGCCGACGCGGCCGACTCGCGGGTCGGCTGCTCGGCCGCGTCGCGTGCCGGTCGCTCCTCGCCCCGGCCGGCCTGTTCGTCGGTCACTCGGCTCACTGGCTCCGTCTTCGCTGGGTCCGTCTTCGCTGGGTCCGTCGTCCCCGGCTGCGTCTCGAGCGGCGGCCCCGAGGGCCCGGCGGCGGGCGGGACTGGCAGGGCTGCTGATGACCGTGGGCCATCCTCGGTCGTCATCGTGAGCGTCCTTCCGTCCCGAGCAGCAGCCGCCCCCCACCTCACGCAAGGCTCGCGACACCAACTCCTAGAGCGTACGTGCCGATGCGTCCATCGCACGCATCGGCGACACGCCCGCGCACGGCCTCGGCCGTCCTCCCCCTGCCCCGGCGTCGTCAGCGCACGCGTTGCCACCGGGCCTGCGGCCAGACGACAGCGAGGACACGGCCGACCAGCCGGTCCTCGCGGATCAGGCCGCCCCCGGGCTGCCCGAGCAGGGCCCGGGAGTCCTCGGACCGCGACCGGTGGTCCCCCAGCAGCCAGAGCCGGCTCGCGGGCACCGTGACGTCGAACGGGACCTGCGAGGGCGCGTCACCCGGGAACAGGTAGCGGCGCTCGTCGAGCGGCGTCCCGTTGACCGTCAGCCGGCCTTGGTCGTCGCAGCACACCACGTGGTCGCCCCCCACGCCGAGCACCCGCTTGACGACGTACCGCCGTCCGCCCGCGACCAACAGATCCGTGCCGTCGACGACCACCACGTCCCCACGGCGCACGCCACGGATGTGGTGGCTCACCCGGTCGACGAGCACGTGGTCACCGGGCTCCAGCGTGGGCCGCATCGATCCGGTGGGCACCGAGAACGGCGAGAGCGCGAACAACCGGACGACACCGAGCAGGCCGAGCAGGACGGCGGCGGTGATCACCGCCGCGCGGAGCGTGGGACCCCGGCGCCGGGCGCGGGGGGGAGGGTCGGTCAGCGCCCGGTGATCGGGTCGCGACGCTCCTTGATCTTGGCGGCCTTGCCGCGCAGGTCACGCAGGTAGTAGAGCTTGGCGCGACGCACGTCACCGCGGGTGACGACCTCGATCTTGTCGATGACCGGCGTGTGCACCGGGAACGTCCGCTCGACGCCGACGCCGAAGCTGACCTTGCGCACGGTGAACGTCTCACGCACGCCGTCGCCCTGGCGACGGATCACGACGCCCTGGAAGATCTGGACGCGAGAGCGGGTCCCCTCGATGACCTTGACGTGCACCTTGAGGGTGTCGCCAGGGCGGAAGTCTGGGATGTCGGAGCGCAACGAGGCGGCGTCGACGGCGTCCAGGATCTGCATCGGGGTCTCTTCTCTCGCGGTGCCACAGGTCACCCACGTGTCTCGTGGTTGTGTTGTCGGTGGATCTCACAGCGCCGTTCGGCCAGGTGAACTACGCGCTCCCCCTGTGGCAGGGGCGCCGGTCGGCCGGGGCAACAGCCGCTCAGTCTGCCACAGGCGGCGATCTCCTCACCAATCGAGCCTGACCAATCGAGCCTCGCCCTCAGCAGCATCGCCGACCGTCCAGCCGCGCTCGGCCAGCACCTCGAGGTCACGACCGTCCAGCGTGCCGGGCGGGAGGGCCGCCACCAGGTCGGGACGGCGGTCCGCCGTGCGCCGCAGCGACTGGTCACGGCGCCAGCGGGCGATCTGCGCGTGGTTGCCGGACAGCAGCACCGGCGGGACCTCGCGTCCCCGCCAGGACGGTGGCTTCGTGTAGGCCGGCCCCTCGAGCAGCCCGTCGGTGTGCGACTCGTGCACCAGCGATTCTGCGTTGCCGATGACGCCGGGCAGCAGCCGCGCCACGGCCTCGACGATGGCCAGCACCGCGACCTCTCCCCCGCCGAGAACGTAGTCGCCGAGCGAGACCTCCGTGACCCGGGCGCGCTCACCGGCGGCGTCGATCACGCGTTGGTCCAGACCCTCGTAGCGCCCGCACGCGAAGACCAGCCACGGCTCGGCGGCGAGCTCGTGCGCGAGCCGCTGGGTGAACGGCGTGCCCGAAGGCGTGGGTACGACGACGCGCGGCGGTCCGGCCGTGCCGGGTGACTGGTCGGCCTCGCCGAGCACGTCGTCCAGGGCCGCTCCCCATGGCTCGGGGCGCATCAGCATGCCGGCGCCGCCGCCGTAGGGGCTGTCGTCGACCGTGCGGTGCCGGTCGGTGGTCCAGCGGCGCAAGTCGTGGACGTTGAGCTGGATCAGCCCGTCCTCGACGGCCCGCCCGATCAGCGAGAGCCGCAGCGGCGCGAGGTAGTCGGGGAAGATCGAGACGACGTCGAGGCGCACGTCAGTCCTCGGTGGGGCGCGCGGCACCGGCCGCGGCGTCATCGTCGTCGGCCGGCTCGTCGCCGACCTCGCCGAGCAGGCCCGCGGGCGGGTCGATCACGATGCGGCCGCCGTCGATGTCGACCTCGGGCACGAACTCGCGGACGAAGGGGACGAGCACCTCGTCTCCTCCGGGGCTGTCGGCGCTGTCGGCGCTGTCGGGACCACCGGGGCTCCCGACGCCGCGGCGTACGGCCAGCACGTCCTGACCCGGCAGGTGCAGCACCTCGCGCAGCTCGCCGACGGGTGTGCCGTCGACGGTCTCGACGCGCAGCCCCACGAGCTGGCGGTCGTAGAACTCCTCCGGGTCGTCCGGGCGCTCGTCCGGGTCGACGTCCACGACGAGCAGCAGGTTGCGCAGCCGCTCGGCGGCCGTGCGGTCGGTGACGCCCTCGATGGTCAGCATGAGCCGGCCGCTGTGGACCCGGCCGGACACGATCCGCAACGGACCGGCCGCGGCGGGCTCGGTGCGTACGACGGTGCCCGGCGCGAGGCGCCGGTCGGGGTCGTCCGTGCGGACCTCGACCGACACCTCACCCTTGAGGCCCTGCGGACGGCCGATGCGGCCGACGATGACCTCGATCACGACGGAGCGACCGGGTGGGCCTAGCGCTCGTCGACGTCGAGGAAGTCGACGCGGACGCTGCGCCCCGGGCCGAGGGCACCGATCACGGTGCGCAGGGCCTTGGCGGTGCGGCCGCCGCGGCCGATCACCTTGCCGAGGTCCTCGGGGTGCACGCGCACCTCGAGGGTGCGGCCGCGCCGGTTGGTGCGGTCGTGCACCTGGACCTCGTCGGGGTGGTCGACGATCCCGCGGACCAGGTGCTCGAGGGCCTCCTCGAGCATCGGCTAGCCCTCGTCCTTGGCGGTGTCCGTGTCCGTCACCGCAGTGGTCTCCTCGATGGCCGGCGCCCCCTGCGCGGTACCGACGTCGGCCTTCGCAGCATCGTCGGACGGGGCCTCGGTCTTCGGCTCCTCGGTGACGGTCGGCTCGGTGACGGTCGGCTCGGCGGCCGGCGCCTCGGCGTCGGCCGACCCGGCGGCCCGGACGTCACCGTCGGCGGCGGCCTCGTCGGCCGTCGGACGGTCAGCCTTCGGGGTGCCCTCGGCGGCCGCGCTGGCCACCTTCTTGGCGGCCCTCTTGCGCGGCGTGGTGGCGCCGTCCTTCGACTCACCGGCCGAGTCCTTGGCAGCGGTCTCGAAGATCGCCCTCTTGTCCGCCTTGGGCTCGGCGACCCGGAGGGTGCCCTCCTGGCCCGGCTCGCCCTTGAACTTCTGCCAGTCGCCGGTGACCTTGAGGATCGCCCGGACCGGGTCGGTCGGCTGCGCGCCGACGCCCAGCCAGTACTGCGCGCGCTCGGAGTTGACCTCGATGAACGAGGGGTCCTCGATGGGGTGGTACTTACCGATCTCCTCGATCGCCCGGCCGTCCCGCTTGTTGCGGGCGTCGGCGACGATGATCCGGTAGAACGGTGCACGGATCTTGCCCATGCGCATCAGCTTGATCTTGACTGCCACGGTTGTTGAAGCTCCTGCTTCTCGCATGCGGGTGGCGGCTGCGACACGCGTGGGGTTGCGGTCGAGGCCGGCCGAGGGACGCGGCACGCGGAGGATGAGAGGGTCCGCCCGCACGCCGAGTACAGCCAGCCATGATGCCAGAGATCCGGGTCCGGGCCGAATCGGGACCGATCAGGCGACCACGACGCCGCGGAGCAGGACCACCCGGGGCGTCAGCAGCGTGGTGAGGTCGGCCCGCGGGTCCGCGTCGTAGACCACCAGGTCGGCCGAGGCCCCCGCGGTCAGGCCGGGCCGGCCGAGCCAGTCCCGGGCCAGCCACGACGCCGCACCCAGCGCGGCGTCCGGCGAGAGCCCGACCTGGCGGTGCAGGGCCAGGACCTCACGGCCGATCAGCCCGTGCGGCAGTACGCCGCCCGCGTCGGTCCCGGCGTAGATCGCGACCCCTGCCTCGTAGGCCGAGCGCAACGTCGGGTCGGCACGCGCGTACAGCTCGCGCATGTGCCGGGCGTAGCTCGGGAACCGCTCCTCGCCCGCGGCGGCGTACTGCGGGAAGTTGTCCACTTGCACGCGGGTCGGCACCAACGCGGTGCCCTGCTCCACCATCGCGGTGATGACGTCGTCGGTGATGCCGGTGCCGTGCTCGATGCAGTCGATGCCGGCGGCGACCAGCTCGGCCACCGACTGCTCGCCGAAGCAGTGGGCGGTCACGCGGGCACCCAGCTCGTGGGCCCGGCCGATCGCCTCGCCGGCGATCTCGGCCGGCCAAGACGGCGTGAGGTCGCCGGCGTCGCGGTCGATCCAGTCGCCGACCAGCTTGACCCAGCCGTCACCGCGCCCGACCTGCTTCTCGACCTCGGCCACGAGGTCGACGGGCTCGATCTCGACGCCGTAGTTGCGGATGTAGCGCTTGGTGCACGCGATGTGCTGCCCGGCGCGCACCAGGCGCGGCAGGTCGTCGCGGTCGTCGATCCACCGGGTGTCGACGGGCACCCCGGCGTCGCGGATCAGCAACGTGCCCGCGTCGCGGTCGGCGAGGATCTGCCGCTCCTGGGTGTGCTCGTCGACCCCGCCGTCCTCGTCGAGCCCGACGTGGCAGTGCGCGTCGACCAGTCCCGGTACGACGAACCCCGCGCCCGTCAACGTCTCCGCCTCGGGCACCGGCTCGTCACTGATGCGCCCCTGCGCGTCGACCCAGAGGTCGCGCTCGTCGTCGCCGGGCAGCACGACACCGCGCAGGTGCAGGGGCGCGACCATGATCAGCGCTGGCCGGGCGGGAGCAGGTTCTTCAGCTCGGCGGGCAGCTCGAAGTCCTCGGGCAGGTCGAGGGGGGCGCCGTCGCCCGGCTGCCGGGCGGCCAGCGCCTGCTGCTGCGCGCGCTTGGCCGGGTTGCCCGAACGGCTCTTGCCGCCCTTCTTGGCCGCGGCCTGCCTGGCCTGCGCCTTGCCCTTGGACTTCTTGCCGCCACGGCCCATCCCCGGGATGCCCGGCATGCCGGGCATCCCGCCGCCGGCCGCGAGCTGCCGCATCATCTTCTGCGCCTCGACGAAGCGCTCGACCAGGCCGTTGACGTCGGTGACCGTCGAGCCGGACCCCCGGGCGATGCGCGACCGGCGCGAGCCGTTGAGGATCTTGTGGTCGCGCCGCTCGGCGGGCGTCATCGACTTGATGATCGCGGTGACGCGGTCGATCTCCCGCTCGTCGATGTTCTCGATCTGCTCACGCATCTGCCCCATGCCCGGCAGCATCCCGAGCAGCTTGGACATCGAGCCCATCTTGCGCACGCTCTCCATCTGCGCCAGGAAGTCCTCGAAGGTGAAGTCCTCGCCGCGGCCGAACTTGCCGGCCATCTCCTCGGCCTGGTCCTTGTCGAACGCCTTCTCGGCCTGCTCGATGAGGGTGAGCACGTCGCCCATTCCGAGGATGCGCGAGGCCATCCGGTCGGGGTGGAACGTGTCGAACTCGTCGAGCTTCTCGCCGGCCGACGCGAACATGACCTGCCGGCCGGTGACCTTCGCGACCGACAGCGCGGCACCGCCACGGGCGTCGCCGTCGAGCTTGGTGAGCACGACACCGTCAAAACCGACGCCGTCGAGGAACGCCTGTGCCGTGTTGACCGCGTCCTGTCCGACCATGGCGTCGACTACGAACAGCGTCTCGTCGGGGTTGACCGCGTCGCGGATGTCGGCGGCCTGCTGCATCAGCGCCTGGTCGATGCCCAAGCGGCCGGCGGTGTCGACGATGACGACGTCGTACATCTTCTGCTTGGCGTGCTCGATCGCGCGGCGCGCCACGTCGACCGGGTTGCCGACGCCGTTCCCCGGCTCGGGCGCGAAGACCGGCACTCCGGCCCGCTCACCGACGACCTGAAGCTGGGTGACGGCGTTCGGGCGCTGGAGGTCGGCCGCGACCAGGACGGGCTGGTGGCCCTGCGCACGGAGCCAGTGGGCGAGCTTGCCGGCCAGCGTGGTCTTGCCCGACCCCTGGAGGCCGGCGAGCATGATCACGCTGGGCGGGTTCTTGGCGAACCGCAGCCGACGGGTCTCGCCGCCCAGGATCTCGATCAGCTCGTCGTTGACGATCTTGATGATCTGCTGGGCGGGGTTGAGCGCCTGGTGCACCTCGACGCCCCTGGCCCGGGCCCGCACCGCCTCGATGAAGTCCTTGACCACCGGCAGGGCGACGTCGGCCTCGAGCAGCGCGACGCGGATCTCGCGCGCGGTCGCGTCGATGTCGGCGTCGGTCAGCTTGCCCTTGCCGCGCAGATTCTTGAACGTGGCGGCGAGGCGGTCCTGGAGGGTGGCGAACACGCGGGTCCTTCGTGACGGTGAGACGACCCCTGCACGAGCGGGGCGGGACGGTGACGAACCCGGTCAGCCTAATCGGCGAACCCCGACGGCGCGGTCCGGCAACCTCAGGCGGTGCAGCATCGGTACTGAGGGAGGCGGACGGCGACGGGAGGGCGCGCCCCGGCCGTTCGGCCGTGGAATCAGCCGGCCGAACGGAACGTGCTGCGGTAGGCGCTCGGCGCGACACCGACCGCCGCGGACAGCTGCTGGCGCAGCGCGGCACCCGTGCCGAAGCCGGCGTGCCGGGCGACCTGGTCCACGGCGAGGTCGGTCGTCTCGAGCAGGTGGCGCGCCCGCTCGACCCGCTGCTGGATGATCCACTTCCCCGGGCTCATCCCGGTCTCGTCGCGGAACCGCCGGGTGAAGGTGCGCACGCTCATCCGGGCGTGCCGCGCGAGCGACGGGAGGTCGAGCGGCTGGTCGAGGTGCGTCAGCGCCCAGGCCCGGGCGGGCTCCGTGGTCGAGGCGGTCGTCGGCGGCACCGGCCGCTGGATGAACTGTGACTGGCCGCCCGCCCGCCAGGGCGGCACCACGCAGCGCCGCGCGGCCCGGTTGGCCACCTCGCTGCCGTACGCGCTGCGGATCACATGGAGGCACAGGTCGATCCCGGCACCCACGCCGGCCGAGGTCAGCACGTCACGGTCGTCGATGAACAGCACGTCGGGGTCGAGCTCGACGCGGGGGAAGAACCCGCGGAACCGGTCGGCGTAGAACCAGTGCGTCGTCGCCGGCCGGTCATCGAGCAGTCCCGCCGCCCCGAGGACGAACGCCCCGGTGCAGATCGACATCAGCCGGGAACGGCGAGCCGCCGCCGTCAGCGCCGCACGCACCGGCGGGTCCAGGACTCCCTCGGTGACCACCGGGACGTCGTAGATGCCCGGCACCAACACGGTGTCGGCGTCCTCGAGCTGCTCGAGCCCGTGGTCGGGCAGCACCTGGAATCCGGCCGACGAGCGCACGGGTCGGCCGCCGGGCGTGCAGACACGCACGTCGTACAGCTGCGCGCCGCCCTCGTCGCGAGCCGACCCCAGGACCTGAGACGGGACGCCGAGGTCGAAGGCCACCACGCCGTCGAGGGCGAGGACGGCGACCCGGTGCGGCCGGTGAGTGCTCATGGCCGGATTCTTGCACATGGTGTCCGTCGGGCCACTGGCGCGGACGTCGCCTGGTGAGGCAACCTCGGACCTGTGACCGAGACGATGCCGCGTCGGCGTGCCCGGCTGCACCGCGCGTGGATCGTGGCCGCCGTCGCGTTCGTCGCCCTGCTCGGTGCTGCCGGCTTCCGGGCGACGCCGGGCGCGCTGATCGACCCGCTGCAGGCGGAGTTCGGCTGGTCGCGCGGCACGATCTCGCTCGCGGTGTCGGTCAACCTGCTGCTCTACGGCCTCACCGCGCCGTTCGCGGCCGCGCTGATGAACCGGTTCGGCATCCGCCGGGTCGTCGTGGTCGCGCTGCTGCTCGTCGCGGCCGGGAGCGGGCTGACGGTGTTCATGACGGCGAGCTGGCAGCTCGTGGCGCTCTGGGGCGTCCTGGTCGGGCTCGGCACCGGCTCGATGGCGCTGGCCTTCGTCGCGACGGTCACCGGGCGCTGGTTCATCGCGCAGCGCGGCCTGGTGACGGGGGTGCTGACGGCCGGCGGAGCGACCGGCCAGCTGGTGTTCCTGCCGGTCATCGCCTGGCTGTCGCAGTCGCACGGGTGGCGTGCCGCGGCTCTGGTGGTCGCCGGCGGTGCGCTGCTGGTCGCCCCGCTGGCCTACCTGGCGCTGCGGGAGTACCCCGCAGACCTGGGCCTTGCGCCGTACGGCGGCGACGCCGTCCTCCCGCCGCCCGCGCCCTCGCGAGGCGCGGCCCGGACCGCACTGGGCGGCCTGGCGCACGCGGCCCGGACACGGCCGTTCTGGTTGCTGGCCGGCGGCTTCGCGATCTGCGGGGCCACGACCAACGGGCTGGTCGGCACGCACTTCATCCCGGCCGCGCACGACCACGGGATGCCGACGACGACGGCGGCGAACCTGCTGGCACTGGTCGGGCTCTTCGACATCGCCGGGACGGTGCTGTCCGGCTGGCTGACCGACCGGGTCGACTCCCGGCTGCTGCTCGGCGGCTACTACGCGCTGCGCGGGCTGTCGCTGCTGGTGGTGTCGCAGCTGTTCGCGTCGGCTGCGCACCCGAGCATGCTCGTCTTCATCATCTTCTACGGGCTCGACTGGGTGGCGACGGTGCCGCCGACCGTGGCCCTGTGCCGCCAGTACTACGGCGACGCCGGCCCGGTCGTTTTCGGGTGGGTGTTCGCCGCGCACCAGTTCGGTGCGGCCATCGCGGCAACGGCTGCTGGGCTGACCCGCGACCACCTGGGCACCTACGCGCCGGCGTGGTACGTCGCCGGTGGTCTGTGCTTCGTCGCCGCCCTGCTCTCGATCAACCTGGTGGCGCCGCCCCGCCCCGTCCGCGCCCAGCGCCACCTCGCCGCCATCTGACCCGCACCCCCCGCCGCCGGGGTCAGGTGGCGGCGTCGGTGAGCAGGCGGACGACCTCGCGCGCCGCGGGCTCGTCGAGGGGCGCGCCGGCCGCGTCCTGCAGGTAGAACACGTCGACCGCCTCGCCGCCGAGAGTGACGACACGGGCGGCCCGGATGTCGACGCCCATCAGCGCCAGCGAGCGGCCCAACCGGTAGAGCAGCGCGGGCCGGTCCCCTGCGCGGACCTCCACGACGGTCGCCGTGTCCGAGGCGGCACGCATCAGGTCGACCCGGGGCGCGGGCGGCGGCACGCTCGGCAGGCGCCGGGCCGCATCACGCGACGCGAGCCGGTTGGTGAGGTCCAGGTCGCCGGCCAGGGCCCGACCGATGTCGTTGCGCAAAGCCTCCGCCCGCGGGTCGTGGTCACGCTCCGGGATCACCGTCCACACGTCCAGGGCCATGTCGCCCTCCGGTACGCGCTCGGTGCGGATCTGCGCCGACCGCACGGACAGCCGGTGCAGCGCCAGCACACCCGCCACCACCGAGAACAGGCCCGGCCGGTCGGGCGCCGCGACCGTGACCGTCCACGTGACTGCCTCGTCGGGCTCGACGACGACCGCCAGGCGTCCCTTGCTGACCAGCTTCGCCTGCTCCGGGGACAGAGGTGGCGCCGTCGGCGCGGGCGCCCCGCCCATGCGCAAGGCCACGCGTTCCACGAGGTCCTCCACGAGGCCCGCCTTCCAGTCGCTCCAGGCACCCGGACCGGTCGCGCTCGCGTCGGCCAGGGTGAGGGTGTGCAGCAGATCGAGCACATCGGTGTTGCCGAGCGCGGCGGCGACGGTCTCCGCCGTAGCCGGGTCGTCGAGGTCGCGACGGGTCGCCGTCTGCACCAGCAGCAGGTGGTGGCGCACCAGCGTCTCGATGGTGTGTACGTCGTCCTCGGGAAAGCCGAGTCGGATCGCCACCTTGGCGGCTACGGGGGCACCGGCCTCGCTGTGGTCGCCGGCCGAGCCCTTGCCGATGTCGTGCAGCAACGCGGCCACGAGCAGCAGGTCGGGGCGTCGTACGTCGCGCACGAGCTCCGAGGCACGCACGGCGGTCTCCACGAGGTGCCGGTCGACGCTGAACCGATGTACGGCGTTGCGCTGCGGGCGGTGCCGTACCCATGACCATTCGGGGATCAGCAGGTCGAGCAGACCGGCCTGGTCGAGCGACTCCCAGACCGTGACGAGCGGCGGGCCGGCGCCGAGCAGCTCGATGAACAGGTCTCGGGCCGGGTCCGGCCACGGCTCGCGCAGCGGCGGCCGGTCGGCCACCAGCCGGTCGACGGAGCTGGGCGAGAGCGGCAGGCCGGCGCGCGCCGCACGGGCCGCGAGGCGCAGCACGAGGAGCGGGTCGATCGTCGGGTCGGCCTGCGCCGTCAGGACCGCCTCACCGTCGTGCTCGGCGAGGCCCGGGCCGAGCAGCTTGAGCACCGGGCGGCGGCCCCGGATGTACCGCGAACGCGACGGTCTGGCCGCTTGCAGCGCCCGGCGCCACGTGACATCGGCGGCGTGCGTCACTGCGGCTGCCGAGGCGCCCACCTCACGCAGCAGCTCGTCGGCGTCGGTCACGCCGAGCACCTGCGCGACCTGGTCCTGCTCCTGGAGCAGCAGCCGGTTGCCGGAGCGACCGGTCACCTCCTGCAAGCCATCACGGACGTCGGCGAGGCGTCGTACCGCTGCGTCCACGTCCCGGTGCGGGCGGTCCGCGACCCAGGAGGCGGCGACGGCGCGCAGCGAGACGAGGTCGCGCAAGCCGCCGCGGCCCTCCTTGAGATCCGGCTCGAGGTCGTGGCGCAGGTCACCGTGCTTGCGGCCACGCTCCTCCCACGCCTCGCGCAGCTCGGGCAGCCGTCGCCGGGCGGCCGCGCGCCAGTCGGCCAGCACGCTGGAGCGCAGCCGTTGCGCCACCGCCGGGTCGCCGGCGACGTGACGCGCGTCGAGCAGCCCGAGCAGCACGGCCAGGTCCGTGCTGGCCAGCCGACGTGCCTCGTCGAAGGTCCGCACCGAGTGGTCGAGGTGCACGCCGGTGTCCCAGACGGGGTACCAGATGCCGTCGGCCAGGTCGCCCACCGCGTCCGAGTGACGGCGGTCGGCGTGCAGCAGCACCAGGTCGAGGTCGCTGCCGGCGGAGAGCTCGCCGCGCCCGAAGCCGCCGACCGCGATGAGGGCGACGCCCACGGCACCCAGCTCGGTGTTCGAGCTGGCCTGGGCGAAGACCTCCCGCAGCCACGCGTCGGTCAACGCGGCGAGACCACGCCGCCGCGCGGCGCCGGGGCCACCCGCCGAGGCGAGCAGCATCCGGCGCCGCGCGACGTAGTCCGCGGGGAGGAAGGAAGCGCCTCCCTCCGGGACGTCAGAGAGCGTCGACGCCACGCTCGCACGTACGAACCCTGACCACCACGTCGACCGGAACGGACCAGACCTTGCCGTCACCGATGCGGCCGGTGGCCGAGCTCTTGACGATGACGTCGATGACGTCCTCGGCGTCGGCGTCGTCGACCAGCACCTCGACACGGACCTTCGGCACCAGGTCGACGGTGTACTCCGCCCCCCGGTAGACCTCCGTGTGCCCGCGCTGGCGCCCGTACCCGCTCGCCTCCGACACCGTGATGCCGTGGACACCGAACGACTCGAGTGCGCTCTTCACGTCGTCGAGCTTGAAGGGCTTGATGATTGCCGTGATGAGCTTCATGCGTCCACCCTCTCCTTGCGCGATGCCCCGGACGTGTAGCCGGCCCCGGTGAACGAACCGAGCTCGTACGCCGACTCGGCGTGCGTGGTCAGGTCGACACCGGTGATCTCCTCCTCCTCGGAGCAGCGGAAGCCCATCGTCTTGTTGATGATCGTGCCGATGATGTAGGCCGCTACGAAGGAGAACACGGTCACTACGGCCGCGGCGACGAACTGCCTGCCGAGCTGGCTGAAGCCTCCCCCGTAGAACAGCCCGAGGTTGCCGTAGTTGAACGGCGCCGCTGCAGTCGCGAGCAGACCGACCATCAGCGTGCCGACCCAGCCACCGACCAGGTGGACACCGACCACGTCGAGCGAGTCGTCGAAGCCGAGCTTGTACTTCAGCCCGACGGCGAGTGCGCACACGGCACCGGCCACCAGGCCGACGATGATCGCGCCGACGGCGCTGACCGACGAGCAGGCCGGGGTGATCGCCACGAGGCCGGCGACGACACCCGAGGCCGCCCCGAGTGAGGTGGCGTGCCCGTCGCGGATCTTCTCCGTGGCGAGCCAGGCGAGCATCGCGGCGCCCGTCGCGACCATGGTGTTCACCCACACACCGGCAGCCGTGAGATCGGCCGCGAGCTCGGAGCCGGCGTTGAAGCCGAACCAACCGAACCACAGCAGGCCTGCGCCGATCATCACCAGCGTGAGGTTGTGGGGACGCATGGGCTCCTTCGCGAAGCCGATGCGCTTTCCGAGGACGATCGCCAGCGCGAGCCCGGCGGCGCCGGCGTTGATGTGCACCGCGGTCCCGCCGGCGAAGTCGATCGCCTTGAGGTCGTTGGCGATCCAGCCGCCGGTGTCCGACATCACTCCGTCGAACGCGAAGACCCAGTGCGCGACCGGGAAGTAGACGATCGTCGCCCAGACTCCGGCGAACACCAGCCACGCGCCAAACCGGGCACGGTCCGCGATCGCACCACTGATGAGCGCCACCGTGATGATCGCGAACACCGCCTGGAACGCGACGAAGGACAGGCTCGGGATCGGATAGGCCTCCGAGACGACCGCGCGAGGACCCATCAGGTCCTTCATCCCCCAGAAGTCGAACGGATTGCCGACCACGCCCCCGATGCTGTCGCCGAAGGCCAGCGAGAATCCGAAGAGCACCCAGAGGACGGAGATGAGCCCCAGCGCACCGAAGCTCATCATCATCATGTTCAGGACGCTCTTGCCGCGGACCATGCCGCCGTAGAAGAGCGCGAGGCCTGGCGTCATGAGCAGCACCAAGGCTGCGCACACCAACACCCAGGCGGTGTTGCCAGTGTCGATCTCGGGCATGTCGAGAGCACCTTTCGCAGGTTCGGTCGTCGATTGACCGCTGCGCAGGATGCTCGTCGGGCCACGTTTCACCCGGCAGGCCCGCATGTTTCGCGGGTGTGACGATTCAGCGGGGCGCGTTACGGGTGCGTAACCGGCCGCCCGGGCGTCCGGATCGCGAGATCAGCCGGCGGGGACCGCTCGCGCACACCCGTCAGCGGCGGCGGCGGAAGAGCAGAACGGCGACGAACGACGCCAGGAAGGCCCCTGCCGCGCCCGAGGTGGCGCCAAGGAACGGCAGCACCGCGAAGACCAACCACACGACAACGGCCGCGACGGCCCCCGAGACGGCGGCTACGCGCACCTGCCCGACGAGCCCGCCCCCGTCGGACTCGGCGGCACCGTGGGGCTGCACCGACCGTTGGGGCGCCGGGCCGCCGCCGGCGAACATCCCGTCGACCTCGGCGAGCAGCTTTTCGACGTCGGTGCGCTTGTCCGGATCAGCCATGCACCCATCGTGCCTCAGGTTGCAGCGTCGCGCCGCGCCCGTCAGCCGCGGACCGCGACGAGGTCGTCGCCGATCTCGCAGACCCAGCGCACCAGCTCGGCGACATCGGTCTGCTCGGTGCGGGGGTTGATGAAGCACGGCCTGATCGCGAAGTGACCGTTGACCCGCGTTGCGCTGGGCACGTACGGCGACGTGGCGTGCAGGCGTCGTACGAGCTGGTGGTTGAGGTCGTCGAGCTGCTCCTCGTCCAGGCCCGGCGCCCTGTAGCGGAAGCAGCAGATCGACAGCTCCGGCTCGCCGAGCAGCTCGAGCGACGGCTCGGCCCGCACCAGGTCGGCGAGCGTTCGCGCGTAGTCGATGTCGCGCACGACCCGTGCTCGCAGCCCGTCGACGCCGATCTCGTGCAGCGCCGACCACACGACCAGGCCGCGCGAAGGCGCCGAGAGGTCCAGGGTCCAGTCGTGGAACGGCGGTCCCATCGAGTCCCACGGCGAGGTCTGCACATCGGTCTCGAAAGCGCCCTCGATGTAGTCGCTCGGCTCGCCGGTGAACGCCCGCCCGAGGATGTCGCGGTCGCGCACGAACGTCGCGCCGATCCCGGTCGGCACGCAGAGCCACTTGTGCGCGTCGACGACGACCGAGTCGGCACGGTCGACAGCGTCGTAGCGCTCGACCAGGCGCGGGTCGAGCCTGCCGAACAGGCCGTAGGCACCGTCGACGTGGAACCAGGCGCCGAACTCGTCGGCCAGGTCCGCCAGCGCGGCCAGGTCGTCGATGGCCCCGGTGTTGGTCGTCCCGGCGATGCCGATGACGGCGACCGGTATTGCACCGTCACGAGTGTCCGCCTCGAGAGCGGCCCGCACCGCGGCGACGTCGACCCGCTGTCCCTCGTCGACCGGCAGCAGCGTGACGGCGTCCCGGCCCATGCCGAGAACGCCTGCCGCCTTGAGGATGCAGTGGTGCACCTCGGTGCTGGCATAGATGCGCCCGGGTGGAAGGTCGCGCATGCCGCTGCGCGCGGGGTCGTGCCCGAGCTTCTCGAATGCCTGCTGCCGGGCCGCACCCATCGCCAGCAGGTTGGCGACCGAGCCGCTGCTCGAGAAGACACCATCCATGCCGGTGAGCAGGCACGCCTCCGCCAGCCACCGCAACGCGACCGACTCGAGCAGCCCCGTCGAGTGCCCGAGGTAGCGCTGCGTTCCGGCCAGCGACGCCACCAGCCGTGCGACCGCGGGGACGACCGTCGAGCCGGTCGTGATCCAGCCGAGAAACCCTGGTCCGGTCATCCGTTGCGCGTCGGGCACCACCGTCTCGGCCAACGCACGCAACGTCGCCATGTCGCCGGCACCCTGTTGCGGCACCGGAGTGTCCAGCAGGGCGCGCCACGGTGCGTCCGGGCCGAAGTGGGTGCCGGTCGCGGGCGACTGAAGGTGCGTGTCGAGCGCAGGTACGACGACGCGCAGCGCCGCCTCGAGGTCACCCGTCCGCGCGGCATCGGTCATAAGGTCAGCCCTCGATGAGGGCGTCGACGAATGCCTCGGGGTCGAACGGCGCGAGGTCGTCGGGGCCCTCCCCCAGGCCGATGAGCTTGACGGGTACACCGAGCTCGCGCTGCACCGCCACGACGATGCCACCCTTCGCGGTGCCGTCGAGCTTGGTCAGCACGATGCCGGTGACGTCGACGACCTCACTGAACACGCGGGCCTGCACCATGCCGTTCTGGCCGGTGGTCGCGTCGAGCACGAGCAGCACCTCGTCGACCGGCCCGTGCTTCTCGACGACCCGCTTGATCTTGCCGAGCTCGTCCATCAGCCCGACCTTGTTCTGCAGCCGGCCCGCCGTGTCGAGCAGCACGACGTCGTACCCGCCGTCGATGCCTTGCTGCACCGCGTCGAAGGCGACGCTCGCGGGGTCCCCCGCTTCGGGGCCACGCACCGTCGGGGCCCCGACCCGCACGCCCCACGTCGTGAGCTGGTCGGCCGCGGCTGCGCGGAACGTGTCGGCGGCGCCGAGCAGGACGCTGCGGTCCTCGGCGACGAGCACCCGGGCCAGCTTGCCGACCGTGGTGGTCTTGCCGGTGCCGTTGACGCCGACGACGAGCACGACGGCGGGACGTCCGTCGGCGTGGGTCGTGAGCGACCGGTCGGTGTCCGGGCCGATGAGGGCCAGCAGCTCCTCACGCAGCAAGGTGCGAAGACCGTCGGGAGTGCGGTCGTCGAGCCCGTTCACCCGGGCGCGGAGCCGCGCGACGAGCTCCTGGGTGGGGCCGACGCCGACGTCGGCGGTGAGCAGCGTGTCCTCGACTTCCTCCCACGTCGACTCGTCGAGCTTGTCGCGGGAGAGCAGCGAGAGCAATCCCCGGCCGATGCCCTGCGAGCGGGAGAGCCGGCCGCGCAGCCGGGCCAGCCGGGTGGCCGGTGCCTCGGGCCGGTCGAGCGTCGGCTCGGCAGTCTCGGGTGCCGCGGTCTCGGGTTCGAGGACCTCGACGCCGCCGCCAGGCACGTCCTGCAACGTCGGCAGGTCCTGCGGCGGCGCGGCCGGCAGGCTGGACTTGCGCCGACGGCCGCCCAGCAGCGTGACGCTGCCCACAACGGCCGCGACGACGACCAGGGCGATGACGATGACGATCAGGGTGAACGGGTCCACGTGGCCCAGTCTCCCAGGCCTGTCACGGTGTCACCAGGCACCCACCGGATGGGCCGGCGGTCGTGCGGGTGCGGCTCAGCCACCCCCGCGTCCCACGGGGACCAGCACCTTGGCGCCCCGACGCACCTTGTTCTCGGCCGACTCGAAACGTTGCGACATCTTGCGTGACTTCTCCGGCGAGCCGAGCACCCCGTGCGTGGGGGACTCGCCCGGGTCGACCTTCTCGGCGACAGCGGCGACGGCATTGGTCAGCCGCTCGGCCCGTGGCACGGCACGGCCTCGGTAGGGATAGGCGACGAAGGCGACCACCAGGAGGCCGACCACGCCGATGACTACGTGTGCAATCAGCAATGCGTCCACGCTGTCCCATTGTCCCCGATCTTGGTCCGCAAACAACATCATCGCGGCCGTGGCGTGCACAGATCGCGGGCCAACGCTGTCGCGCCGGCTCGCCGAGCGTGCATCCCAGCGCGACCGGCCGGTTGATCTGCGATTCGTGACCCCTCGGCACGCAGAGGTACGACGTCGCGGCGCGGGGTGCTCGCCCGGCGGTGCCGATGCCGGCCCTAGGCGGGCTCGGCCTCGCGCAGCCGCTGGCCGATGACGGTGGTGATCCCGTCGCCGCGCATCGAGACGCCGTACAGCGCGTCGGCGATCTCCATGGTCCGCTTCTGGTGGGTGACGACGATCAGCTGGCTGGCTTCCCGCAGCTCCTCCATGATCGCGAGCAGCCGGCCGAGGTTGATGTCGTCGAGGGCGGCCTCGACCTCGTCCATGACGTAGAACGGGCTCGGCCGCGCCTTGAAGATCGCGACCAGCAGAGCGACCGCCGTCAGGGACCGCTCCCCACCGGAGAGCAGCGAGAGCCGCTTGACCTTCTTGCCCGGCGGTCGGGCCTCCACCTCGATGCCGGTGGTGAGCATGTCGCCCGGGTCGGTGAGCACCAGGCGACCCTCACCGCCGGGGAAGAGCCGCGAGAACACCCCCTCGAACTCGCGCGCGGTGTCCTGGAAGGCCGCGGTGAAGACCTGCTCGACCCGCTCGTCCACCTCACGGATGATGTCCATCAGGTCGCGGCGGGTCGCCTTGAGGTCCTCGAGCTGTTCGGCGAGGAACTGGTGGCGTTCCTCCAGCGCCGCAAACTCCTCGAGGGCCAGCGGGTTGACCCGGCCCAGCAGGGCGAGCGCACGTTCGGCTCCGCGCTGGCGCTTCTCCTGCTCCACGCGCACGAACGGCACCGGCTGCGGCTCGGGCGCCTCGGGGTCGACCTCGTCACCGGGTGCGATCTGTGACGGCGGGACGAGCTGCTCGGGGCCGTACTCGGCGATCAGCGACTCCGGCTCGACCCCGAGGTCCTCGAGCGCCCGCTGCTGCAGCGCCTCGATGCGCAGCCGCTGCTCGGCACGCGCCACCTCGTCGCGGTGCACGCTGTCGGTCAGCCGGTCCAGCTCGGTCGACAGCTCGCGGGTCCGACCCCGCAACGCGGCACGCTCGGCGTCGCGCTCGGCGCGCAGGCTCTCGGCCTGCTCCCGATCGGTCGTCGCCAACGCGATGGAGTGCTCGAGCTGGCCGAGCGCGGTCTGCGCGGCCAGCACGACCTCACGCGCCACCGCCGCCTCGCGGGCCCGGCGCTCGCGCCGCTCGATCTGTCGGGCCCGTGCCGCTCGCTGCTCAGCTGCGGCCCGGGACAGGGAGTCGGCCCGGCCGGAGAGGGCGCGGGCGCGCTCCTCCCCCGTTCGTACGGCGAGCCGGGCCTCGACCTCGCCGCCGCGCCGGGCCCGGGCCGTCTCGGCCAGCTCGTCGCGCAGGGACGTGTCGGGCTCGGTCTCCTCCGGCTCGGCCTCGACCGCGGCGAGCCGCTGCTCGAGCTCGGCCAACGCCTCCCGGTCTGCCGACAGCTGCTCGGACGCTGCGGCGATGGCCCGCTCCAGCCGCTCGGCCTCACCGCGCGCGGCACGTGCCTGCGC
>JAVEDJ010000214.1 GCA_030841025.1 Actinomycetota bacterium
GGGCGAGGGAGTTGAAGCAGTGCGGGCAGGTCGCCACGATCTTGGTGGCCCTGGCCTCGTTGAGGGTCTCGACGTTCTGCATCGCGAGCATCTGGAAGACGAACTCGTTGCCCAGCCGGCGGGCCGGATCACCGGTGCAGGCCTCCGCCTCGCCGAGCACGGCGAAGGAGACACCCGCGACGTGCAGCAGCTCCGCGAAGGCGCGCGTCGTCTTCTTCGCGCGGTCCTCCAGCGCTCCGGCGCAACCCACCCAGAACAGGTAGTCGACCTCGGAGAGGTCCTCGACGGTGTCGCCGAGCACCGGGACGTCGAAGTCGAGGTCCTTCGTCCAGTCCAGCCGGGCGCGCGCATTCATGCCCCACGGGTTGCCCTTGTTCTCCAGGTTCTTGAGCATCGTCCCGGCCTCGCTCGGGAACGACGACTCGACCAGCACCTGAAAGCGCCGCATGTCGACGATGTGGTCGACGTGCTCGATGTCCACCGGGCACTGCTCCACGCAGGCACCGCAGGTGGTGCACGACCACAGCACGTCGGGGTCGATGACGCCCAGCTGCTCGGCCGTGCCGACCAGGGGGCGGTCGACCTGCGGCTGGCCCGGCGTGGTCACACGACCGAAGCCTGACTCCGGTACGCCGACGTGCCCGGTCTCCGGGTCGACCGCCCCAGAGCCGGTCACCGCCGCGCCATCGGCGGCCAACAGCGCCGGCGCCTTCGCGAACAGGTGGTCCCGCAGGTCCATGATCACGAGCTTGGGGGAGAGCGGCTTGCCGGTGTTCCAGGCCGGGCACTGGTCCTGGCAACGGCCGCACTCGGTGCAGGTCGCGAAGTCGAGCATGCCCTTCCACGTGAAGTCCTCGACCTTGCCTCGGCCGAACGGCGTGTCCTCGTCGAGCTCGTCGATGTTCTCGAAGTCGATGGGCTTGCCGTCGACCATCATCGGCAGCAGCGGGCCGAGCGCATTGGGCTCGCGCTTGGTCAGCACGTTCAGCGGCGCCAGCGCGATGTGCAGGTGCTTGGAGTAGACGACGATGACCGCGAAGCCCAGGACCACGCCGATCTGCAGCAGGATGCCGATCGTCTCCAGCGCCTCGTTCGCCGACTCACCCAGCGGCTCGAGCAGGTGCGCCGTCGCCTGCGACCCGAACGCCCACCAGCCGTCCTCCTGGAACGGGAAGACACCGGTGTTGATCTGCGCCCCACGGTAGAGGAACAGCGTCCAGATCACGTTGAAGATCATGAACAGCACGAGCCACGCCGCACGGGTGTGCGAGCCGTAGAACCGTGACGCCCGATGCCTGCGCTGCGGCGCGTTGCGGATGCGGATGACGGTGAAGACCGCGAGCGACACCAGGACCGCGGTCGCGAAGAAGTCCTCGAGGAAGCCGAGCAGCGCCCATTTTCCGACGACGGGGATCGCGTAGTCCTTGTCGAACAACGCGCCGTAGGACTCGAGGATCGTCGCGGCCAGCACGATGAACGCCCAGAACGTGAGGAAGTGCGCGGCCCCGGGAATCGACCACTTCAACAGCTTGCGCTGCCCGAACACCTCGACCAGCTGGTCGCGCAACCGCTGCCCGATGCCGTCCAGCCGCCCGGGTGCGGGTTGTCCCGCGCGGATGATGCGCGAGAGGAAATGGACACGGCGAGCGACCACTGCCAGGGCGGCCACTGTCAGCAGCAGGCCGAGCACCAGTCTCACGGGGCCATCAACTCCACAACTACACGCCAACTGCACGGGTGGCTCGCGGATGGATGTCAGCAAGCAAGCGTGCACGATACCGACGAGTAACCGAGGGCCCCCGCGGGGGTGCTGCGCACGGTCGCGCCTAGAACACCAGGTCGCGCGCCCAGCGCAGCACCGGCATCAGCGCCGGTGCGGCAATCAGCAGCATGCCGACAACGACCAGGGCCGCGAGCAGCCGCACGGTGACCGACGGTCGGCCGCGATCGTCCCGGAGCAGCGACAACATGAACCGAGCGTACGTCGCCGCGCGCCGGGCAGGTGGCCGCGCTCGGTCAGGTCACCTGCTCCACACCGGGCGGCAGGTGGCCCGTCGAGCGGCGGTAGTAGTCGGCCGCCTTGCGGGCGGCGAGCATCCGGGCCAGGCCCATCGCGGCACCACTGACCATGGCCCAGCCGACGGCCTCCGGCCAGCTGGTGTCGGGGGCTTCAGGGTTGGCCGGAGGGTCGTCGCCGACGATCAGCCGCCAGCCCTTGACCAGCGCCTTGCGGGCGGCGACGCCGGCAAGGATCGCCGAGAGGCCTCCGAAGATCCGCCACGTCATGCCTGGGTTCTCCTCCCGGTCCGTCCGCCTGCCTGCGATCAGCGCTCCCTTGCCCCTCGGTGTCGCGGTCAACCGCGGCTCGCCCGTGGCGAGGGAGCGCGCCGACGTTTCCGCGGAAACGCCCCTTGCCAGCCCGGCGAGGCTCGAACACACTCGAACAAGTGGACAACTCGCCCGAAACGACCCATCGGCGCCGGGCAACCCTTACCCTCCGTTGAGGGGCCGGTGTCCTCCGTCCCCCTCTTCCCGCTGCCCAAGGGTCCCTGTGCGTTCTCGCTCCTTCCTCCACGCTGCCGGCGCGGCGACCGTGTGTGCCTCCCTGCTCTGGTCGGCGGTGCCGGCTGCTGCCTCGTCCAGCACCCCGGCGCGGGCCCGGGGCACCGCGACCAAGGCCGCCGGAGCTGGGACCGCTCAGGCACCGGCTAGCGGGAGTCACAGCGCCCCGACCCGCCTGCAGATCGGACGCGACAAGCGCGGTCGCACCCACTTCGTCGGTGCGCAGGCCGGGCGCACGGTCAAGCGTCCCGCGGGTGTCTCCGCCCAGGCGAGCCCCGCGACCAAGGCGCGGGCCCACCTGGGCCGGTACGGCCAGCTCTTCGGGGTCACGGATCCGAGCGGCACCCTGCGCACCGCGGCCGTCACCGGCCTGGGGCGCGGCCAGTCCGTCGTGCGCTTCCAGCAGACCGCGCGGGGGCTGCCGGTCCTCGGTGGCCAGCTGGCGACCGTCGTCGACGCCCAGGGCAACATGATCTCGCTCTCGGGCGAGACCTCACCGCGGGTGGCCAGCTCCACCTTCACCGTCGCGGCCGCAGCAGCGCGCCGCGCCGCCCTCGGGGCGACCGCCCGGGACACCGGCGTCGCGCGCTCGCGGTTGACGGCGACCACGCCGGCGCGCTGGCTCTACGACGCCAGCCTGTTCGCCGCGTCCGGCGCATCAGGTGCGCGCGGGGTGTGGCTCGTGCAGGTGGCGGCCCGCCACCGCGACGACGTACGTGAGCTCGTGCTCGTCGACGCGATCACCGGTAAGACCGTGCTGCATGTCAACCAGGCGCCGCACCTGACCCAGGTCGTCTGCGACAACAAGAAGCGCAAGCGCGAGGACTACACCTGCGCCCCGGGGCGCTACCAGCGCGAGGACGCGTCGTCGTCCGTCGACGCGCAGGCCGCCTTCCGGGCGACCCGCGCGGCCTCCGACTTCTACGCGAGCCTGGGCGTCGACCTGACGGCGCTGATCGGCTCGGACTACGGCGACGGCAAGAAGATCCGGTCGACCGTCGGGGTGTGTCCGACGGGCTGTCCCTACGACAACGCGTTCTGGGACGGCTTCCAGATGGTCTACGGCCCCGGCTTCCCGCGTGCCGACGACGTCGTCGCCCACGAGCTGACGCACGGCGTGACCCAGCACACCTCGGGGCTCATCTACTGGTTCCAGTCCGGCGCCATCAACGAGTCCATGTCCGACGTGTTCGGTGAGCTCATCGACCAGTCCAACGGCCTCGGCAACGACGACCCGTCGGTGCGGTGGCTGCTCGGCGAGGACCTGCCGTTCCGCAACCCGGTGACCCGCAGCATGTCCAACCCGCTCGCCTACGGTCAGCCCGACCGGGTGCGCGGGCCGAACTGGGTGTCCCAGGAGGACGGGGACAGCGGCGGCGTCCACAGCAACAGCGGCGTCGGCAACAAGGCGGCCTACCTCATCGTCGACGGCACCGTCCGTGCCGACGGGACCCCGGTCGAGCCGGGAGGCGTGTTCAACGGCCAGGCATTCCTGGGGCTCGGCATCGACAAGGCCAAGTTCATCTACTGGGCCGCAGAGACCATGCTCACGCCCGGCGCCGACTACGCGGACCTCGCGAACACGCTGTACGGCGCGTGCGCGGCGCTCGCCGCCAGCGGTACGGCGGGCATCACCCCCGCCGACTGCGAGACGACGGTCAGGGGTGCGACGACTGCTACCCAGATGGGCAGCTTCGTCGGGCCCACCGAGCCGCAACAGGTGCGGGTCGAGGGCCGCTACCACGAGATCCGGGTCAGCTGGGCGCCGCCGGTGAACCCCGGCACGGCGCCGATCAGCTCCTACGTGCTGATCGTGACCCCCGCCATCGACGGCGAGAACTTCCTGCCGATCGACGACCCGAGCCTGCGCGAGGTGGTCATCGGGGGCATCCCGGCCGGCCGGACGTTCGCCTTCGCGCTGGCCGCCGTGACCGCTGACGGCAACAGCCCGCCCGTCTCGCGGACCCTGAAGGGCACGTCCATGTCGCTGACGGCAACGAAGAAGGTGGCGGTCGGGAAGAAGGCGAGGCTGTCGGGTCGGCTGATCAGCCGAGAGGGCGCCGGGGTGGCCGGACGGACGGTCAAGCTCTACCGCAAGCTCCGCGGCAAGTCGACGTACCGCCTGCTGGCCCGGGGCACGACGTCGGCGAGCGGCACCTACCTCTTTCGGCCGCGGACCGTCCGCCGGGCGAAGTACTACGTGACCTTCCCGGCGTTCTCGACCGCGTTCCTGGGGTCGCGCACCCCCGCACGGTCGGTGCTGCTGCGGGGCAGGGCCCGTTGACCTAGGCTGCGACGACTCCAGCAAGTTGAGTCGATCCCGCTCACCTTTATTGACAGGCCGGGGTGCGGTCGTCCAGAATGGGCGACACAAAACGTCCCGTCGTCGCTGCCGCCCTGGCGCGACGCGGGTTCACCTTCCCTTCCTGGAGGACAGCAACATGGCACGTGCGGTCGGTATCGACCTGGGGACGACCAACTCGGTCGTCTCGGTCCTGGAGGGCGGCGAGCCCACCGTCATCGCCAACGCCGAGGGCTCACGGACCACGCCGTCCGTCGTGGCCTTCGCCAAGAACGGTGAGGTCCTGGTCGGCGAGGTCGCCAAGCGCCAGGCCGTCACCAACGTCGATCGGACCATCCGCTCGGTCAAGCGGCACATGGGCACCGACTGGTCGGTCGACATCGACGGCAAGAAGTACACGCCGCAGGAGATCTCCGCCCGGGTGCTGCAGAAGCTCAAGCGCGACGCCGAGGCCTACCTCGGCGAGACCATCACCGACGCGGTCATCACCGT
>JAVEDJ010000217.1 GCA_030841025.1 Actinomycetota bacterium
AACGGCAGGCAGGGTGACCCCACACCTCTCCATTTGCCATGGCAGGGCCTACCGGCGGGTCGGCACCGGGTCCTAGGGCTGCCCGGCGCACGTCAGGCCGCGAAGCCCTCTTCCAGGTAGGCGTCGAGAGCGGCCAAGCCCTCGTCGACGTACGTCGTGAAGCTCTCGCCGTCCGGACTTCACTCGTGACGCCGATGTGGCCTCACTCGGCTGCGGCGAGCCGTTCGGCGTCGATGTCGTCCTGCCTGCCGACGAATGTCCGGTTGACGAACCACAGCAGCACGCCGATGCCGATCAGGACGCCCGCGATGGCATAGACCGAACCGTCGCGGCCCACGACAGGGGTCGCGAGAACGACGCAGGTGACCGCGCCGATGACCGGCACGAAGGTCGGAGCCCGGAAGTGCTCGTGGTCGACGGTCTCGCGGCGCAGCACCAGGACCGCGACGTTGACGACCGCGAAGACGCACAGCAGCAACAGGGCAGTCGTGTCACCGAGGTCCTGCACCTTGCCGGTGCTGACCAGGCCGAAGCCGATCACCGTGGTGAAGATGATCGCGATCCACGGCGTACGACGGCGACGGTGCACCCGTCCGAGCGCCGACGGGATGATCCGCTCGCGGGACATGCCGTAGACCAGCCGGGAGGCCATCAGCATGTTGATCAGCGCGGTGTTGGTGACCGCGAGCAGCGCGATCAGCGCGAACAGCTTGGGTGGGAACTCCAAGCCGCCCGCCTTGACCACCTCGAGCAGCGGACCGCTCGACTTCTCCAGCGTCGCCGGGTCGACCAACAGCGACGACGTGAGCGCGACCAGGACGTAGATGGTGCCGGTGATGGCCAGTCCGCCGAGCAGCGCCTTCGGGAACACGCGGTGCGGCTCGTGCACCTCCTCGGCCATGTTGACGGAGTCCTCGAACCCGACGAGGGCGAAGAAGGCGAGGGACGCGCCACCGAGCATGCCGAAGATGAGGCCGTCACCGCCGGTGTCCACCTCGGTCAGCCGGGAGGGCTCGCCGTCGCCGGTCAGCACCGCGTAGACGCCGATGGCGATGATGACCAGAAGGCCGGACAGCTCAACCGTCGTCAGGACGACGTTCGCCCTCACCGACTCGGAGACGCCGCGGAAGTTCACCAGGGCGAGCAGGACCAGGAAGCAGATCGCCACCAGCACGACGGGCAGGCTCACGAACTCGGCGAGGTAGTCACCGCCGAACGCACGCGCGGAGGTGCTCGCCGACGTGATGCCTGAGCACATGACCGCGAACGCAACGATGAACGTGACGAACGGGATACCGAACGCCCGGTTGGTGTAGAGCGCGGCGCCGGCAGCGCGCGGGTACTTGCCGACCAGCTCGACGTACGAGCACGCGGTGAGTGCCGCCACGACGAAGGCGATGAGGAAGGGCGCCCAGAGTGCGCCCCCCACCTCGCCGGCCACCTTGCCGGTCAGTGCGTAGACCCCGGCGCCGAGGATGTCGCCGATGATGAAGAACAGCAGGAGCTTGGGCCCCATCACGCGCGTGAGCGGACCGTCCGCCTCCGGCGCCGAGCGCTCCGCGACTGTCTCCGACATCTGTCCTCCATCCCTGGGACCGGCAGGTCACGAGGGATGTCCCCCAGCCGCCCGACCGTGACACCTCGGCGCGAGGAGACGGTGGTCAGGGCAGCGCGGGAGCGGTCTCGGCCCAGGGAGCTGATTCGAGTCGCTCGTCGAGAGCACCTCCCGCGACGCAGTCACTGCTCACGTACTCGTCCGGCATCCGCGGATAGATCTCCCGCCAGTAGCCCCGGGCGAGCTGCCACGCCTCCTGCGGGTCGGCACCGAGCAACCGTGCGGCGGCAGCGTCGCGCTGCATGGCCTCGCACTCGGCCTGCGCCTCGCCGGTCGTACCAGCCATGTGCCGGACCTCGTGGCTGAGCACGTGCACGGCGATGAGCTGGTCGCGTGAGGGACGGTCATGGTCGGAGCGCAGGTACGACGACAGGTCGGAGCACGCTGCTCGTTTGATCAGCGTCGCGCGCTCCGGCACGCCGTCGGCGCCGTACCGCACGTAGCCGAGCTCGGCCCCCACATCGACGAACTGCTGGCCGGCGGTCTGGCAGTGCACGACCACCGGCGCTCCCGCCAGGGCAGATGCCACATCACTGAGCCGGCCCTCCAGCCGGTGGTGGCGGACCACGGGCACCAGCAGACCGGCGCCGAGGGAGACCAGCAGCAGCACGGACACGAGGGGGAAGGGGTGCGGACGTCCGAGAGCATCCCGACGGCGCATGGCCCAGCGCAGCGTCAGCGACAGCGCCCCGGCGAGCAGCGCCACGGCCAACCAGGTCAACACCGTGGGTCTATCGGCCGATCTTGGTCCCGACGTGAGCCGCGCCGGCCCGCAGCCAGTGCCGGGTCAGGCGTCGATGCTGTCGCGGTTGACCCGCGAGGCGCCGTCGACGATGAAGTCGCGGCGCGGCGCCACCTCGTTGCCCATGAGCAGCTCGAACGCCCGCTCGGCCGCCTCGGCATCGCCGATGCCGACGCGACGCAGCATGCGATGGCGCGGGTCCATGGTCGTCTCGGCGAGCTGGTCGGCGTCCATCTCACCGAGACCCTTGTAGCGCTGGATCGGCTCCTTGTAGCGCTTGTTGCGGCGCTGGAGGTCGGCGAGCTGCTTGCGCATCTGCTGCTCGGAGTAGGTGTAGACGATTTCGTTCTTCTTCGCGCCCGGGTTGGTGACCTCGATGCGGTGCAGCGGCGGGACCGCGGCGAACACCCGTCCGTCGTCGATCATGGGGCGCATGTAGCGGTAGAAGAGCGTGAGCAGCAGACAGCGGATGTGGGCGCCGTCGACGTCGGCGTCGGCCATCAAGATGACGCGGCCGTAACGCACCGAGCCAGGGTCGAAGGTGCGGCCGGATCCGGCGCCGAGCACCTGGATGATCGCGGCGCACTCGCTGTTCTTGAGCATGTCGGCGGCGGAGGCCTTCTGCACGTTCAGGATCTTGCCGCGGATCGGGAGCAGGGCTTGGTATTCGCTGTTGCGCGCCAGCTTGGCCGTGCCCAGCGCCGAGTCGCCCTCGACGATGAACAGCTCGCTGCGCTCGACGTCGTCGCTGCGGCAGTCGGCGAGCTTGGCCGGCAACGAGGAGGTCTCCAGCGCGTTCTTGCGACGCTGCAGCTCCTTGTGCTGACGGGCGGCGACGCGCGTGCGTGCGGCAGACGCGACCTTGTCGAGGATGGCCTTGGCCTGTGCCTTGCCGCCCCGCTTCGGGTTCGTGAGCTGGGCCTTGAGCTCCTTGCTGACGACCGACGCGACGATGCGGGAGGCGGCGGAGGTGCCGAGGACCTCCTTGGTCTGACCCTCGAACTGCGGCTCGGCGAGGCGCACGGTGACGATCGTGGTCAGTCCCTCGAGCGCATCGTCCTTGACGATGTCGTCCTCGGACGCACGCAGCACGCGCTGCGCGCGCAGCGTCTCGTTGAGCGTCTTGGTCAGTGCCCGGTCGAAGCCCTGGACGTGGGTGCCGCCCTTGGGCGTGGCGATGATGTTCACGAACGACCGGGCCACCGTGTCGTAGCCGGTGCCCCAGCGCATCGCGATGTCGACGGTGAGCTCGCGCTCGACCTCCTGCGAGGTCATGTGGCCCTTGTCGTCCAGGACGGGAACGGTCTCCTTGAAGTGGCCCGTGCCCTGCAGCCGCAGCACGTCACTGATCGCCTGGTCGGGTGCCAGGAACTCGCAGAACTCGCCGATGCCACCGTCGTACTTGAAGACGTCCTCCGCGGGCTCGCTCCCCCGCGCGTCGCGGACGACGATCGTGAGGCCGGGCACCAGGTAGGCGGTCTGCCGGGCCCGGTTGTGGATCTCGTCGAGCGAGAGGGTGGCGTCCTTGGTGAAGATCTGCCGGTCGGTCCAGTAGCGGATGCGGGTCCCGGTCTTCTTCTTGGTGACCTTGCCGATCACCCGCATGCCGGACGCCGGGTCGAACGCGCTCTCGGGCTCGCTCTTCGCGAAGGTGCCCGGCACACCGCGCCGGAAGCTCATCGCGTGCGTCTTGGCCGAGCGGTCGACCTCGATGTCCAGCCGCGCCGACAGCGCGTTGACCACGGACGCGCCGACGCCGTGGAGGCCGCCGGACGCGGCGTAGGAGCCACCGCCGAACTTGCCGCCGGCGTGCAGCCGGGTCATCACGACCTCCACGCCGGCCAGACCGGTGCGCGGCTCGACGTCCACGGGGATGCCGCGACCGTCGTCGCGGACCTCCACGGACCCGTCGGGGTGCAGGGTGACCTCGATCCGGCTGCAGTGCCCGCCCAGCGCCTCGTCGACGGAGTTGTCGATGATCTCCCAGAGGCAGTGCATGAGCCCGCGCGAGTCGGTGGACCCGATGTACATGCCCGGGCGCTTGCGCACCGCCTCGAGGCCCTCGAGGACCAGCAGGTTGCGGGCGGAGTAGGCGTCGGGCTCGAACTCGCCGTCGCTGCGCGCGTGGAGGGTCTGGGTCACTCGGGAGAGCTCCGGATCGGTCAGGGGCATCGGTCAGAGGCATCGGCGGCGACCGCGTCTGCTGGGCCTGCCTGGGTCGTCGCGTCAGGTTACCGGCGGGTCCGGACAGCCGAAGCGCCACCGCGCCGTGGCCGTCCGGCCGATTACCGGGGGCCCCGTCCTGTGGTTGCGTGGAGTCGTCACACACAGCGAGCAACGTCACCCGCCCGCACCATTCAGCCGGGCGGCGCCGGGCCCGTTCGGGTGACGCGACACGCCGTAATCTGGACGTGACCCCCATCACGGTTCAACGGTGCGGTGAAATGGGCACGTGCAGTTCATCAGCACAGCCGCTACGCGGAGAGCGAACCAGGCCGCTACGTGGGTCGGGAACGAACTTCGGATGATTGACTGTTCTACTCGGCACCACCCGCAATACGAGAAGAAAGGGCAACTGTGACTTCCGCTCTTGCCTCGCACCCGCCCCTGACGGCGGCCGACCGCTGTGACCGCTGCGGCGCCCAGGCATACATCCGCGTAACCATGCCCTCGGGCGGAGAACTGCTGTTCTGCGCGCACCACGGGCGAGCGCACGAAGACCGGCTGCGCGAGGTCTCCAGCTCCTTCCAGGACGAGACCGAGCTCCTGACGGCGACCCCGAGCACCGCAACCGAGACGGAGCGCTGACACCAGGTCAGCCACCCCATAGATCATTGAGAGGCCCCGGTCCATGGACCGGGGCCTCTCGCTGTCTCAGCAACTGGACGGCTGATCGGGCGAGTGGCCGCACTTGCCCAGGGCGCGTCCGGGGTGACCAGCAGACTGGGACCCGTGGACTTCGACGAGGTGGCGGACGAGCTGTTCGGTCTCCCGCCGTCCGACTTCGTGCGGGAGCGCGACGCCCGGGCCAAGGCGGCGCGGGCAGCGGGAGACGGTGAGCTGGCCCGCCGGATCACCGAGCTACGCAAGCCGACGAACGTCGCTTGGCTGGCCAACCAGCTCGCCCGCAAGCGGCCGGAGCAGGTCGGGCCCTTCCTCGCGCTGGGTGAGTCGCTGCGGGAGGCGACGTCGGCGCTGAGCGGCCCCGACCTGCGCGAGCTGGCCCGGCAGCGCCAGCAGCTCGTGCACGCCCTGGTGCAGGAGGCGAGGAGGCTGCCCACGGACGGCGGGCCGCGGGTCAGCGAGGAGGTCGCCCGTGGGCTCGAGGAGACGCTGCACGCCGCGCTGGCCGACCCTGCCGGCGCCGAGCTCCTGGCGGCCGGGCGCCTGTCGAGCGGGCTGCAGCACAGTGGCTTCGGCGGCCCGCCCGCCGCGCCGAGCCCACCACCTCCGGTCAAGAAGGCCCCAGCCCGCAGGAAGGGCCGCGGCAAGGACGACGCGGCGGCGCAGGCCCAGCGCCGAGCCGCCGAGCGCCAGGAGGTGGAGCAGGCGCTCTCGTCGGCCTGGGCGCAGGCCCGGTCGGCAGCGGAGGCACGTGAGGCGGCAGCCGGAGCCGCCGCCGCCGCGAAGACGTCGTACGACGCCGCGGCCGCGCGGGTCGCAGAGCTGGAGGGGCAGCTGCAGGAGGTCCAGCTGGCGCTCGCCGCCGCCGTCGCGGACAAGGACACGGCGCTCGAGGCGCGAGGGACCGCTGACGAGGAGCACGAGGAGGCCGAGCGCAGCGCCGACGCCGGGCGCAAGGTGGTCACCGACCTGCAGGCTCGCCTCGACCGCCTCTGAACCGATCGGCCGACGATTCAACGTCGCGCCTCCGGGCAGGCGGCTCCACGTCTCGCAGTGGCCCTGTTGGTGCCCTGGAGAACGTCTTCCCCCCGCTGCCCTCCGAGGACATCCTGCGGTTGGCCACGTTCCTGGCCGGTCAGGGCAAGCTCTCGCTGGTGGCGGTGCTGGTCGCGGCCAAAGAGGGATCGGTCGCAGCGCCGCACCGAGCAACGCCGTCACGAGCGGTCGCCGGCTCGTCGTGACCCACGTGCGCTCAGGAGGCGTGCCGGCGGGACAGCGTGAGCAGCGGGTCGGACAGCAGCGGGTCGAAGGCCAGCTCGGCGGACCCGACCAGGGTCGAGTCGGACCCGAGGTGCGGGGCGACGATGCGCACCTGCTCGCCCGGAGCGGCGAGAGCTGTGCTGTCGAAGGCGGACCGGACGGTCCCGCCGAGCGCGCGCAGCACCTCCTCCAGGGCCCCACCGAGGATGACCATCTCGGGGTTGAGGACGTGGACCACGTTGGCGGTGCCGCGTCCCAGCCAGCCGGCGACGTCCTCCAGGGCGGCCGCGGCGACCGCATCGCCTGCGGCGGCAGCAGCGACGACTTCGCGCACCCCGGCGAGTCCCCCTCCCGCCGGCCGGGCGGCCAGCTCGAAGAGGCGTTCCTCCCCGCACTGGGTCTCCCAGCATCCGCGCGAGCCGCAGTGGCAGGGCAGCCCCGCCGGGTCGACGACCAGGTGCCCGACCTCTCCGGCGTAACCGGTCCGACCCCCGAGCGGGCGACCGCCGGCGATGATCCCCGCCCCGAGGCCGGAGCGGCCCGTCAGGTACACCGCGTCGTCCACGCCGACCGCGGCGCCCCGGACCTGCTCGGCCAGGATGCCGAGGTCGGCATCGTTGCCGACCGACACCGGCAGTCCCAGGGCGTCGGCCAGTGCGGCGCCGAGCGGGACGTCCCGCCAGCCCAGGTTCGGGGCCTGCCGGACCTGCCCGTCGTGCCGCCGGACCATCCCGGGCACCGCGACTCCCATCCCGGCGACTACGACGGCGCCGTCCACCTCCGCGAGGAGCTCGGCCGAGATCTTGGTGATCGCGGCGGTCACGGTCGTGTGCCGGCGCGTGCCCCGGCGGTAGGAGCGGTCACGGCGGCTGAGTATGGCGCCGCCCAGGCCGACTCGCGCGACACTGAGGTGGGTCACCCCTACGTCGACGGCCAGCACCTGCACCCGCTCGGACTGCGGGGCGACGACGTACGACGGGCGCCCGCCGCCGGCTGCCTCGCCTCCCACCCGGTCGGGGCGGCCCGGCTCCTCCCGCAGCAGCCCGGCCGCGACCAGCTCGCTGGTCAGGTCGCCGATGGTGCTGCGGTTGAGGCCGAGGACGGCGGTCAGCCGGCTGCGCGCGGTGGGTCCGTGCACGTGGACGTACCGGAGCAGCGTGGAGAGGTTGCCGCGCCGGACGTCTTCAGATCTCGCCCCCCGCGACCCCCGTGCAAGGACGGTCATTGGCCTCGCTAGACCCGTCCGGATGCAGCAGCGCGTCGTCGGGACAGCGCGTCCACACCGGCGGCCAGCAGCAGCACGCCGCCGGTGACCATGTAGACGACGGCGGCCGACTTGTTCAGCAGCCCCATGCCGTTGGCCACCACGGCGACCACCAGACCACCGATGATCGCGTCGACCGGTCGGCCCTTGCCACCGAACAGGCTGGTCCCGCCGATGACGGCGGCGCCGACCGCGTAGAGCAGGGTCTCTCCGCCACCGGTCGAGGGCGTCACCGAGTTCACCCGGCTGGCGAGCAGGACGCCGGCAGCGGCGGCGATGGTGGAGCAGAGGATGAAGCAGAGCAGCCGAATCCTGGCCACGTTGATGCCGGCGCGCCGCGCGGCCTCCGCGTTGCCGCCGACGGCGTAGACGTGCCGACCGAACAGCGTGCGGTTCAGCAGCAGGGTGAACAGGACGAGCAGGACCAGTACGACGGGGATGACGATCGGGATCCCCTTGATGGAGGTGAGGGCGGCGTTGCGGCTGCGCTCGATGCTCAGGTAGTAGGTGCAGACGCCGAGCAGCACCGCCATGCAGGCGACCTTCGCCAGCCACACGGTCGGCGACGAGGTGACCAGGCCGCGGGACCGCCGGGTTGCCAGCTGGCGGAAGGTGACCGCGGCGTACGCCACGATGAGCACGACGTACAACGTCCAGCCCAGCCAGACCGGCAGGTTCTTCGCCATGATCGCCAGGACGGTCTCGCTCTGGATCCGGATCGTGCCGCCCTCACCGATGATCTTGAGGAGCAGGCCCTGCAACGCGAGGAAGCCGGCCAGGGTGACGACGAAGGAAGGGATGCCCACGCGAGCCACGAGCAGGCCGATGACGAGGCCGATGACGGCGCCGGTCGCCAGGCAGACCAGGATCCCGATCCACCATGGATAGTCGTGCCGGGTCGAGACGATGCCGAGCATCGCACCGGCGACACCCGCGGTGAAGCCCGCGGACAGGTCGATCTCACCGATCAGCAGGACGAACACCAGGCCCATGGCGATCACGATGACCGGTGCGCTCTGGATCAGCAGGTTGGCAAAGTTGAACGAGTTCGTGAAGGTCTCCGGACGCAGGGCGGAGAACACGACGAGCAGGGCAGCCAGACCCAGGATGGCTGGCAACGGCCCCACGTCGCCGCCCCGCACTCGCGACACGTAATCGCGCCAGGCGTCGCCCAGGCCGGTCGGCGCGGGCGCCGTGACGTCGGTGGCCTCGGGCTCTGCCTCGCTGAGGGTCTGGCTCACGGCTGGTCTCCCGTCTCGTGCGGCGTCTGATCAGCAGCCAGCCCGCCACCCGCCTCGTGCGGGTCGGTGACGACGACGCGACCTTCCTTCTCGATCAGGGTGCCGCCGGTGATGAGCTGGACGACGTCCGTGAGGCTGACGTCCTTGGCCTGGACCTGCGCAGTCATCCGACCCAGGTAGAGCACGGCGATGTCGTCGGCGACGGCAAGCACGTCGTTCATGTTGTGGCTGATCAGGATCACGGCCAGCCCGCGGTCGGCCAACCGGCGGACCAGCCGGAGGACCTGCTCGGTCTGGGCCACACCCAGCGCGGCCGTCGGCTCGTCCAGGATCACCAACTTGGAGTTCCACAGCACCGCGCGTGCGATGGCCACGGTCTGGCGCTGGCCACCGGAGAGGCTTGCCACCTTCTGCCGCACCGACTTCACGGTCCGCACCGAGAGCCCCGCCAGGGTCTCGGCGGCGCGCTCCTCCATGGTGATCTCGTCGAGGAAGCCCGAGGACAGCGCCTCACGGCCGAGGTAGAGGTTCTGGACGATGTCGAGGTTGTCGCACAACGCGAGGTCCTGGTAGACGACCTCGACCCCCAGGGCGTTGGCCTGCTTCGGGTTGTGGACGTGCACGGTCTCGCCCTCGAACACGTAGTCGCCGCTGTCGAAGGGGTAGATCCCCGCGATCCCCTTGATGAGGGTGCTCTTGCCGGCGCCGTTGTCGCCCACCAGAGCCGTGACCCGGCCGAGCCGGACCGTGAGGTCCACCTCCTGCAGCACCTGGACCGCACCGAAGCTCTTGCTGACACTGCGCAGCTCGAGCAGGGGGCTCTGGTCAGTGACCGGCCTGCTGTCCGCTTCCGTCGTCATGCTGGTCATCGCACCTCGCCTGTCGGTCGGTTTCCGGACGGGCAGCACACGTTACGGGTGCCGCGCGGTCGGGCGCTGGGGTCCGGGCCGATTGAGGACCGGACCCCCGCGCCCGTGTTGCTATGACAGACCGAGCTTGGCGCAGGCAGCTGCGAAGTCAGCGGTGCAGACCTTCTCGACCGTGGTGTAGCCGGCGTCGAAGGGCGCCTTGATGTTCTCCTGGGTGATCCACACCGGCTTGGCGAAGACCGACTTGACCTTCTTCTTCGCCTGAGTGTCATCGACCTCGCCGTTGACCAGGGCGGCGGCGGAGCCGTCGTTCTTGAGGATCGCGATCGCGAGCTTCGCGGCAGCGTCGGCCTCGAGGTTGACGTCCTTGAAGACGGTGCCGCACTGGGTGCCGGCGATCACGCGCTGCAGACCCTCGTCGGAGGCGTCCTGGCCGGTGACCGGGACCTTGCCGGCGAGGTTGTTGTTCTTCAGCACGGTCACGATGCCGCCGGCCATGGTGTCGTTCGCCGAGATGACGCCGTCGACCTTGCCGTTGTTCTGCGTGAAGCCCTGCTCGAACGTGGTCTGCGCCACGGTGGCGTCCCACTTGCCGGTCTGGTCCGCAACGATCTTGTAGTCGCCGGAGTCCACCTTGGGCTTGAGGGCGCCGTCGTAGCCCTGCTTGAACAGCGCCGCGTTGTTGTCGGTCGGGTCACCATTGATCTCGACGATGTTCGCCTTGGTCTTGCCGGCGTCGTCGAGGCACTTGACGAGCCCGTCGCCCATCAGCTTGCCGACCTCGACGTTGTCGAACGACACGTAGTAGTCGGCTGACCCGCCGAGCGTCAGGCGGTCGTAGTCGATGCTCGCGATGCCGGCGTCCTTGGCCTTCTTCTCGCAGGCGGCGCCGCTCTCGGAGTCGAGGTTGACGATCAGCAGCACGTTCACGCTCTGGTTGATCATCGAGTCGCACAGCTGTGAGAACTTCCCGACGTCCTTGCCCGCGTTCTGGATGACGGCCTCGTAGCCGGCGGCGACGATGGCCTTCTGCAGGGCCGGCCGGTCGTTGTTCTCCCAGCGTGGCGAGGTGGAGGCGTCCGGGAGGATCACGCCGACCTTGCCGCCAGCCTTCGCGCTGGAGCTGGAGCCCGAGCTGCTGCTGCCACTGGTGGCCGACCCGCCGCTGCCGCCGCCACAGGCCGTGAGCAGCAGTGGCATGACGACCAGTCCCGCTACCGCGATGTTTCGCATCCGCATGTTTGGTGCCCTTCGGTGGGGAGCAGCGGCACCGAACGAACGTGCCTACCGCGCAAGGGAATGTTGTGGGCCACAACGTAGTGACGGATGAAGATCACGGAAAGGCACAACTTCGTAACGGCCGCGAAACGTCCGAGTCGTCCCGTGGAAACGCGCCCATTACGCGTCTCGGTGCCGACCGCTTGGCAAGATGGCACGCCCGCGGCGGCCGAGCCGTCCTGGCACTGGTGATCGTGCATGCCTGAACCGCAGTGACAGTGGGCGGCGATCGCGGCGAGGGCATGGTCCTGGCGCTGTGGCAGGTGCTTTCACTGCCCGGATTGATCGCTGCAGCTTCAGGCAGAGCCGGGCCAGTTCTTTCGCAGGCGGTTCCTCACACGAACGCGCGCCGACAGGTCAGAGCACGGGGCGTCGCGGCGCCCAGGAACCGCCGACGCCTGGCCGCCCGTGACCCGGTCGCATCGATCAGTGCGGGTTCAGGGGAGCCGCGGGCACCTGGTTCAGCCTGCCTTGGTGAATGCCGATGCTCCGCCTGTGCCGCGATCCAGCCGTGGCCAAGACCGGTCTCGACTCCTGGGGGACGCATGCTTCGTCGAGGCTCGATCCAAGCGCGCGTTTCGGTGGTTGTGGCAGGGGCGCTCCTTCTGGCGCTTGCCGCGACTCCGGCCGACGCCGTTGCTGTGCGTCCGGCGCTTGGCCAGCGCGCGACCATCACCAAGGTCGCCGACGGGGACACCGTCAACGTCCGCCTGCGCAGCGGAAGGCAGGCACGCGTCCGCCTGATCGGCATCGATACGCCCGAGGTCTACTCCGGGATCGAGTGCGGTGGACCGCAAGCTTCCCGGTCCCTGGAGCGCCTCCTACCCTCCGGCACACCGGTGCGCCTGGTCTCCGACCCGACTCAAGACTCAGTGGATCGCTACGGCCGGCTCCTACGCTACGTGATCAAGGAGGCGAAGAACGCGGACGTGAACCGCATCCAGGTCCGCCGCGGCTGGGCGGCCGTTTATGTGTACAACCACAACCCGTTCAAGCGAGTCACCAGCTATGGCGCGGCGCAAGCCGAAGCCCGCGCGCACAACCGGGGCATCTGGGGCCTGTGTTGAGCTGCGGCGGCACCAGCACCACCACGTGGAGCCGGCACGCGCGAGGTGGTCGTCGCACCTTCGGTCACCTCAGCCCCCGGAAGCCGAGCATGCTCACGAGATCGAGCGGTCCGGCGGCGCGTCCGGCACAGAGCTGACTGCGACTCTGAGCGCTGTGCACGGCATGGGCGTCGCGTCGTCCATGGCGTAGGCCGAGGTCAGAGGCACGTACCGAGATTGTCGGTCGAGTGGTTCTTAGTCCAGGTAGTCGCGCAGCACCTGGGACCGCGACGGGTGACGCAGCTTGGACATGGTCTTGGACTCGATCTGGCGGATCCGCTCGCGGGTGACGCCGTAGACCTTGCCGATCTCGTCGAGCGTCTTGGGCTGACCGTCGGTCAGGCCGAAGCGCATCGACACCACGCCCGCCTCGCGCTCCGAGAGCGTGTCGAGGACCGAGTGCAGCTGCTCCTGCAGCAACGTGAACGAGACCGCGTCGGCCGGCACGACCGCCTCGGAGTCCTCGATGAGGTCGCCGAACTCGCTGTCGCCGTCCTCGCCGAGCGGGGTGTGCAGGGAGATGGGCTCGCGGCCGTACTTCTGGACCTCGACCACCTTCTCCGGGGTCATGTCGAGCTCCTTGGCGAGCTCCTCCGGCGTCGGCTCACGCCCGAGGTCCTGCAGCATCTGCCGCTGCACCCGGGCCAGCTTGTTGATGACCTCGACCATGTGCACGGGGATGCGGATGGTGCGCGCCTGGTCGGCCATGGCGCGGGTGATCGCCTGCCGGATCCACCACGTCGCGTAGGTCGAGAACTTGTAGCCCTTGGTGTAGTCGAACTTCTCGACCGCGCGGATCAGGCCGAGGTTGCCCTCCTGGATCAGGTCCAGGAAGAGCATGCCGCGCCCGGTGTAGCGCTTGGCCAACGACACGACCAGTCGCAGGTTGGCCTCGAGCAGGTGGTTCTTGGCCCGCCGACCGTCCTCGGCGATCCAGTCCAGCTCCTTCTTCAGCTTCGGGGTGAACTTCTCGCCACCGTTGAGCTTCTCCTCGGAGAACAGGCCCGCCTCGATGCGCTTGGCGAGCTGGACCTCCTGCTCCGCGTTGAGCAGCGCCACCTTGCCGATCTGCTTGAGGTAGTCCTTGACCGGGTCGGCGGTGGCACCGGCCGTCGCGACCTGCTGCGCCGGAGCGTCTTCCTCGTCGTCGTCGGCGATGACGAAGCCTTCCGCCTCGGCTTCCTCGCCGGGCTCGGGTGCGTCGCCCTCGACGACGACGCCGCCGGCCACGACGCCCTCGACAGCAACCGCCGCCCCGGCGTCCTCGGGGGTGCCGCCCGCCTTCGAGGCGGCAGCCTTCTTCGCGGCCGGTTCGCCGGCCTTCTTCGCGGCGGACTTGGGAGCGGCCTTCTTGGCCGAGCCAGCCTCGTCCTTCTTGGGCACGGCCTTGACCGGCGACGTCCTCTTGGCGGCAGCCTTCTTGGCCGCGCCGTCCTCGATCGGCTTGGTTGTGGCCCGCTTGGCGGCGGTCGCCGCGGCAACCGCGCGGGTGCGGGTCGCTGTGCCTTGCCCGCTCATGTCGGCCTCGACCATGACGCTTACACCCTCCTCGCTGAGGCTGCGCAGCACCGCCTTCATGCGGTTCATCGGGATGCCGGCTGCCTCGCACGTCGTCCTGACGGCACCCGAGCCGACGTACCCCTGGGCCCTCCCCTGCTGCAGCAGGTCGTGCATCTGCGGATGGGCGAACTCCGGTGGGAGCGGGCGAGCCGAGTCCGTCACGTACTACCTCTCGTCAGGTGCTGGGCGCGGAAAAACCCGACACCGGCATTCTGGGTGGTGGGGCCGGCGGCGACGCCGCACAGCAGCACGTCATTGTGACACGTGCAGCGACGTGCTGCAGTGACCGCCGTCCCGCCGGGGCGGCGCTCACCCCAAGAAGCGTACGGCCAACAGGGTGGCGTCGTCGCGGCCCTCGGTGTGTCCGAGCATCGTCGCCGCCACCCGTTCTACCAGGGAATCCAGGTCTCCCTCGGGCGACACCACGCATTCCATGAGCTGGGAGAGCCCCGCGTCGAGGTCGTACCCCCGCCGCTCCACCACCCCGTCCGTGACGCCCAGCAGCAGGTCACCCGGGCCCAGCTCGAGCGTGCGCTGGCCGCGCGGCTCCGCCCAGCCCAGCGGCGTGGACCCCGAGCCGGCGTCGACCAGCTCGGGTGGGTGGCCGGCCCGCACGAGCACCAGCGGCAGGTGTCCGGCTCCCCCGACGGCCGCCCGGCGGGCTTCGGGGTTGATCAGCATGTAGACCAGGGTCGCGATCTGGTCGGCCTCCTCGGTGGCCGTGAACACCCGGTCCAGACCGTTCAGCACCGTCTCCGGCAGCGGGTTCACGAAGGCGAGGGCGCGCAGCGCGGACCGGAGCCGGCCCATCCCGGCTGCGGCGACCACGCCCTTGCCCATCACGTCGCCGACGACCAGGACCAGCCTGCCGTCGGGTAGCGAGAACGCGTCGTACCAGTCGCCGCCCACGTCCGCGTCGCCAGCGCCCGGCAGGAACCGCGCCGCCAGCTCGACACCCGGCGCGTCCGGCAGCCGGTCGGGCAGCAGGCTGCGCTGCAGTGTCACGGCGGTTGACCGCTCCCGCTCGTAGAGCCTCGCGCGCTCCAGCGCGATGGCGCACTGGCCGGCCAGCGCGCCCAGGAACGACTCGTCCTCGTGGTCGCTCATGCTGTCCAGCAGGACCAGTCGCAACGATCCGATGAGCCCGCCGGACACGACCAGCGCCACCTCGACGGACCGCTCGCCGGTCTGCGGGTGGACGGCGAACGACATCAGCTCGTCCGGGGCATCGACCACGAGGCCAGGACTGAGGTCGGCGAGATGGATCTCGGTGCGGGTCGCGAAGCCCGCCGACTGGCCGAGCTCACGCATGACCCGACGTACGTCGTCGACGGTCAGGGCGCCGGACAGGGCGGACGTCGCCTGCTGGAGCCGCAACGTGCGCTCGTTGCTGCGCCGCAGCGCCGCCTCGGCCAGCCGTCGGTCGGTCACATCGCTGACCAGCACCGCCACCCCGATGACAGAGCCGTCGTCGGCCCGGGCGGGATACCACTGCGACTCGTAGTGGCGCAGCTCCCCAGTGATCGGCGAGGGGGCCCTGAAGTCGTCGTCGGCGATGGCCTGACCGGTGCGCAGCACCTCGGCCAGGCGCGCCTCGATGGCTAGCCCGAGCGGAGGCGCGAGCAGCTCGCTGGGTCGGCGCGCGATGTGCGCCTCCATCGGGGCGCCGTTGATGTCGGCCAGCATCCGGTTGATGCGCCGGTAGCGCATGTCGGTGTCGTAGAAGGCGAAGGCGACCGGGGCCTCGAGCACCAGGGTTTCCAGCATCGCGCTGTCGGACGAGGCCATGCGCTCTGCCCCGCCCACACCAGGGGTGTCACGGGTCACAGCAGCTCCTGACTGCGGACCGTCACCGGCGCCAGCACGTTCCGGACGAGAATGGCACGAGGCTAACCCGACAGACCGGTCAGCGTGGGCATTCACGGACAGTCAGGGGGTATTGACAGAGCGTTTCTGCTCCTGCTTGAAGGCCCGCACCCTCGCCAGGCTGGCGGCGTCCACCACGTCCGCGACCGAACGCCAGGACCCCGCGTCGGCATAGGCCCCAGCCGCCGCCTTCCAGCCGCGCGGACGCACCCCGCGCTGCTTCCCGAGCAGCGCCACGAAGATCCGGGCCTTGGTCTCGCCGAAACCGGGCAGCGCCTGCAGCCGGGCCAGCAGGTCCGCGCCGCTCGACGCGCCCTCCCACAGCGCGGCAGTGTCGCCGTCGTACCGCTCGACGATGCATGCCGCCAGCGCCTGCACGCGCGCCGCCATGCTGCCCGGGAAGCGGTGCACGGCGGGCGGCTGCGTGCACAGGGCGGCGAAGGACTCGGGCTCGTGCGCCGCGATCTCGGCCGGGTCCAGCCGGTCGACGCCCATCCGGTCGGCGATCTTCTGGGGACCGGCGAACGCGCGTTCCATGGGGAACTGCTGGTCGAGCAACATGCCCGCCAGGAGCGCGAACGGGTCACGCTCGAGCAGGGCATCGGCTACCGCGTCGCCGGTGATGGCGATCGTTCTTGCCCCCGACCCTGCCATCGCCTACTCCTCCTCGGCCTTCACGGCCAGTACCGGGCACGGGGCCTCGAGCAGCACCTTCTGGGCGTTGCTGCCCAGGATCAGCTTGCCGACGGGGGTGCGCCGGCGCAGTCCGATGACGATGAAGTCGGCGCCGACCTCCTCCGCCACGGAGATCAGGTCCTCGGCGGGCTCGAGGCCGCGCACCAGCTGCCGCACCTCGTGCTCGATGCCCTCGCGGTCGAGCTGGGCCCGTACGTCGGTCAGCTCCTGCTCGTGCCGGATCGCGTCCTCGTCGTCCATCTCCCGGCCGCCCCGGTTGGAGTTGATGACGATGAGCTTGGCACCCCGCAGCCGTGCCTCCTCGGCAGCGCGCCGCAGGGCCGCCCGGCCTTCTGCCCGCGGCACGTATCCCACGACGATCGGCATCGTTTGCCTCCTGGAGCTGTCCGGCGGGCCCGCGCTGGCCCGGGCGATTGGAACCTATCCGACCCTGGCCTCCCTGGTCCTCGCTGTCGCGGCGTTTCAGCGAGCCAGGCGCCGGGCCAGCCAGGCCAGGGCAAGGGGGTACCGGTAGTCGATGTCCGCGTGGGTGGCGTCGAACAGCTCGAAGGAGACCCGGTCCTCGGGTACGCCGGCGCGGGCGAGCTCGGCGCGGAAAGCAGACGCGCCGAGGTCGAGGAAGTAGTCGTCGCGGGTGCCCGCGTCGATCCACACGGCATCCAGGGAGCGCACCGCGTCGGCGTACGGCTCGACCATCCGGACCGGGTCCCAGGCCCGCCACCGCTGCCACTCGTCCGGCCGCAGGACGCCGGTGTGCG
>JAVEDJ010000268.1 GCA_030841025.1 Actinomycetota bacterium
GCGGTGGCACCAACCTCGGGATCGACTTCCTCCCCGGGGCGCTCGACTTCGAGGCGACCGCCTTCCCCGTCGACGCGGGCCTGGCCGGGCGGGTGCTGTGGTTCGACGCGCTGATCGGCAACGTTGACCGCTCCTGGCGCAACCCGAACATGCTCAGGTGGCACAACAGCCTCCAGATCATCGACCATGGTGCGGCGCTGACCTTCCACCACGCCTGGTCGGGCGTTGCCGCGTCGGTCGCCCGGCCGTACGACGCGCGTGAGCACGCCCTGATCGGGTCGACCCCGGACATGGACGCGGCCGACGCGGATCTGGCCGCGCTGGTCACGGGCGACCTGCTGCGCGACGCGGTGGGCGACGTGCCGGAGGAGTGGCTGGCCGATGAGCCGGGCTTCGCCGGGATCGGGGCGGTCCGCGACGCCTACGTCGAGCAGCTGACTGCTCGGCTGTCGGCGCGCGGCGCGTGGCTGCCGGGCCTGCGGGCCCAGGTGGCGGCGGCGGGTGTTGGGCACGCGGCCCGCGCGACGCGTCGTACGGGGCGGCCCGAGTGGTTGATCTCCCGCGCCGGAGGTGTGCAGCCGTGACGCCGCCACGTCATCTCTTCGAGTACACGGTCCTGCGCGTGGTGCCTCGCGTGGAGAGGGGCGAGTCGATCAACGCCGGGGTGCTGCTCTACTGCCAGGCGCTGGACTACCTCGGCTCCCGGGTGCGCCTCGACCGGGAACGGCTGTTCGCGCTCGACCCCTCGGCCGACCCGGACGCGATCGAGCGCGCCCTGCGTTCGGTCGCGGATGTGTGCGCGGCTGCCGAAGGCGCCGGACCTGCGGCGGACGAGGACATCGGACGACGCTTCCGGTGGCTGGCGGCGCCGAGATCGACCGTCGTACAGCCGGGGCCGATCCACACCGGGCTCACCGCCGACCCCGACGCGGAGGCCGACCACCTGCTGGCCCTGCTCGTGGCACCGGTGACCGGAACCCCGCCGGGCTGAGCCGCGCCGACGAACGCAGCGCTGCGGCGCCGCGTCGCGTCGCGTCGCGTCGCGTCGGGATCTAGCAGTCTGACCTAACGGCTGGCGGCGGGCAGATCACCGCTGCGTGGTCCCGGGACCGGAGCGAAGGACGGCACGTAGTCCGTCGGCGGCACGGGCAGCTCGGTCAGGTGCTCGAGCCGGGCCCGGGCGATCCGCTCCGTCCTGCGCAGCAGCACCTCGATGGGCAACGCTGCCGAGCTGGGATGGTGCGCCACGATCGACACGCACCGCACGACCGCGTGGGCGCTGACGTGCGGGAACTCATGCCGCAGGCGGTCGATGAGCTCCAGCAGAGATCGTGACTGAGCGGGTATGCCACCAGATGCCGCGTTCTGCATGACCGATCCTCTGTCTCTCGCCGAGCCCCGCCCCCCGCGGCGCGACTGCTGCTTGGCAGCAGTCTCTGTCACGGTTGCTCGGTTTGGCGGCAGACCCGGAAAGGATCAGTAACAAATTTCCCAGGGGTGCCGGGCCCGGGGGAGAGCCGTCAGCCGGCCTGGGCCATGGCTCGTCGGATCCGCTTGTCCGACACGGGTGCGGGAGTGCCGACGGTCTGGGCGAACAGGCTCACCCGCAGCTCCTCGAGCATCCAGCGCACGTCGAGGACCGCGGCGTCGGCCCGGCGGCTCGGCGGCAACGACGCGATCCACCGCTCGTGCTCCTCCTGCATCGTCCGCACCTGCGACATCAGCGCCCGGTCGCGCTCGGGACGGCTGCCGAGGTTGTCCAACCGCCGCTCGATGGCCCGCAGATAGCGGTGCAAGTCGGGCAGCCGCCGGTGCCCTGCGGCGGTCACGAACCCGGGATAGACGAGCCCCGACAGCTGCGCTCGAACGTCGACCAGCGCCGGCAGCAGCGCGGGGCTGGTGGCGCCACTGACCTGGTTCTCGATCTTGCGCGCTGTGGTGAGGATGCCGGCCACCTGTCGTACGACGTCGAGCACGGTCTCGGGCAGGTCCGCGCGGACCGCCTCCCGGAGGCGGCCGAACGCCGTCCGGTCGCGGACCGGGCCACGGTGCGCCGCCATCAACCCGTCGAGCGCACTGGTGAGGCAGTCGTCGAGCAGCGCGGGCACGCCGCCGTGGGGGTTGTGCCCGAGGGCCAGCTTGGTGCGGTTGTCGAGCCGGCCGACGACCCCGGCCAGGGGCGACGGGATGGTCAGCAGGAGCAGTCGGCGCGTCCCGAGCCAGGTCGCCTCGGTCGCCTCCGCGGCTGTGCCGAGGACCCGTACCGCCACGGTGTCGCCCTCGTCTACCAGGGCCGGGAAGCCTTGCATCTCATGGCCGTCCCGCGTGGTCGTGAACGTCTCCGGCAGTGAGCCGAAGGTCCAGTCGCGCAGGCCGCTGCGCTCGACGCCGGCCGCGGCTCGGGACACGGTCCTCGCGACTGTCGGCTGCAGCTGCCGCTTGAGTGCGACAAGGTCCTTTCCTTCCGCCACGGCATGGCCGGCCGCATCCTCGATCCGGAAGGTGACGCGCAGGTGGTCGGGGACGCGGTGGAGGTCCCAGGCGTCGTGCGGCACGCTCACGCCGGTGCGCGCGCGCAGCTCTCGGGCCATCGCGTCGGTGATCGAGGTCCCGTCGGGACGCAGCTGCGCCACCAGCGCCCGCGCGTGGTCAGGGGCGGGCACGAAGTTGCGCCGCAGGTGCTTGGGCAGCGACTTGATGAGCGCGGTGACGAGATCGAGCCGCAACCCCGGCACCTGCCAGTCGAAGCCCTCGGGCGCTATCTGGTTGAGCACCGGCAGCGGTATGTGCACCGTCACGCCGTCGGCGTCGCTTCCCGGTTCGAACTGGTAGGACAGGGCCAACGCGAGGTCGCCGTGGCGCCACACGTCGGGATAGTCGGCCTCGCTGACCTGGCGGGCCTCTTCGCGCATCAACATCTCGCGCTCGAAGTCGAGCAGGTCGGGCTCCTCGCGACGCGTGGTCTTCCACCACGAGTCGAAGTGCCGCGCCGAGACGACCTGCGGTGGCACCCGTTGGTCGTAGAACTCGAAGAGGGTCTCGTCGTCGACCAGGATGTCGCGGCGCCGGGCCCGGTGCTCGAGGTCCTCCACCTCGTCGAGCATCTCGCGGTTGGCGTGGAAGAACTTGTGATGCGTGCGCCACTCGCCCTGCACGAGCGCGTGGCGGATGAACAGCTCGCGCGACAGCTCGGGATCGATGCGGCCGTAGGTGATGCGTCGCGACGCCACGATGGGTACGCCGAAGAGCGTGACCTTCTCATAGGCCATCACTGCGCCCTGCTTGCTTGACCAGTGCGGCTCGCTGTATGTGCGCTTCAACAGGTGCTCGGCGAGCGGCTCGACCCACTCCGGCTCGATGCCGGCCAGGTCGCGTCCCCACAGCCGGGAGGTCTCGACGAGCTCGCCGGCCATGACCCAGCGGGGTGGCTTCTTGAACAACGCCGACCCGGGCCACGGCGCGAACCGAGCCCCGCGCGCACCGACGTACTCGCGTTTTTCCTGGTCCCACAAGCCGATGTGCGACAGGAGGCCGGGGAGCAGCGAGGTGTGCAACGGCTGCAGCAACGCGTCGGCGTCGCGGGTCTGGGACGTCGGGTGGATCCCCAGTGAGCGGGCGACCGAACGCAGCTGTCCGTACAGGTCCTGCCACTCGCGGATCCTCAGGTAGTGCAGGAACTCCGAGCGGCACAGCCGCCGGAAGGCACTGGAGGACAAGGCCTTCTGCTGCTCCTGGACGTAGGTCCAGAGGTTCCAGTAGGTCAGGAAGTCGGATCGCTGGTCGGCGAAGCGGCGGTGCATCTCGTCGGCCGCCTGCTGCTTGTCGACGGGGCGCTCGCGGGGATCCTGGATCGACAGCGCGGCGGCGATCACGAGCACTTCATCAGCGCAGCCGTTCTTGTCGGCCTCCAGCACCATGCGGGCCAGCCGGGGGTCGACGGGCAGCCGGGCGAGGGATCGACCGGTCTTCGTGAGCCGCTTTCGCGGGTCGCTCACGGCTGGATCGAGAGCGCCAAGCTCCTCCAGCAGGGCGACGCCGTCACGCACGTTGCGTCGGTCGGGGGCCTCGACGAAGGGGAACGCCGCGATATCGCCCAGCCCGAGCGCCGTCATCTGGAGGATGACCGAGGCGAGGTTGGTGCGCAGGATCTCGGGCTCGGTGAACTCCGGACGTGCGAGGAAGTCCTCCTCGGAGTAGAGCCGGATGCAGATGCCCTCCGCCACCCGCCCGCAGCGGCCCTTGCGCTGGTTGGCGGAGGCCTGCGAGACCTTCTCGATCGGCAAACGCTGCACCTTGAGGCGGTGGCTGTACCGCGACACGCGGGCCGTTCCGGGGTCGATCACGTAGCGGATGCCCGGCACCGTCAGTGAGGTCTCGGCGACGTTGGTGGCAAGTACGACGCGGCGGCCGGGATGCGCCGCGAACACCCGGTGCTGCTCGGCGGCCGACAACCGTGCATAGAGCGGCAGGATCTCGGTGTCGTCCGGAACATGGCCGCGCAGCGCCTCGGCGGTGTCGCGGATCTCGCGCTCCCCGGAGAGGAAGACCAGCACGTCACCGGGGCCTTCCAGCCGCAGCTCGTCGACGGCGTCCAGGATCGCTTGTGTCTGGTCGCGCTCGTCGTCGGAGGCCTGGGCGCGGGCGGACTCGCTGCCGGCCGACTCGCTGTCGGGATCGACCACCGGTTGGTAGCGCACCTCGACGGGATAGGTGCGACCGGACACCTCGACGACGGGGGCGTCATCGAAATGCTGGGCGAAACGCTCCGTGTCGATGGTCGCCGACGTGATGATGACCTTGAGGTCAGGGCGGCGGGGGAGCAGCTGCTTGAGGTAGCCGAGCAGGAAGTCGACGTTGAGGCTGCGCTCATGGGCCTCGTCGATGATGAGGGTGTCGTAGGCGCGGAGCGCGCGGTCGCGCTGGATCTCGGCGAGCAGGATGCCGTCGGTCATCAGCTTGACCTGCGTCGCGTCGGTCGATCGGTCGGTGAAGCGCACCTTGTAGCCCACCGTGTCCCCGAGGGAGGTGCCGAGCTCCTCGGCGATGCGGTCGGCAACAGTCCGGGCGGCCAACCGGCGAGGCTGGGTGTGCCCGATCTGGCCGTTCACACCGCGACCGAGGTCCAGGCAGATCTTGGGCAGTTGCGTCGTCTTGCCTGAACCCGTCTCGCCGGCCACGATCACGACTTGGTTGTCGCGGATTGCCGCAGCGATCTCGGCGCGCTTCTGGCTGACCGGCAGCTCGGCGGGATAGGTGATCGTTGGCATGCCTGGACCAGGTTATGCGAGGCACGCGTCTGCTCGCCTGCGAGATCGCGGCGCGCAACACCAGGGACCGTGGCGCAGTACGCCCCAGCACCGCTACGGCCCAGCCCCGTAGTACGGGGACAGCTCACCAGCCGGTCGGTTGCGTGGGTGACGGGGTGCTCGGTGGTGCCCGGGCGGGTGGGGTTCGGCGCCGATGGTCCTGCCGTCCCGGTGGCGGATCAGGTAGCGGCCGCCGGGCCGCGCTGATGCGCGACAGCGTCCCCGGGCAGCCGCACCCGGATGCCTCCCGCGGCGTCTTCCGGGCCTGCATCGGGCCCAGGCCGCCGCGCAGAGCGCCCCCCACCACCGACACACGACCGGCCAAGGGCCCTTCGTGGACAACGGGTTCCCGAGGAGTCATGGCGGCGTACCGCGTTGTCGCCGCAGGCCACGTGGCCCTAGCTGCATGATCAACGCCGGGTTGGGGCGGGCTGATCCGCGCTCGCGGTGCTTGTCCCTTGCTGCATGATCAACGCAGCGGGGTCGTGGTTGGGGGTGTTGGGGTCCGCTGCGGGGATACCGCGGGGGTTCGAGACGGGTCAGAATCTGTGCGGCGGGCTTCGTCGATTTCCTGGCGGTCGTTCGTCGAGAGAGTGCACGCAGCAGATGGCTGCCGGCACCGTACAAGGAGACCGCCATGGCCGAGTACCTGATCCTCATCTTCCAGAACGAGACTGACACCGAGCCGGACCCCCAGATGTGGCAGCAGGCGATGGAGGCACACGGCCGGTTCGCCGAGCAGGTCGTCGAGCAGGGCGGCAAGATCCTCGGCGGCAACGCCCTGCAGCCCACGTCGACCGCGACCACCATTCGCGGCGACGTGGTCACCGACGGCCCGTTCGCGGAGACCAAGGAGGCGCTCGGCGGCTACTACCTGATCGAGGCGGCCGACCTCGACCGGGCGCTCGCCATCGGCAAGCTCTGCCCCGCACCCGATGGCGGTGTCGAGGTACGCCCCATCCTGGACACCTCAGGCGGTTGAGCGTTCCGTCGTCGCACGGCGCGGCCGACCCGTCGGACGAGGTCGGCCGTGCCGTCGCCGATGCCCACCGGCAGGAGTGGGCCTACGTACTCGCGGCGACGGCACGCGTCGCCGGGGACATCGATCTCGCGGAGGAGTGCGTCCAGGAGGCGTACGGCGCGGCGCTGCGCGCCTGGCCGCGCGATGGTGTCCCGCGGAGCCCCGCGGCCTGGCTGACCACGACTGCGCGGCGCAAGGCGCTCGACGTACGACGGCGGGAAAGCACCCTGCGGCGCAAGCTTCCACTGCTCGTCGAGCCGGAGACAACGCCCTATGCACCGGACCGGTCCCCCGGGGACGAGGAGGCCGGTGTGATCGCGGACGACCGGCTGCGGCTGGTGTTCACCTGCTGCCACCCCGCCCTGTCCCGCGAGGCGCAGGTGGCCCTCACGTTGCGCCTGGTCTGTGGCCTCAACACGTCGGAGATCGCCCAGGCGTTCCTGGTGAGCGAGGCGACCATGGCCGCTCGGGTCACGCGGGCCAAGCAGAAGATCTCGGCGGCTCGGATCCCCTACCGGATCCCGGCCGAGGCCGAGCTGCCGGACCGGCTCGATGCGGTGCTCACCGTCGTACACCTGCTCTTCACCACCGGCCACGCCGCGCCTGCCGGCAACAAGCTGGTGCGCACCGACCTGGTGGAGCGCGCGATCGCGCTGGCCCGGATGCTCCTGCCGTTGCTGCCCGACGAACGTGAGGTCCGGGGGCTGCTCGCGTTGATGCTGCTCACCGACGCGCGACGGGGGACGAGGGTGGATGACGGCGGGCGGCTCGTGCTGCTCGAGGACCAGGACCGTTCGCAGTGGGACCGTGCCGCGATCGACGAGGGCAGCGCGCTCGTCGTGGAGTCGCTGCGTGGTGCACGTCCCGGTCGGTTCACGCTGCAGGCGGTCATCGCGGCGGTGCACGCCGACGCTGCCACCTATGCCACAACCGACTGGGCCCAGCTGCTCGCGGTCTACGACCTGTTGCTGCGCGAGTGGCCCACGCCGGTCGTCGCGCTCAACCGCACGGTGCCGCTGGCGATGGTCGCTGGACCGGCGGTCGCCCTGGCCGAGGTCGAGCGGCTCGAGCGCGACGGCCGGCTGGAGGGTTACCGCTACCTCGCCGCCACCAAGGCCGACCTGCTACGGCGTCTCGGCAGCGCGGCCGAGGCCCGCGACGCCTACGCCGCGGCGCTGCGCCTTGCCGACAACGAGGCCGAGAAGACGTTCCTGGCTCGGCGGCTGGCCGAGGTGACCGAGGTGAGTGAAGCGGCGTCCGGTCAGCAGGCGTAGCGGCAGGGGTACATGTGCCAGGACCGCAGGTCGCCCTGCGGGTCGAACAGCCAGGCGCCGTCGGCCATCCATCGCGGTGCGCCGGTCACGTTCGCGAAGATCGGTATGTCCAGGCCCCAGTACTGCGTGTTCGCATCGTTGGTGCCCTTGCCGACGTGCAGTCGCAGGTGCGTTCCCGGCTGGATCACGCTGCCGGCCGGGAACGTGTAGCCGCGGCCCTTGACGCCGCGGTAGGCCGCATCGCGGATCCACCAGCCCGAGATGTCCACCGGGGCGGCGCCGTTGTTGGTGATGTCGATCCACTCGCCGTTGACGTTCTGCGCGTCGTTGTGCGCTGCGTCCCAGTTGATGTGCACGGCGAGCTGAGCGTCCTGGGCCGGACCGATGCCGCAGTGCGTCGGGTCGCCCCACATGCCGACGCGGTTGGCCGCCGCTCGCTGGGCGGCGGTCATGTACGAGAGGTTCGTCGTGAACTCGTCGGAAGACAGGTCGGGCAGCGCCAGGCCCGCATCGAGCTGCATGATGCCCGTGGGCACGTACCTGCCACCGCTGAGCACTGCGACGTTGCGCCGCGGCCGGATGTTCTGTCCGGACTGGCTGGTCGCGTGCTGCGAGGTCAGCTTCACGCGCTTCTTGCTGAGGATGCGGTACAGGTTCTTCGCGGCCTCCACGCCCCAGCACTCGCCACGCAGCTTGGAGGGCGTCTTGCTGTAGACGTGCAGCTCCATGGTCTGTATGCCGATGTAGCGGACCCGAGCAGGCCGTCGCGTGCCGTCGCCGGCTATGTCGACATCGATCGTGTCACCGTCATCGACCATGACGACCTTGCCGGTCGTCGCGCTGGCGGCCTCGGCCGAAGGTGTGGCGGTGACCACTGCCGGCACGAGCAGTGCGGCGGCAGCGAGGACGGCGGCAGTCAGCCTGCGACGTCGTGGGTCAGCCATGAGGAGTCCCCGATTTTCAACAGGCGTAGCGGCAGGGGTACATGTTCCAGAACCGCAGGTCGCCCTGCGGGTCGAACAGCCAGGCGCCGTCGGCCATCCAGCGGGGCGCGCCGGTCACGTTCGCGAAGATCGGTGCCTTGAGCCCCCAGTACTGCGTGTGGGCGTTGTCGTGGCCACGGCCGACGCGCAGCCGCAGCTTCGAGCCGGGCTGGATCACGCTGCCGGACGGGAACGTGTAGCCGTGCGCCTTGGCGCCGCGGTACGCGGCGTCCCGGACCCACCAGCGAGAGATGTCCACGGGAGTGGCGCCGCGGTTGGTGATGTCGATCCACTCGCCGTTGACGTTGTGTGCGTCGTTGTGCGCCGCGTCCCAGTTGACGTGCACCGAGAGCTGAGCGTCCTGAGCGGGTCCGACGCCGCACTTGGCGGAGTTGCCCCACATGCCGACGCCGGTCGCCGCTGCTCGCTGCGCCCGCACCATGTAGTCCAGGTTCATCCGGTACTCGTCCGGGATCAGGTCCGGCAGCGCGAGGCCCGCGTCGATCTGCACGGCGCCGGTGTCGACCCAGGTGGCGCCCTGCAGGACCGCGACCGAGCGACGTAGCCGGCCACCCGCGTGGCTCTTGTCGTGCTGCGAGGTGAGCATCACGCGCTTCTTGTTCAGGATGGAGTGCAGGTTCCTCGTCGCCTCCACCCCCCAGCACTCGCCGCGCAGCTTGGTGAGGGTGTGACTGTAGACACGCAGCTCCATCGCCTGCACCCCGATGTACCGGATGCGCTTGGCCCGTCCTGTCCCGTCGCCCGCGACGTCCACGTCGACCGTGTCGCCGTCGTCGACGAAGACGACCTTGCCGTACTTGGGGCCGCCGGCCTGGGCGGCCGGGGCGCTGGTCAGCAGGACGGGTGCCAGGAGCGCTGCCGCGGCCACGGCGGCGGTCGTCAGGGCGCGCAGGCGGGTTCGTGGCATGGAGGCTCGCTCATTCGGCTCGGTGCGGGATGGGCTCCTTGTGGATTGATTCGGCAGACAGTCGTCGCTGCTTGATGAGACGCACGTCACTGCTTGATGCCGACACCCTCAGGCCGCATTTCTTTCTATCCAAGAAGTGCGGGTCCAGGCAAATGTGGCGCGCCGCGGGCCCTCGCCCGGGGCTACCTCTGCTCCGGAGGCCCGCCCATCGGTTCGGGAGGGGGCAGGCGGGGCACGAGAGCGGGCGTGACAGACGACAGCCGGGCCCTCCAGGGACGTCGCGCAGTGGTGACCGGCGGTGCCAGCGGCATCGGCCTGGCCTGCGTACGGCGGTTGGCGGCAGGTGGTGCGCACGTCGTCGTGGCCGACCTCGACGGTGCGGCGGCTCGGACGGCCGCCGACGAGGTCGGGGGCGAGGCATGGCAGGTCGACCTCACCGACACCACGGCGCTGGAGGAGCTCACCCTCGACGCCGACGTGCTGGTCAACAATGCCGGCATCCAGCACGTCGCGCCGATCGAGCAGTTCCCGCCGGAGATGTTCCGGAGGATCCTCGCCCTGATGCTCGAGGCGCCGTTCCTGCTGGTGCGTGCCGCCCTGCCGCACATGTACGAGCAGGAGTTCGGGCGGGTGGTCAACATCTCGTCGGTGCACGGCCTGCGGGCCTCGCCGTACAAGTCGGCGTACGTCGCCGTGAAGCACGGGCTCGAGGGCCTCTCGAAGGTCACCGCGCTCGAGGGCGGACCGCACGGAGTGACCAGCAACTGCGTGAACCCCGGGTACGTCCGCACCCCGCTGGTCGAGAAGCAGATCGCCGACCAGGCACGGCTCCATGGCATGTCCGAGGACGAGGTCGTGGAGCACGTCATGTTGACCGAGTCGGCGATCAAGCGGCTCGTCGAGCCCGACGAGGTCGGCGACCTCGTCGGCTGGCTGGCCGGGCCGTCGGCCGGCTACGTCAACGGCGCCTCGATGACGATGGACGGCGGCTGGAGCGCTCGTTGAGCGTGGCAGGGGTCACGCGGCGAACGTCGTCAGACCCAGGTAGCCGTCCTCCTGCTCCCTCATCGTCAGGATCAGGCTCGCGTCGAAGATGCCGTCGTCGTCGTTGAAGGTCTCGCGTCCCGTGTGCGAGGCGTACGGCGCGGCCTGGTAGACCTTGGCCGTGAGGTCCTCGTCGAAGAACATCTGCGTGGTGAGCACGGTCTCCTTGTCGACGTGGAGCTTGGCGTGGATGTGCACGGTGCGTCCGCGGTACCACCCGGGATAGACGGTCAGGAACTCCACGATGCCGTCCTTGTTGGTGACCTGAGCACCCCGCAGATAGGTCTCCTCGTCGGTCTTGCCGCCACCGGGTCCGCCCTGGGACGCCGACTCGAAGCCGGAGTAGAGGCCACCGGCGTCGCAGTGCCAGATGTCGACGACGGCGTTGGCGATGGGTGTGCACACGTCCGCATTCTGAACGCGGACGGCCAGCCGCAGCGGCGTACCCTCGCGGTCCTCGCGGATGTCGCTGCGGATCGAGTCGACGTCGAAGTAGTACGGGCCCTCCGTCTCCTCCTTGGTGAGCGTGCAGGTCCCCGCTTCACCGAACAGCGCCGCGAGCTCGGGGCTGGACGTGGTCTGCGGCGACACCGTGGCGGTCGTGCCGGTGGCTGTGGGGACATTGGCGGAGTCGGTGACACTGTCGCTGCCGCTGCAGGCGGTGAGCAACGCGCCGAGGCCCACTCCACCGAAGGCGCCCAGGGCCGCGCGACGGCTGACGGGTCTGGTCATGTGCTTTCTCCTCTGCAAGGGGACAGTTCGACCACGCCACCATGGCAACCGTCGATGGACCAACGCTGGCAGCATGCTGTGAACTCGCTGGGAGCGCGAGCGGCCGAGGTCACGGGAGCAGCTGGGTGATCGCGTAGATGGCCAGGCCGGCCAGCCCGCCGACCACCGTCCCGTTGATCCGGATGTACTGCAGGTCGCGGCCCACATGCAGCTCGATCCGGCGGCTCGCGTCCTGCGCGTCCCACCGGTCGACCGTGTCGGTGATCAGCGACGTCAGTTCGTCGCGGTAGTTCGCCACGACGTACGCCGCTGCGTCGGCGAGCCAGGTCTCCACCTTGTCCGCCAGAGCGCCGTGGGCCTTCAGCTGCTCACCGAGTCCCGCGAGCGCGTCGGTCAGCTGTCGTCGCAGCTGGCTGTGGGGGTCGTCGATCAGCTCGAGCAGCAGCCGGCGACCCGCCGCCAGCAGGTTGCCGAACGCCTCGCGTACGTCGGCGCGCTGGAGCAGCGCCCGCTTGGCCGCCTCGGTGCGTTCGATGGTGACCGGATCGGTGCGCAGATCGGCGGCCAACCGGGCAAGGTAGGCATCCAGCGACTGCCGGAACGGATGCTGCGGGTCCGCGGCGACATCGCCCACGACGCGCAGCGCCTCGGTGTAGACCTTGGCGGCGACGCGGTCATCGACGAACCGAGGTGACCACCGTGGTGCCTGCGCGGTGATGGCTTCGATCACGGTGTCCGCGTTGGACTGAAGCCACTGCTGCAGCTCGCGTACGGCGAGATCCACCAGGTCGTGGTGGGCGCCGTCCTGCACGACCTCGGCGAGTATCCGCCCCAGGACGGGTGCGACCGGGGCGCCGGACAACCGGGTCAGGACCGCTTCCTCCAGCGCCGCCCGGACGTCGTCGTCGCGCAACACCCCCACGCCGGCGCGCAGGCCCACCGCAAGCTCGGCAGAGACCCGTTCCGCATGGTCACGCTGGGACAGCCACTCGCCCACGCGGCGGGGGACGGCCGAGCGGAGGATGCGTTCGCGCACGACGTCCGGCGCGAGGAACTGCGACCCGACGAAGTCGGCCAGACTTCGGCCGAGCGCCTGCTTGCGGGTCGGGATCAGCGCCGTGTGCGGGATGGGCAGGCCGAGCGGCCGACGGAACAGAGCTGTCACCGCGAACCAGTCGGCCAGCCCGCCGATCATCCCCGCCTCGGCTGCGGCGCGTGCGTACCTGGCCCAGCCACCGGCGCCGCCGCGCTCGGCATAGACGGCGATCAGATAGAGCAAGCCCGCGGCCACCAGGAACGAGGTAGCCGCGAGCTTCATCCGCCGCAGCGCCCGGGCCCGTTCCCGGTCCGCACCCTCGGGTGAGGGAGCGGCAGCCGGACCGGCGGACTCGGGCGCAGCGGGGGAGGCGAGCATGCAGCGATTCTGCCTAAGGGGTTCGGCCTAGCAATTCTGCCTGGGTCGTGATCGGCTGCGGGACGACACCAGGCGGGCACTCAAACGTTCGGCGCGTAGGCGGTGCCGACGGCCTGGCCGGACACGGACTCCTTCGGCATCAGGATCCACAGCACGGGATAGATGAGGATCTGGCTGCCGGGCACGATGAGCAGCAGCAGGACGAACAGCAGCCGCGCGGGCCACGGGTCGATCCCGAAGCGGCGGCCGAGTCCGGCACAGACACCGCCCAGCACCCGGCCGTCACGGGGTCGGACGAGGCCCTGGTTGCGGAAGCGGTCGCGGATGTCGTTCATGGGGGTCTGCCTTTTCTTTCGGGAGGGGGTCGGTCGAACAACTCCAGGTTGCAGCCGACGGGCCCCCCGACACATCGGGGAGCGACCCTGACCGCCGCCGGACGGCCGTCCCTGAGACCGACTCGGGGTGGCTCGAGCCGTTTCGTTGGTGTGGTGCGGGCAAGGGCCGGGCAACGCGACGAGCCGGTCGCCCTGGTTCCCACGACTCCCTGGACCGGGTCAGCCGGGTCAGCCGGGTCAGCCGGGTTCGCGGTGGTGCCGGAGCACCTCGTGGTGCTCGTCCTCGTGGGTAAGCGGGTCGGCGTGCACCAGGGCCGCTGTCAGCCGCGGCACGTGGTGCAGCAAGCGGTGCTCGGTCGCCGCAGCGATGCGATGCGCCTCGATGATGTTCAGGTCCGGATCAACGGCGATCTCGAGCTCGCACCGGAGCTGGTGACCGATCCAGCGCAGTCGTACGTCGCCGATGTCGCGCACGCCGCCGGTGTCGCGGGCGACGTGCTCGACCTTGTCCACCAGAGCCGGATCGACGGCGTCCATCAGCCGCCGGTAGACGTCGCGCGCGGCGTCGCGGAGCACGGCGAGGACCGCCACGGTGATCAGCAGGCCCACGATCGGGTCCGCCTGCTCGAAGCCCAGTCCGGCGCCGGCCGCGCCGACGACGACCCCCAGTGACGTGAAGCCGTCGGTGCGCGCATGTAGTCCGTCGGCGACGAGGGCGGCCGAGCCGATCGATCGGCCGACGGCGATGCGGTACCTCGCCACGAGCTCGTTGCCGACGAAGCCGACGATGCCGGCGGCCGCCACGAGCCAGAGATGGTCGATCGGTTGCGGGTTGATCAGACGGCGGATCGCTTCGTAGCCGGCCAGCGCGGCCGACGCTGCGATGAACAGCACGACGACGATGCCCGCGAGGTCCTCGGACCGGCCGTAACCGTAGGTGTAGCGCCGTGTCGCGGCGCGACGGCCGAGGGTGAACGCGATGGCGATGGGCAGGGCGGTGAGGGCGTCCGCGAAGTTGTGGATCGTGTCCACCAGCAGGGCCACCGAGCCGCTGAGCACCACGATGACGACCTGAACGAGAGCCGTCAGCAGGAGGGCACCGAAGGACAGGAGCAGGGCGCGCATGCCCCGCTTGCTGGTCTCGAGCTCGCTGTCCATCGCCACCGACGCGTCATGGCTGTGCGGCGCGACGAGCTCGCGCAGCCGGGCCAGCGGCCCGGACGCATGCTCGTGCGCGTGCTCGCCGTGCGCGTGCTCGCTCGGTTCCGGGTCGTGCAGGTGTCGGTGCTCCCCGCCATGACCGTCGTGTGTCACGTGGTCATGGTGCCCTGCCGGGGCGCGTCGCGTCGTACGGGACACTCGGGGGATGCCTGCGCCGCGCCCCTCGCTCGACCACCTCCCGCGTTCCTTCGTGGCGCTGGGCGACTCGTTCACCGAGGGGATGGAGGACGACCTCGGGCCGACCGGCCGGCACCTGGGCTGGGCGGACCGGGTCGTCGCCGCTCTGGCCACACAGACCGGCCGGGTGCAGTACGCGAATCTCGCGGTCCGCGGCAAGCTGCTCGACCAGGTGGTCCGCGACCAGTTGCCGCCGGCCATCGAGTTGCAGCCCGATCTGGTGACCTTCCACGCCGGCGCCAACGACGTGCTTCGCCCGCGGGTCGAGGTCGCCTCGGTGCTGTCGCGCTACGACCGGGCCGTGGCGACGCTGCGTGAGGCCGGGATCGCGACGCTGCTGTTCACCGTGGTCGAACGTGCCGGAGGAACCGGTCGTACGGCGGCGCGGCTGGCGGCCCGGTTCGCGGCTTTCAACGCCGGTGTGCGCGAGACAGCCACCCGGCACGGGTGCCTCGTGGCGGACGTGGGGTCGGAACCGGCGCTGCAGGACCGGCGGCTGTGGCACGAGGACCGGCTGCACCTGGTGCCGGCCGGTCACGCCAGGGTGGCCGCGGCAGTGCTCGAGCAGCTCGGGGTCCGGGACCCGGCCCTGCTCCGCGGGGAGCCGGGATGGTGGCGCGAGCCGTTGCCCCCCGGTGTGCGACCGGGTCTCGGCGCGGACCTGGTCGGCGACGTGCGGTGGGTGCGTCGCTACTTCGCACCCTGGGTGGGTCGACGGCTGCGGGGTGTCTCGAGCGGCGACGGCATCACGGCGAAGCACGCCGAGCTCATCGACGTCGTGGCGAAGGATCACATCGATGCTGGGTGACGCCAGTGGGCTTGACGATGACGTCGCCGGCGACGGCAGCACCGCTGTCGGGCGAGCGCAGCAGCATCTGTTGCGCAGCGTCCACCAACACCTGCGCGACGAGCTGACGCAGCTGCGCGACGTGGTGGCGCAGGTGGTCGAGGGCAGTGCCGACATCGATGGCGCGCGGCACCTGATCAACCAGCTGACGATGCGACAGAACTACTGGACGCTCGGGTCGTTCTGCGCGACGTACTGCAGGGTCGTGGCGATCCACCACACGATCGAGGACCAGACCATGTTCCCGGGGCTGGCGGCCGCCGAGCCCTCCCTCGCGCCGGTGATCGAGCGTCTCGGCAGCGAGCACGAGGAGATCGCAGAGATCCTTACGTCTCTCGACGTCGCGCTCATCGCGATGATCAGGGACGACTCCGCCCTCGCCGGGGTGCAGCAGCAGACCGACGAGCTCTCCACACGGCTGCTGGCGCACCTGTCGTTCGAGGAGGAGCAGCTGTTGCCGGCGATCGGCCGGCTCACCGACCAAATCGTCTGAGCTGTCAGCGGCGGGTGCGCAGCACCACCGCCGCAAGCACCGCCATGCCGGCGGCCGTCGCCACCTCGCGTCGCCACCGGTGCTCGCGCTCGTGCTGGATGCCGGCGTGGAAACGGTCGAACCACTGCGGAAACGGCGACCGGCCGAAGAACAGCTCCGCCGGCTTGTCGACGTCGGGCAGACAAGCGCCGAACACACCACCCAGGACCGCGACCCGACGTGCGGGTGCGGCCGCTCGCGCGACCGCCGCGATCGCTACGAGCCCGATGAGGCCGTCGGGCACGGCGACGCGTAGCAGCTGGTCCGGTTCGGTGCCCCAGTGCGGGATGGCGTCGAGTGCGAAGTGGGACACGAAGCCACGAGCGAGGGCCGTCTCGACGTCGGGCGCGAACGCACCGATCACCGCGCCGGACAGGACGTGTGTGGTCACGAGCACGCCACGAGCGTGCCAGGTTGCCGCGATCCCGTGCGCGGGTGCCCGACAATGCTGCACGTGGGGATCTCAGTTCTTCGTTCGTTGACCGCTCTCGTGACCGCCGCGGCCGCGTGTGCCGGCGCCGGTGGGTCGGCCGCCGCAGTGGCGCCGGCGGCCGCCGCGCCGTACACCGCTCCGGCCTTTGCCTCGCAGGTACCGGCCACCACGACCCAGGTGGTCCGCACGCTGCGTAGCAACCGGTGGTGCGCCAAGCGCTGGTGCACGCGGACCCAGGCCTGGGAGAAGGTCGAGGGCCGCTGGCGCGTGGCGCGGCTGCCGTCCGGCGAGCGAGCGGACTTCCGCTCGTCCATCGGGCCGACCGGCTTTCATCCTGGCCGGTCGCGGCGCGAGGGTGACGGCAGCACGCCCAGCGGCGTCTACTCCGTCGCCGTGACTTTCTCCACGGGGCAGTCGCCGCCCGGCGCGATGCCCTGGCGGGAACGGCTGCCCACGTCGGTCGTGTCGCCCCGGCGCGGCCCGTTCTACAACACGTGGATCGAGGAGCGCGGCCGTACCGACGGCAACCGCCCGGCGATGCGCTGGGGCTTCTGGGTCGCCTACAACAACCCGCGCCTCGAGCCGGGAAAGGGGCCGAGCCCGGTCCGGGGTCGAGGAAGCGGGATTTTCTACCACACCTCCCGGCCCGGGCACCGGTGGAGCCCGACCGAGGGCTGCACGAACCTGGGCAACCCGGCGGACATGCGCTGGGTGGTGACCTGGCTGCGCCCCGCCGCCGACCCGCGGGTCGTGCAACACCCCTGATCGCCCATCGAAGCGGCGAGCGGCAGCTGTCCAGATGATGGACAGCGACTCGGGGCTTGTGGATGCACCGGTGGACGAACCGGTGGACGACCGCGGGATTTCGGGGGACAACCGCGACCATCCTGTGGACACCCTGGGGATGGCCAACATTGCCGGAAAACGGTCCGGGAAAGCTCTTGTGCGCCGCCCCGCGGGGCACTACACATTGTCTACGTCACCGGGAAACGGGGACCGACCCCGAGGGAGACCTCGGGCCACTCGAGGGAAACCTCGAGGCGCACAGATCGACGGGAGACCGAAGATCTGAGCGGGGTCCGCGCAGACCGTTGGCAGATCACGCAGGCGCGGGCGACCGAGCAATCGGACGCCGGAGCGAGGCGAGATCGGGCGAGGCCCCTCCAGCTCATGCATGGAGGGGCCTCGTCGCCGTCTACCCCCGGCAGCCGGACAGGCACCTGCACCCGCACCCTGCTGCGGTGCAGCACAGGTGGTGCCTGCTGCAGGTAGGCCTCGAGCACCTACTGCAGGTAGCCCTCGACCTCTCCTGTCGGGCGCTCGTGCGCCTCGGACGGGTCGAGCCGGGCCTCGCGCAGGGCCTGCCGCTGTCGAAGCAGGTCCCACGCCTGGTCGAGGTGCTCCTCGATCTCGGTGAGCTTGCGTCGCTCGGCCTCGTCGAGGCCGTCCTCGCGCAACCGGTGCTCCTCGTCCACGAGCGCGGAGATCATGGCGCGGATGTCGTTGTCGCTCTGTCCCTCGCTCATACCGCGACCCTACGCTGCTCACCGCGACGGGCGACCTGCTCGTTGCTGACGTAACCTCGCCCTGATGAGCGAGCTCGAGCTGCACCCGCGGCAGCTCCCGAGGACGCCCTCGCGGCCGATGCTGTCGTGACGCCCTGCCACCCGCCGCGTCGCCTGGCACTGGCCGGCCGGCCGCTGACCGAGCCGCATCCCGCCAGGCTGCCACTCGATCATCCCGACCGTGAGCAGGTGCTGGCCGCTCACGCGGCGGCGATCGACGCCGACCAGGCGGGCTACCTCGATCCGCACACCGGGCTGTTCGTCCTGACGGCTCGGTTCCTGGCCGACCGGGGCACCTGCTGCGGCCGCGGCTGCCGGCACTGCCCCTACGTCGAGGGCCCCGAGCCGCAGCCCTGAGCTCGCACTCGCCGCACAGCGGGCACACAGGGCTCTGCCAGGTTCGCCGACCACAGTCCTTCCCATGTCGGTGAACTTGTCGGTGAACTTGCCTGTTAACCCGCCCGCGAGCGCTGCTGGGAGCTCCGCCCTGACCGACCCCCTGCAGGGCACGTCCGTCCGCTCGGTGCGACCACCCCGACCGCCGCGACCGTGGTGGGCCGATATCAGCGCCGGCGCCGCGTTCGTCAGCCTCGTCATCGTCAGCTCGCTGTGGTTGGCCAACGGCGGCGTCTCCGACCTCGCCGCGGGCACCGGCTCGGCGCTGACCTCACTCGGGCGGCTGACCGGCCTGGTGGCAGCGGACCTGCTGCTGCTGCAGTTACTGGGAATGGCCCGGATCCCGTGGGTGGAACGGTCCTTCGGTCAGGACCGGCTCACCCGATGGCACCGGCTGGCCGGCTTCTGGTCGTTCAACCTGATGCTCGCGCACATCGTGCTCGTCACGGTCGGCTATGCGATGACTTCGCACACCGGTGTTCCGGGTCAGCTCTGGGACCTGGTCTCGACCTACCCCGGAATGCTGCTCGCGACGGCAGCAACGAGCCTGCTCACCGCGGTCGTGGTGTTGTCCATCAAGGCCGCGCGGCGGCGGCTGCGCTACGAGTCATGGCACCTCATCCACCTCTACGCCTACCTCGGTGTGGGCCTCGCGTTGCCGCACCAGCTGTGGACGGGCACCGACTTCATCAGCTCACCGGCCGCTCGCGCCTACTGGTGGGCGCTCTACATCGCCGCGCTCGGTGCCGTGCTCATCTTCCGCGTCGGTGTGCCGCTGTGGCGCACGCTGCGGCACCGCCTCGAGGTGACTGCCGTCGTGGAGGAGTCGCCGGGTGTCGTCTCCGTCCATCTGAGTGGCCGTCAGCTGCACCGCCTGCCGGTGCGGTCGGGTCAGTTCTTCCTCTGGCGCTTCCTGCACGGCGACGGCTGGTCACGGGCCCATCCCTACTCGCTGTCCGCCGCGCCGCATCCACAGATGTTGCGCATCACGGTCAAGGAGCTCGGCGACGACAGCCGCGCTCTCGCCGCCGTACCGCCCGGCACGCGGGCCGTCATCGAGGGGCCGTACGGGCGGCTCACGGCCAACCTGCAGACCCGACCGCGGGTGACGCTGATCGCAGCCGGGATCGGCATCACGCCGTTGCGGGCGCTGCTCGAGGAGCTTCGGTACGACGCCGGCGGTGCGACGCTGATCTATCGCGCGCGCTCGGAAGCCGAACTGACGTTCCGGGCCGAGCTCGACGCCCTCGCCGAGCGGCGCGGCGCCCGCATCGTCTACCTCACCGGCCGCCGCCTGGTGCGCCGCGACGGTAGCGCCAGCTGGCTGCCCGAATCGTTCGCAGACGTCACTGACGCCGAGGGACTGCGGTCGCTCGTGCCGGACGTCGCGGCCCATGACGTCTTCCTGTGCGGTCCGGACAGCTGGGCCGATGCGGCCCAGGCGGCCGCCCGCGCCGCGGGCGTGCCGTCGCAACACATACACGAGGAACGGTTCTCATGGTGACGCAGGAACGCACACACATGGTGACGGCTAGCGGGATCAGCGGGGGGACATCATGCGCCGGATAGTCCTCGCCTTCGTCACGACGGTCTCCGCGTTGGTGATGCTGTTCAGCTACCACACGTCCACCATGGGCGGCGGCGTGCCCACGACCGCCGTGGGCACCGGCTCGTCCACGCAGACCCAGTCGCAGACGGCGCCCGACACCACGACGAGCGGCAGCGCCGGCGGTAGCGGTAGCGGTAGCGGCGGTGACGGCACCTACACAGGTGACTCGGTCGACACCCGATGGGGACCGGTGCAGGTGCAGATCACCGTGTCCGGCGGCAAGGTCACGCGGGCCGTGGCGGTCGTGTTCCCGAGCGGCAACAGGCGCGACCAGGAGATCAACGGATACGCGCTGCCGGTGCTGGCGCAGGAAGCAGTGACCGCGCAGAGCGCCCAGATCGACCACGTCTCCGGCGCGACGGTGACGAGCGACGGCTACGTCGCCTCGTTGCAGTCGGCCATCGACCAGGCGCACCTGTGAGGCGCGTGATGTCACACCGACGAAGGACGCAATCATGACGACGCTGACCATGCCACGGCGGGCCTGGGTCGAGCAGGTGATGGGGCTGCCGATCAGCATCCACCTGCGCGGGCCATCAGTACGCAACGTCGACGTGGACGAGTGCGTCCAGGCCACCTACGACGAGCTGCGCGCCATCGACCTGCTGTTCAGCACCTACCGGCCGGACAGCGAGGTGAGCCGTTTCAACCGCGGCGAGCTCGCACTCGCGGACGCGCACCCGCTGCTGCGCGAGGTCGCGGTCCTCTGCGACCTGGCGCGCAGGCGAACGCACGGATGCTTCCAGTCGTGGTTGCCCAACCCGGACGGTGGCACCTGGTGGGATCCCTCCGGCGTGGTGAAGGGCTGGGCCGCCGAACGCGCGGCACATCGGCTGTCCCGGCTCGCGGGCCACGACGTCAGCGTGAACGCGGGCGGCGACATCGCCGTCTCGCCAGGACGCTACGACTCGACCCCATGGCGGATCGCCGTCGAGGACCCGGACCGACGCGGTCCCGGTGGCCCACCGCTCGCCGTCGTACCGCTTGCTGCGGGAGGCATCGCCACGTCCGGAACGAGCGCGCGCGGCCTGCACATCCACGACCCGCACACCGGACGACCGGCGGACAAGGTGCGAGCCGTGACGGTCGTCGGGCCGTCGTTGGTCTGGGCCGACGTCTACGCGACCGCGGCGATGGTCATGGGACCGGCTGCGCTCGACTGGCTCGAGTCCCTCGCCGAGTACGACGGGTTGGTGGTCGGGCCGCAGGGCGTGCAGGCGACGTCCGGCCTGAGCGCCACGGTCACGCAGGGGTAGTCAGACGTTGATCGGCGACATGTCCCCGTAGCGGTCGCCCGCAGTCGCCCCGACAGGCGCGGCCTCGTCGAGCCGCCGGAGGTCCTCGTCGGTCAACGTGATGTCGGCGGCGGCGACGTTCTCCTCCAGGTACTTCACGCGCTTGGTGCCCGGGATCGCGACGACGTCATCGCCCTGGGCCAGCACCCAGGCGAGCGCGAGCTGGCTCGGCGTGACGCCCTTGTCGTCGGCGATCTGCTTGACGCGGTCGACCAGCTCGAGGTTCCTCTGGAAGTTCTCGCCCTGGAAGCGCGGGTGATGCCGGCGGAAGTCGTCGGGCTCGAGGTCGTCGACGCTGCGGATCTGGCCGGACAGGAAGCCGCGCCCGATGGGGGAGTAGGCCACGAAGCCCGCACCCACCTCGCGCACCGCCGCCAGCACGCCGTTCTCCTCCGGGTCGCGGCTCCAGAGCGACAGCTCGGTCTGTACAGCGGTCACCGGGTGCACGGCGTCGGCCTTGCGGATGGTGTCCGGTGCCGCCTCCGAGATGCCGACGTAGCGCACCTTGCCGGACTCGACGATCTCCTTGAGGGCCCCCCACGTCTCCTCGATGGGCGTGTCGCGGTCGACGCGATGCTGGTAGTAGAGGTCGATGACGTCGACCCCGAGGCGGCCGAGAGAGGCGTCGACCGCCTTGCGCACGTAGTCGGGGCGACCGTTGACGCCCAGACGACTACCGTCCGCGCCGCGCTCGTTGCCGAACTTGGTGGCCAGCACGACCTTGTCTCGCCGTCCCTTGATCGCGCGGCCGACGAGCTGCTCGTTCGTGAACGGGCCGTACATGTCAGCCGTGTCGAGGAACGTCACGCCGAGGTCGAGCGCGCGATGGATGGTCGCCACGGCCTCACCCTCGTCGGGCGTGCCGTAGAACTCGCTCATCCCCATGCAGCCCAGACCGAGGGCCGAGACGGTCAGATCCCTGATGTTGCGCTGTTGCATGTTTCTCCCTGACGTGAGTGCGGGCCCCCGTGGCGGACCCTCGCCTTCCGTTCGACCCGTTCCTCCCCGTCCCCGCCCGACCCAAGCCCCTGCTGGCCGGCCGCTGCCGACGTGCCGAGGCGCGGGCCGCCGACGCACAGCAGGCTCACAGCAAAGGGCCAGGATGCGGTCAGGTCCGGCGGCCACATTGCTCTCATGACCGATGACCGAGGCTGGTCGAACCAGCCAGCGCAGCCCCTACCCGCCACCGCGGACCAGCAGCCCCCCACGGAGGAGCCCGGCTCCTCGCCGCCGCAGGCGGCGACGCCGTACCCGACCTCACCGTGGTGGTCCGGGGCCGGTACGACGGCGACGCTGCCCCACGCACGCCCGGACACCGAGGCGGACACGGCGCAGCTGCCGCCACCCCCGGACCCGCCGGCGTCACCGCCGAGCAACCCGGAGCGTCGCGGCCCACGCCGTGGCCAGCTGATCGGTGCGGGGGCGCTCGTCCTCGCCCTGGCACTCGGTTCGGGGCTGGCCGGTGCGGAGCTCGCACTGCAGCGCGACAGCGGAACGACGGCCAGCGTGACGACCAGCGGCACCGTGGTGAACGGCGGCAGCAGCCCGAGCGAGACACTGGCCAAGGTGGCAGCGGCGGTGCAACCGAGTGTCGTCTCCATCAAGGTGCAGGCCAGCGGCGGCTCCGACGAGGGCTCGGGAGTCATCATGAGCTCCGACGGCACGATCCTGACCAACAATCACGTCATCGAGGCCGCGGCGTCCGGGGGCACCATCACGGTGACCTTCGCCGACGGCAAGACCGCGGACGCGACGATCGTCGGTCGTGACGCCGCGACCGACCTCGCGGTCATCAAGGCCGCCAACGTGTCGGGCCTGAAGCCGGCGACGTTCGGCGACAGCGACAGCGTGCACGTCGGAGACACCGTGCTGGCGATCGGCAGTCCGCTCGGTCTGCAGGGCTCGGTCAGCGCGGGCATCATCTCGGCGCTGCACCGCCCGGTCGACGTGGGCAGCACCCAGCAGCAGGACCCCTTCGGCCAGGGGAGCGCGACCCCGTCGACCGTGCTCAACGACGCGATCCAGACCGATGCGCCGATCAACCCGGGTAACTCCGGCGGTCCGCTCGTCGACGCGCAGGGCCGGGTGATCGGCATCAACTCGGCGATCGCGTCGCTCTCGAGCGGGACCGGCCAGTCAGGCAACATCGGTGTCGGGTTCGCCATCCCGGTCGATGAGGCCCAACAGGTGGCCAAGCAGCTGGCCAACGGCGACAAGGTCACGCGGGCCGTCCTCGGCGTCCAGGCCAGCGACGTGACCACCGGCGGCGCCCGGGTCGAGGCCGTTACCGCCTCGGGTGGTGCCGCCAAGGCCGGCGTGCAGGTCGGCGACGTCATCACCAAGGTCGACGGCGCCACGGTCGACGACGCCACGGCACTCACGGCGGCGATCCGAGCCCACCAGCCGGGCGACACGGTGACGCTCACCCTCAGCCGGTCCGGCCAGAGGTCCACCGTCCGCGCGACGCTGGGGAGCGCATGATGGCGACGACGCAGACCCCGATACACACCACGACACACACGACGACGCAGACCACGATGCAGCCGTCCACGGTGCAGCCGACCGGACAGCAGTGGAAGGATGCGCAGATGACGGGAGCTCAGCGCGCCGGCGTGGTCGCGCAGCCCGAGGCACGGTTGCTGGTCGTCGACGACGAGCCCAACATCCTGGAGCTGCTGGCCACCAGCCTGCGCTTCGCCGGCTTCGAGGTCACGACCGCGACCAATGGCCGCGAGGCACTGACCGCAGCCCGCAAGACGCGCCCTGACCTGGTGGTCCTCGACGTGATGATGCCCGACATGGATGGCTTCGCCGTCGTACGGCGGATGCGTGGCGAGGGCGCCACCGTCCCCGTGCTGTTCCTCACTGCCCGGGATGCGACCGAGGACAAGGTCGCCGGCCTCACCGTCGGCGGTGACGACTACGTCACCAAGCCCTTCAGCCTCGAGGAGATCATCGCGCGCATCCGCGCAGTCCTGCGCCGCGCGGTCGGTCGGCAGACCGGCGACGTGGATCCGTCACGACTGGTCTTCGCCGACATCGAGCTCGACGACGACACCCACGAGGTGTGGAAGTCCGGCGACGTCGTCCCGCTGTCGCCGACAGAGTTCAAGCTGCTGCGCTATTTCATGCAGAACGCCGGACGGGTGCTGTCCAAGGCACAGATCCTCGACCACGTGTGGCACTACGACTTCGGCGGCGACGCCAACGTGGTGGAGTCCTACGTCTCGTACCTGCGTCGCAAGCTGGACACGAGTGACCCACGTCTGCTGCACACGCTGCGCGGAGTCGGTTATGTGTTGAGGTTGCCGCGTGAGTGAACGAGCGGGACAGGTGCTACGGCGGCTGCGCAGGCTGCCCGCCGGCACCCCGCTGCGGGTGCGGCTCGTCCTCGCTCTGCTCGCCCTCGTCGCGATCGCTCTGGTCGCGACGGGCGTGACCGCGACCACGCAGCTCAAGGGCTACCTCGTCAGCCAGGTCGACCAAGAGCTCGACGCGCCCTTCCGCCCCGGCGGTGGCCGCGGTGACGGTCCCGGCGCCGGCGACGACTCGCCGTTCCAGCGATCCAGGGCCGAGTGGTACCGGCTGTACGACAGCAATGGCTCAGTCCTCGACACTGCCGGTGACAGTGGTGTCTCGCCGCCGAAGCTCTCGTGGGCCCAGACCAAGGCGGCAGCCGGCGACGCGCCGTTCACGGTGCCCTCTGCGGGGCGGGGAGACACGTGGCGGGTCTCGGTCCGCTCCGGCACCCTGTCGGACACGGGCCAGCCGGTGGTCGTCGTGCGGGCGATCTCGCTGCACGAGGTCGACGACACCGTGCACCGCCTGGTCGTCATCCAGACCTTCGTCGGCCTCGTCGTCCTGGTGCTGCTGGGTGGCGCGGGCTATGTCGTCGTACGACGGAGCCTCCGGCCGCTGGTCGAGGTGGAGAACACCGCCGCGGCCATCGCCGGGGGAGACCTGACCCAGCGCGTGCCCGAGAGTGACCCGCGCACCGAGGTGGGTGGGCTCTCCCGGGCCCTCAACGGCATGCTCGCGCAGATCGAGTCGGCCTTCCGCGCGCGCGAGGCGTCGGAGGTGGCGGCGCGGGCGTCCGAGGACCGGATGCGCCGCTTCGTCGCCGACGCCAGCCACGAGCTGCGCACCCCTCTGACGTCGATCCGTGGCTTCGCCGAGCTCTACCGACAAGGGGCAGCCAGCAGGCCCGAGGACGTGGCACGAGTGATGCGGCGCGTCGAGGACTCGGCGGCGCAGATGGGCGTCCTGGTCGACGACCTGCTCCTGCTCGCTCGCCTCGACCAGCAGCGTCCGCTCGAGCGCACTCCTGTCGACCTCGTGGTCCTCGCCGCCGATGCGGTGCATGACGCGCAGGCGGTGGCGCCGGACCGACGCATCACGCTCGACGTTGCCCCGGGTCCGGCCCCGGTGGTCCAGGGCGACGAGGTGCGGCTGCGTCAGGTGCTGTCCAACCTCGTCTCCAACGCGCTGCACCACACGCCCGCCGGAACCCCCGTCGATGTCACGGTGGCGGTGGCACCGGGCGCCGACGAGGTGCGGCTGGCGGTGCGCGACCGGGGCCCTGGGCTCGCTGCCGAGGATGCGGCACGCATCTTCGAGAGGTTCTACCGGGCCGATGCCTCGCGGACCCGCTCGGCCGGCGGGACCGGGCTGGGGCTGTCGATCGTCGCCGCCCTCGTCGCGGCACATGGTGGGCAGGCCGGCGTCGACACCGCCCCCGGTCAGGGCGCGACGTTCTGGGTACGGCTACCCCTGGACACCCGGCTGAGCCACCCCGCGGACGCCGCTGCGGCGGACGAGACCGGGGAGGGGACTGCCGAGGTGCCGACGGACGCCCCGGCAGCGCACCAGTCCGTCACCGGATCCTGAGGCAACGACGACCCTGGCCAGCGGCTCGGCGCTGCGACCCTCGTAGGGTGGACAGGTGAGCTCAGCCCTGACCCGATACCGCGTGATGGCCTGGGTGACGGGCGTCCTGCTGCTTGTCCTCGTCTTCGTCGCGATGCCCATGAAGTACCTCGGCGACATCGACACGCTCGTCAGCATCGTCGGCGTCGCCCATGGCTGGCTGTACATGGTCTATCTCGTCACTGCGTTCTGGCTGGCCTACCAGCGTCGGTGGTCGCCGGTGAAGACG
>JAVEDJ010000271.1 GCA_030841025.1 Actinomycetota bacterium
AAACGGCGGACGAGGCCGTCAGCCGTGGCCCTGTACGTGAGAAGGCACCGCAGATGTTCGATCGACGCTGTGGCGTCTGCTGATGTCGGTGGAGCGGTCAATGGGTTGGTGTGCGTCCTCCCTCCAGCTGTGATCCTGGCCCGGCCCCGCCATTCCAGGCGCCCCCGTTGGACCCTTCGTCTTCGACTCGGCCATCGCGTTGAGGGACCCTGTCTGGACGCAGGGATGCGCGCACGCTGGATCATCGGCATCCTGCGCGCCCAGAGCAACCTCACCAGCCAGCAGGCGTTCGAGAGTCGGCAGCCCGAGGCAAGCTCAGTTCAGGCAGGTCGTTCACCACCCGGCGGCCCACCTCGATGCTCGCTTCGGTGTGACAACGAATGCAAACTGGGGGCTGGCTCCTAGGTCTCCGGCGGGGTCTCCAGGTCGAGAGACTCGGCGCGCTTCTTGATCCCGCGCAGCATCCGTCGCAGCATGGCGAAGTCGCCGAACTCCATCAGGAGCACGCCGAGCAACGCTGTCATCGGGTAGCGCCAGTCATAAGCGGCGTGGATGCGGGTGAGCAGGCGGGTCCCGTTGTCCTTGGTGGACGTCAGCTGCCATGCCCAGGTGCTGTCGCTCTTGGTCCACAGCAGCCACTCGTCGGCCTGAAACGAGTGCACTTTCAACGCGGTCGCGTCCGTGGGTGTGGGCGACATTGGCACCCATTGCCCGGTCTCAAGGTGCTGGAGCCCGGGCACGATGGTGGTCGCGCTGGGGCGGGCGAGGTTGTCGAGCAGATCGTTGCTGTACCAGCCGGCCCGTCGGCAGCCGACTTGGACGAGCCACGGCCAGACCGCCGCCGGTGGGGCATCGATCGTGATCGCCCTTGTCGCCCGGAACTGGGCCCGTGGCAGAAGGTCGTCACCTGGCAATGCTGCTTCGATCTCCGCCGGAGTCGCGCCCCAACGTAGATGCCAGTCGCGGTACAGCGGCGCGGTCAGGAAGATCGGGAGATCCCGCATGACATCGAGGATCTCGGTGACGAGCTGCCCTCGGGTTGGTCTGTCCAAGCCGGTCATCTCGAGCGCATCCGTTCGGTGTCGCCAACTACATCCGGATAACCAGGCGTGCGGCAGTCCGTCCGGCGAGCACGTCTGCAAACGCGTCGTTGACGTCCTCGAGCTCACGAACCTCGGCGACGACCCGGGTCCGCCCTGCGGCGTGCAGAGCGAACGTCTCGGCCAGGTCCTGGCGGGTGCCCACGATGGAACCGATGATGCTGATGCCCTTGAGCACGGTGTCGAAGATCGGTACTTGCAGCTGCCCGTCCTTGGGGAGAGCGACGAGGATGAGCCGGCCACCGCGACGCAAGGAGGCGAAGGCCTGCTTGATGACGTCAGGCTGTACGGCGAGAACGATGGCGACGTCGGCGCCACCTAGTTCCTGGATGGCCGCGGCGACGTCCTGCTTCGACGCGTCGACCGTGTAGGTGGCGCCAAGCTCCTTGGCCAAGTCGAGCTTGTCCTGCTGGACATCGACACCGATGACGGTGGCGCCGGCAATGGCCGCGTACTGCACGGCGAGGTGTCCGAGGCCGCCGATACCGACCACGCTGACCAGGTCGCCGCTGCGCGCGCCCGACACCTTCACCGCCTTGTAGGTAGTCACGCCGGCACAAGCGAGCGGAGCGGCGTCCATCGGATCGACGCCCACGGGCACGCTGACTGCGAACCGGGAGTCTGCGACGGCGTACTCGGCGTACGCGCCGTCAATCGAGTAGCCGGTGTTCTGCTGTGCCTCGCACAACGTCTCGCGGCCGGACACGCAGTACCGACACGTGCCACAAGCGGATCCGAGCCATGGCAAGGCAACGCGGTCGCCGACCCGGTGCTCGGTTACCCCGTCGCCGATCTCCTCGACGATACCGACGCCCTCGTGGCCAGGAATGAAAGGAGCAACCGGCGTAACCGGCCAGTCACCGCGCGCCGCGTGGATGTCGGTATGGCAGACGCCGGACGCCTCTATCCGGACCAGAACTTGGCCGGGCCCCGGTGTCGGGACCGGCAGGTCACGGATTTCGAGCGGGGCTCCGAGGGACGGGACGACGGCGGCGCGCATGGCGTGCTCCTGTTTCTGTGATGCCGCCGACAACGGCCTGCGGCGTCCGGTCATGAACCTGACGACTGTGACTTCTACAGGTTGACCGAGGCATCTCGCCGCGCACAGGTGCCAAGGGCCTATTGAGTCAGGACCTTGGACCCAGGCACGGCGCCGACATGGCAGACGCCGTGAGCGAGGACTTGCCAGGCAGGCCGCACGGTGAGGAGACGGGGCGCAGAGCATGCCCGTCCGGTGCTCGAGCGCTCAGCGCGATCCCTCTGTCTGCTGACCCGACTCGTCCGGGGAGCGGGTGAGGATGCTTAGGACGCACAGTCGTGCTGTCACCTAGTTTTCGGGAACATCAGTCGCTGGTCACGGCCTTGAGCACGTTGAGCTTCGCAGCCCGCCGGCTGGGGCCGATCGCTGCAACCATCCCAGCGACAGCTGCCAGCGCGACGATGATGCTGAGGCTGCCGTAAGGGACCCGAAAGACCGTCAGGCCCTCGTCTTCGAGCGCCCCGACCAGTGCCCAGCCGAAGAACAGCCCGATCGCCAGGCCCAGGACTGTGCCTTGCACCGCGATGATGACCGACTCCCAGCGAATCGAGGACCGCAGCTGCGCGCGAGTCATGCCCACCGCTCTGAGCAGGCCGATCTCACGGGTGCGCTCGAAAATGGACAGCGCCAGCGTGTTGGCGATACCGAGGAGCGCGATGAAGATGGCCAGTCCGAGGAGCGCGTAGACCAGTGCCAGCATCTGGTTCAGTGGCGCGGTCTGCTGCTTCTTGAAGCCTGCCCGGTTGAGCACCGAGACCCCGGCGTAGGGCTTGGCCGCGCGTTCCACGGCGGCCAGGGCCGCGGCCTCTGACACATCGCCGGCCTGCTTGATGTTGATCTGCATGTCGAAGTGAGTCGCGAAGTTGGCGTCGTACGCCGGCATTCCGAGCAGGTAGGACGGATGCACCTCCTGCAGGCCGACGAACTGGCCGTGGGCATAGATCATCGCCACCCGGAGCTGCTGGGCGCCGGTGTCCCTGAACACAATCGAGACGACGTCTCCGATCGCCAGGTGCTTGTTCGTCGCGACGTCTTGCCTGATGGCGACCCCGGACCGACCGAGGTCAACCGCGCGGCCCTTGATCGGGACGATGTCCAACACGTCGAACGCAGTGGCGGTGTTGACTCCGGTGACAAACTCGACCTGGCCTTCGACGCTGGCGAAACCCTGCCGCAGACCAGTGGCGTTGGCAACTTCGGGCAGCAGGTCGAGTCGCTTGGCCAGGCTGGGGTCGACGCCGCCCGACATTCCGCCGCCGGAGGTGACGACGATGTCGCCGATGAACGACTGGTCGACGGCCTGTTCCACGGACGCCTTGGTCGAGGACACGAAGATCGTGATGAAGCCTACGAGCGCGACTCCGATCATCAGCGCCGAGGCGCTCGCGGCGGTGCGCTTGGGGTTGCGCATCGCGTTGTCGCGGGCCAGCTCACCGGTAACCCCCCGCAGGCGTGGCAGCGGGGCGCCGATGAGCTTGCTCAGTGGAAGGGACATCGTGCGCCCGAGGGTCGACACGCCGAAGAACACGAGCAGCGCTCCGGTTCCTACCAGGATGACCCCCTCGCTCACCGCGCCGAAGAGTCCGATGAGCAGGGTCGCGAGACCTCCGAGCAGGAGTCCGGACCCGATGTAAACACGTCGCTTGGAGCCGTAGCCCGTGCTGCCCACCAGACCGCGCTGCATGGCGGCGATCGGTGGCACTTCGGCGGCCTTCCTCGCCGGGGACAACGCCGCCAGGAGCGCGACGCCGACCCCGACCACCATCGAGATGACCACTGTGGCGGGCTTGAACACGACACTTCCGGCTGGCACCGGGATGCCGACGGCGCCGAGCAGCTCCTTCAGCCCGATGGCCACACCCAGGCCGCCGACGATGCCGAGAAGGGAGGCGATGACGCCGACGGCCAGGGCTTCGAGCAGGACCGACGCGAGGATCTGGCGGCGACTCGCGCCGAGGGCGCGCAGCAGACCGTTCTCGCGGGTCCGCTGGGCCACCGTGATAGAGAAGGTGTTGAAGATCATGAACGCGCCCACCAGCAAGGCGACAACGGCGAAGACCAGCATGAAGGTCCGGAAGAATCCCATCGCTTGGCGTATTGCGGCCTGGGACTCCTTCGTCATTGCGGCGCCGGTCACGGCCTCGGCGCTTGCCGGCAGAATCTTCGCGACGCGAGCCGCCAGTTGCTGCTGGGTGACGCCGGGTGCGGCGACGACGGAGATGGTGTCGAACTTTCCAGGCTCGGCGATCAACTTCTGCGCCACGGTGTGCCGGAACAGCACCACGGTCGCGCCGCCGGGGCTGTCCACGGTGCCGAACCTCGCGATGCCGCTGATTCGTACCCGCTGTGGCGGGCCCTGGACGAGGACGGTCGTCGTGTCGCCGACTGCCAACTTGCCGATGTTGGCGCTCGCGGCGTCGATGACGACCTCGTCATCCGCAGCTGGCGGGCTGCCCGTCACAAGGTCGTACGGGTTCAGCCGCGCGGACTCAGTCCAGTCCCCTCCGATCGTGGGGGCACCGGCGGCCGGGTTGCCCAGGGCGTCGCCGTTGCTGCCGATGAGTCGGGCGTAGCCGAAGACCCCGCCCTGTGCCTGCGCGACGCCCGGCACTGCGCGTACCTCGGTGAGCAGGGACTCGCTCACTCGCCCGCGTTGCACGACGGCGCCGGCGCCGAAGGCGGCCTGGCTGCGGACGACGACGTCGGTCTGCTTGTAGACATTACCGAACAGGTCGTCGAAGGTCCTCCCGACCGTGTCCGTGAGCACCAGCGTGCCGGCCATGAAGGCGACACCCAGGGTGACAGCCAGGGCGGTGGCGAAGAGGCGGAGCTTGTGGGCGATGAGCCCCTTGATCGTGGTGAAGAACACGGTGTTTCATTCCCCGAACTGCTTCATGCGCTCCAGCACTCGACCGGCTGTCGGGTGCGCCATCTCGTCGACGATGCGACCGTCGGCGAGGAAGATGATGCTGTCGGCGTAGGCGGCGGACATCGGGTCGTGGGTGACCATGACGATGGTCTGACCCATGTGGTCCACGGCGTTACGCATGAATTCCAGGACCTCGGTCCCCGCCTTGGAGTCCAGGTTTCCGGTCGGCTCGTCGGCGAAGACGATCTGTGGCCGGGTGGCCAGGGCCCGCCCGACGGCGACGCGCTGCTGTTGGCCGCCGGACATCTCGCTCGGCCGGTGGTGCAGCCGGTCGCGAAGGCCCATCACCTCTACCACGGTGTCGAGCCACTCACGGTCGGGCTTGCGGCCGGCGAGGCGAAGCGGCAGCGTGAGGTTCTCGGCTGCGGTCATCGTCGGCAGCAGGTTGTAGGCCTGGAAGATGAACCCGACCTGGTCGCGGCGCAGGATTGTCAGTTCCCGGTCGTTCAGGGCGCTCAGGTCTGCCTCACCGATGAAGGCACGCCCAGAGGTCAGGCTGTCCAGCCCAGCGACGCAGTGCATCAGCGTGGACTTGCCGGACCCCGAGGGCCCCATGATCGCGGTGAATTGGGCGCGGGCAAACGCGACCGTGACGCCGTCCAGGGCCCTGACTTCGGTCTCGCCTATGCCGTAGATCTTCGTGGCATCAACAGTGCGCGCCGCTGCTGCCACCGAGGTAAAGGTGCGTGCCTCGTGGAAAAGAACTGGGGTGGTCATGCCGCTGCCTCCGTTGTGTACTGGTGCTCCGCCAACCTTCACTGCTCCCGCGCCGTGCTGTAGAGGGCCGAAAGACCTGTTGCACGGGGTAGTTCGGGCGGTCACCGACTCAGCGATGCATAGGTGCACGTCGGAGGATCGCCTTGTCGATGTCGACGAAGGCCAGACACGCGAGGGCGAGGGCGATCGCGAACCCCCAGTGGGTGGCGTCGAGCGGCTCCAGGCCGAGCAGGTCGCGGGTGACCGGGAGGGCCACCAACAGGATCTGAAGTGCGACAGTCAGGGCAACTGCGCCAACAAGCGAGCGGTTGGTGAGCGGTCCGAGACGGCGCAGCGAAACGCTTTCGGAGCGCATGGCGAACGTGCCTATGAGCTCGGCGAACGCGATCGAAGTGAAGAGCAAAGTCTGCCAAGCCGGGTCGTCGGCACGGAACAGCAGATATGAGGGAACTCACCATGAATGTGAGCGCCGCGCAGCGCACGAGTATCCGCTTTCCTCGGTCGGATCCGAGCAGGCTCTCGCAAAGCGGTGGGGGCGGACGCTGCATGACGCCGGGTTCTGGTGGCTCGACGGCCATCGCCATGGCCGGCAGGCCATCGGTTACGAGGTTGAGCCACAGGATCTGCAACGGGAGGAGCGGGATCGGCGTACCGAGCAACGGTCCGAGGACCATCACGGCGACCTCGGCGAGATTGCCGCTGAGGATTGCGGATGAACTTGCGAATGTTATCGAAAATGACGCGGCCCTCGCGCACGGCGCCGACGATGGTCGCGAAGTTGTCGTCCTGCAGCACTATGTCTCCGGCATCCTGGGTGACGTCGGTGCCCATGATGCCCATGGCGACGCCGATTTCGGCCTGCTTTGAGAGCCGGTGCGTCGTTCACCCCGTCGACGGTCATCGCCACCACGTGGCCGTCGCGCTGCAGCGCCTCGACGATCCTGAGTTTGTCCTCGGGGGATACCCGGGCGTAGACGGTTGTGCCGCGCACCGCCTCAATCCGAGCGGTGTCGTCGAGGGTGCCGAGCTCGGCACCCGTGACGACCCGGGCGCCGTCGCCGGCGAGGCCGAGGTCGCGGGCGATGGCGATGGCGATGGCGATGGCGATGGCGGCACCCTGCGGGACGGTCGCGTTCTCGGGCCAGACCCGCATCGCCACGCCAAGCACGCGCAGACCCTCGGCCGCCAGCCGGCCGCCGGCCGCCAGTGCTCGGGCGTGCTGCTGCTCGTCGAGCGCGACGGCCGTACCCGCTAATGCTTGGGCCGAGCACCCTCATGTCACATAGTGTGGAGCCCGGTGAGAGTGCAGCCGGCGGCGGGCTGTCGCCGCGCGGCCTCGGCAAGTACCACGTCATGCTGCACGGCATCTTCAAGCGGGCGGTCCGGGACCGGGTGATCTTGCACAACCCGTGCGCGGACACCGAGCTGCCCAAGGTCCCGCCGCGCAAGGTCCGCATCCTGTCCCCGGAGGAGTTCGAGCGGCGGCTCGCCGAGATCCCCGACCGGTTCCGCGACCTGGTCTTGACCGACATCGAGACGGGAATGCGCTGGGGCGAGCTGGTCGCACTCCGGCCTCGGCACGTCGACTTCCTCCGTAGGGTCATCGCGATCGAAGAGACCGTGGTCGAGGTGTCGAAGAAGATCTCCCCCACCGGGGAACGCATGGTCTTCAAGGCCTACCCCAAAGACAACGAGTTCCGAACGTTGCGAGTGAGCCAGGACCTTCTCGACAGCCTCGCCGCCCGCATCGCCTCGATGGGGCTGGACCGCGACGACCTGCTCTTCCCCTCCACCCAGACCAAAGGTCCGAATCCCGCTGTCGCGCAACACCCTTCCGCACCAAGTACTGGCTGCCTGCCCTCGAGCGCGCAGGGATCGACTTCCAGGTGCGCGTGCACGACCTCCGCCACGCCCACGCCTCATGGCTGCTGGCGGGGGGCGCCGACCTGAAGACCGTGATGGACCGGCTTGGGCACGCCCAGATCCAGACCACCCAGAAGTACCTGCACTCACTACCCGACGCCGACGACAAGGCCCTCGCCGCCTTCAGCAGAGTCAGGCACCGGACGCAGTCCTGAGCCGGTCGGCCGGACCGTCCTTCAGGTCAGGCGGATGTCGGCGTACATGGCTGCGTGATCCGAGGCCGCGTCGGTCGCCTTCGTGACCGTGTCGTAGTGCGGCCACAGGCTGTCGTTCTTCCCTCCCCATGCGCCCATCCGGAAGATGCCTCCTCCGGTCACCTTCGCGAACAACGCGGGGGACAGCAGGATGTAGTCGATTCGGTTCGCCGCGGTACAGGTCCCGACAGCCTCGGGTGTGCCCTGACGTAGCCGCACTCTCGTGCTGACGTCCGGGAGGTCGTTCATGGTCGCTACGTACAGATGGGGCGACCCGTAGGTCGCCCCATCTTCACCGCCGTGCCGTCAGACCAGGACGGGCTCCGCGCTGCGCTCGGCGACCGGCGCCACCTTCTCTGCGGGCGCCCTCCCGGCCCAGACAAGACCCAGCCCGGCGAGGATGATCGTGAGCCCAAGGCCGGCCAGGATCCCGGCGAGAGCGAGACCCAGCTGGAGCGCCGAGTGGGTCACGGTGCCCACACCGAGCTCCGCGGTCAGACCGTGTGCAGTACCCGACCATGCCTGGTCGCGAGCGATGGCCTCGATCGGGTTCGAGCGGTCGTAGCCCGTCCAGTACTTACCGTTCGGGTTGAAGTCGTAGCTGCCGGCCTTGAACACCTTGCCGTTTTCAGCCGTGACGTCCTCCGGGAGGACAACGGTCTGGGGGCGGGTGATCGTGTGGTAGGTGATCGTGGCCATCTGGTACATGTACTCGGAGGCCGTGTTGACCACAGGGTCGTTCGGGTTGAGGTCGGACGTGACGACCGGGTACTTCCAGTCATCCTGCAGCAAGGACATGATCGCCGTTGCTTCCTCTGTCGAGCCTTCGTCGTCGGCGAGCTGGCCGTCGGCGTTGTAGGTCAGCTCGACGTTCTGGGCCGCGCTGAGCGCGTGAAGGGAGTCGTATCCAGCCTGCACTCTGGCGTAGGCAACACCGGCACCGGCCAAGAAACCGAGACCGATCACCGCAAGCACGACGCCGAGGGCCTGAAGTCGCTTGGTCACGAGAACCACGTCCTTGTCAGTTGTTGGAGTGGTCCCATCGTCGGTCGAACGGTGACCGGGCGACAGGGGCCGAGGGCACTGCCGATCGGGCCTTACGACCCTGATCGTCCCGAGGCGTCTCAGATCGGTGATCAGGCCTCTGACCTGCATTTTCTTGGTAGCGAGGCCGTCGCCGCGGCGACGGCCTCGTTGGGGTCCCCGCGCGCCTCCGGAGCATGAAGATGCCGAAGGCCAACGGATTCGGCTCGGTCAGCCACACCCCCATGTCTCGGTAGATCGGCCACGACGAGTTAGCGGCGAAGTCGACGTAACTCTGGGGGTTCGTGGCGATGAACCCACCGTGGATACCCAGGCCCATCGCAGCAAAGAAGAAGCCGACAAAGATTCGTGCGGCCCGTGGCCGCCAGACGCAGAACGCCGCGACAACAATGGTGAAAGCGCCCCAGATAAAGAACCCCTGCATGAATGCTCGGCATCGGGATGCGTTTCGCAGCGGCTGCCGGCTCGCTCCTCCTCGTGATGATGTGGACCGTCGTCCTGCCTCCGGAGAACAACCCGTTCATGGACGATCACCTGATCTACGCCATGGTGCTGGTCCTTTTGGCACTCACCTCGGCCGAACGGACCTTCGGCTTCGGACGGATGTGGGAGCGGCTTCCGATCGTGCAGCGCTGCGGCTTCCTGAAGTAGCACCGGCACTCAGTAGGCCGGGACCGCGAGGTCCCGGCCTTCTCGTTTGTCGGTGGCGTCCCGGAGAGCGACCTTGGTCCCGGATAGGTCCCGACCGCCGCCACGGCAAATCGAGTGGACACCCGCTCCCCTTCGGGCCGGACCCTGGCGTTCTGGAGGGTCGGCCGGCGGCGCCTCGCGCCGCTCGGTCCAACGGCTCCTGCGGACGGGACCAACAGCCCTGACCGTCAATGAGTGGGACGCCTACCGTGGAAGACGAGCATCGGAGGTGGTAGTCGTGACGCACATCGGGCCGACCGATCGTCGTGGGCTGCGCGTTCTGTCCATGGACGAGTGCCTGTTGCTGCTCAGAGAGAGTCGTATGGGCCGCCTGGGCTTCGTTCACCGCGGCGAGCCCGAGATCCTGCCCATCAACTTCGGGATGGACAGCACGAGCCCGGTGTTTCGCAGCTCCTGGGGGAACAAGCTGGACACAGCCTCGGTCGGCGGTCTGGTGGCTCTCGAGGCCGACGAGGTCGACCTGCACACCCGTCGCGCCTGGAGCGTCGTCGTCAAGGGGCAGGCAGTGATGGAGTACAGCGACGCAGCGATAGCGCGGTACGAGGCACTCGGTGTTCCGGCCTGGCTGCCAGACGACGCGGAGACCTTCTGGGTGCGCGTGCTGGCGGAGTCCGTGAGCGGGCGCGAGCTGGACTTGCCATAACTGACCTGCCGCCACGCCTCAGGTTCCTTGGCGCCTGTGGCACGGTGACAGGTAGTCGGTTCTTGCCCGAAACGGGTGACGGTCGGCTCCTCGTCGACTGCGGACTATTCCAGGGTGACCGCGCGCTGCGCCGGCGAAACTGGGAGCCTCCGCCGATCGAGCCCGCGACCTTGGCAGGCGACTGGGCGGCCCGGACGTCGGCCGGTCGTGCTCGCCGGTCACTTCTCCGGCGCGCACCTTGCGGCCGTTAGGGCACTGGCACCTCGGAACCCGTCCCCGGCCTCCCGGTACCCCGCCGCCAAGATCGCCGGTTATGCCTGCACGGAACACGACTCTGATGGCGACCGTGCTGCGCGACGCAACAGCCGATGTCACGGTGGCCACGTCGCCGGGTGCCGACTACGACTCCGTACAGCACTGACGTTGTCGCACCTCTGGTGCCGCACTGGCTTTCCCACGGGTGGACTCACCCGTCAAGCCCGACGAGCAAGGCGGAAGGGGCCGGCGCCGCTTAGGTGGCGTCACGAGATGCACGGTGTGCGCCGGAGCTTTCTCTGTGCCTCTTCAGGGGTGGCCCTCCGTCGAGACCAAGTCAACTCACCCGCTGTCGCTAACCTCTAGAGAGCGCCCTCGGCATGCGGTCCAGCACCTGCTCGAGGCCGAGCATCCTGGCGGCCCGGGCGACACGTTCCCTGACCTTCTGGGCTCCTTAACTAACGCCGGCCCGGGCCCGCTCCCGTGGATCCCCGCGGTACCCGCCACGCTGACCGAACACGCCACCTGGGGCCCGTACCTGACCGCCCCGCGCCGCGCTCGTTGAAGACCTTGCCGCACGCCTGCGCGCGACCGTCACCACCGAGGACCCCGACAACCAACGCTTGCCGCAGTGGGCACGCACCAGCGCCCCACCAAGCGCCGAGCTGCTGGCCGACGTCGCCGAGTGGCGCGCTGCGATGCAGGTCCCGGAAGCTGACCAGCACCCGACCGGCCCACCGCAGATCTCGGTCGCCGCGGCCCGCTGGCAGCGCGCCCTCGACGAGCGCGCGGCCAGCGACCGAAGTCCGGCCATGGCCGAATGGGCACCGCTGCTGCACACCACCGCTCCCGATACCGCCCGAGACCCGTTCACCCCCGAGCTGGCCGAGCAGCTCGCCGCGATCAGCCGCACCGGCCTCGACGCCCGCGCGATCCTGCGCCTCGCCACCAGCGACGGCCCGCTGCCCGACGACCACGCCGCCGCAGCCCTGTGGTGGCGCATCCAGCGCCACCTCACGCCAGACCCGGGCGATGTCGGCGCCGCGGTCGACGTCAACGCCGCGACGGATGCGGTGTTC
>JAVEDJ010000292.1 GCA_030841025.1 Actinomycetota bacterium
CGTGCACTACACCGACGGGGAGGGCATCTTCAGCGGTCGCACCGAGGACTGGGGTGACGCAGGCGTCGGCTCGGCGAGCGTGCAGGCATGTGGTGCTGCAGCGCCGGTCGCCGGGCTGCTCGATGACACCTATGTCGTCCGGCACGGCTGGGAGAAGGCCGGCACCTACCCGGTCCGCTTCGAGGTGACGACCTATACCTGCACATCGGGGCAGCCGGTGATGGAGACGCGGTCGACGACGTTGCAGGCCAGCGTCGCCACCGCTCCCTGATCTAGAACCGGAACGGCTTGGGTGGCGCGCCCAGCGTCGCCCGCGGGCAGCTCTCGAGGCTCAGCTTGCCGAACCCGAGGGCCTCATCGCACAGGGTGTGGACCGTCCAGCCGGCCTCGGTGCCGAAGCGGGTGACGGTCGCGCGGTAGATCGTGATCTCATACTTGGTCGGCGTGCCGTAGGCGACCTGGATCGTGCCGATCAGCTCCGCGCCAGCGGGCGACCCGTAGCCCTGCCAGGGGCGGTCGTACCGGCTCCACAGCGACGGCTCGGACTGCCAGACGCCGCCGTTCTGCACGTCGAGCAAGGCCAGCTCGACGAGGATGGCCCGGGCGGACTCCTCCGGGATGATCGCGGCCGGGCGGATGACCTCCGAGACGACACCCTCGTCGTACGCCTCGGCCATCAGGACCTCGGGGTTGTGCACGGGGCAGCGCCCTCCGTCGTAGGAGTGTGGACAGAACTACTCGAGGTTATCGGCGCGTAGCGGCCCGGACTTCAGGCCGCCAGCGAAAACGGTGCGAAAGGTGTGGCCGGCGCCACATGTGGCAACCGCTGGTGCCGATGTGACGGATGTGGCACCATGGACCCGACGTACGGCGCCCGCCCTGAGTGGCAGCGTCACGGATCGTCCTTGCAGTGAGGCCGCTGGGGAAGGCGCACCTCGCACCTAAGCAAGGAGGACCCGGTGACGACTCGTGGCGTTGTCTACGTCCATGCCGCTCCGTCGGCGCTGTGCCCGCATGTCGAGTGGGCCATCGGCGGTGTGCTTGGCATGCGCGTGACCCTGGAGTGGACGCCCCAGCCGGCGGCCCCCGGCATGTACCGGGCGGAGCTGTCCTGGCAGGCCGACCCAGGCACCGGTGGCTCGCTGGCGTCGGCCCTGCGGGACTGGCTGCACCTGCGCTTCGAGGTGACCGAGGAGCCGAGCGCGGGCGCGGAGGGCGAGCGCTACTCCTCCACCCCGACGCTGGGGCTGTTCCACGCCACGACCGGTGTGCACGGCGACATCATGGTGCGCGAGGACCGGCTGCGGGCGGCTCTTGCCCGCGCGACCAGTGACCCGGCCACGAGCGTCATGCAGGAGATGCAGGCCCTGCTGGGCAAGGCGTGGGATGAGGAGCTCGAGCCGTTCCGCTACGCCGGCGACGGTGCCCCCGTCCGCTGGCTCCACCAAGTCGTCTGACGCGGCCGCCCCACCCGCGGACCCGCGGCACCCCACCCCCGCCGCTTCGACCACGTTAGGTAGGCGGAAGGCGACGGCAACAGGCGTCTAGGCCTGTTGTCGTACCCCCTGGCCTACCCAACGTGGTCGAATCGCGAGCCACGTGGTCGAGCCGCGGGGTGGGCTACAGGGGGATGTTGCCGTGGTTGCCGCGGGTGGCGGGGGCGGCGGCGATGGCCTGGGCGATCGCCGAGCGGGTCCGCGTCGGCTCGATCACCTCGTCGATCACGCCGATCTCCTGGGCCCGGGCCAGCCCGCCGGCAAGCTTCTCGTGCTCGACCGCCAGCTCCGCCTCGACCTCGCCGCGCACGTCCTCGGCCACCTCGGCCAGCCGCCGCCGGTGCAGGATGCGGACCGCGGCGACGGCGCCCATGACGGCGACCTCCGCACCGGGCCACGCGAACACCCGGGTCGCCCCGAGCGAGCGGGAGTTCATGGCGAGGTAGGCGCCGCCGTAGGCCTTGCGGGTCACCAGCGTCACCCGCGGCACCGTGGCCTCGGCGAAGGCGTGCAGCAGCTTGGCACCGCGTCGTACGACGCCGTCCCACTCCTGGCCGACACCGGGCAGGTACCCCGGCACGTCGACCACCACGGCCAGCGGCACGCCGAACGCGTCGCACATCCGGACGAAGCGCGCCGCCTTCTCGGCGGACGCCGAGTCGAGGCAACCGCCGAGCCGCAGCGGGTTGTTCGCGATGACGCCGACCGTGCGACCGCCCAGGCGGCCGAGAGTGGTCGTGACGTTCGGCGCCCACTTCGGGTGCAGCTCGAGGCTGCTGCCCTCGTCGAGCAGCGACTCGACGATCGGGTGCACGTCATAGGCCCGCTTCGGCGACTCGGGCAGGAGCGACGCGAGGTCGCGGTCCTCGACCTCGCCGATCGTGCGCTGGTCGCCCAGCAGCGCGGCCAGCCGCCGGGCCTCACCGTAGGCAGCCTCCTGCGTCTCGGCGACGACGTGCACGACACCCGAGCGGCGGCCGTGCGGCTCGGGGCCGCCCAGCCGCAGCGCGTCGACGTCCTCACCGGTCACCGAGCGGACGACGTCGGGCCCGGTCACGAAGACCCGTCCCTCGGGCCCGAGGATCACCACGTCGGTCAGCGCCGGACCGTAGGCGGCGCCACCGGCCGCCGGGCCGAGCACGACCGAGATCTGCGGCACCTTGCCCGACGCGCGCGTCATGATGGCGAACACCTCGCCTACCGCGTGCAGCGACACGACGCCCTCGCGCAGCCGCGCGCCCCCGGAGTGCCACAGGCCGATGACCGGTACGCCGTCGGCGAGCGCGCGCTCGTAGGCCACGAGGATGGCCTTGCAGCCGGCCTCGCCCATGGCGCCGCCCTGGATCGTCGCGTCCGAGCAGAACGCGACGCTGGTGGCTCCCTCGATCTGCCCGATGCCGGTCAGCATGCCGGAGTCGTCCTCGTCGGTGAGGAGCGTGAGCGTGCCCTCGTCGAAGAGCGATTCCAGCCGCAGACGCGGGTTGCGCGGGTCGTCCGCGCGGTCGATGACCGGCTTGGACCCCGCGCTGGTGGGTGGTGTGCTCGTCACCGTCACTGATCCACGCTCCGCACCGCTAGGGCCACGTTGTGGCCGCCGAATCCGAACGAGTTGTTCAGTGCTGCCAGTGGCCCGTCGGGCAGCGTGCGCGGCTCACCGCGCACGATGTCGAGCTTGACGTCGTCGTCGGGGTCGTCGAGGTTCACCGTCGGCGGCGCCTTCCGCTCATACAGGGCCAGCACCGTTGCGATCGTCTCGATGGCGCCCGCCGCGCCGAGCAGGTGACCGGTCATGGACTTCGTCGCGGAGATGCACGCCCCGGCCGCATGCTCGCCGAGCACCCCGGCGATCGCGCGTGCCTCGGCGACGTCACCCGTGGGCGTCGACGTGGCGTGGGCATTGATGTGTACGACGTCGGCCGGTGTCAGGTCGGCTGCCTTGAGCGCGAACTGCATGGCTCGCGTCGCGCCTCGGCCGACTGGGTCGGGTGCGGCGATGTGGTGCGCGTCGGAGGTGATGCCGGAACCGGCGATCTCGGCGTACATCGTCGCGCCGCGCGCCCTTGCGTGCTCCATGCTCTCCACCACGACCAGGCCCGCGCCCTCGCCGAGCACGAACCCGTCACGGCCCTTGTCGTAGGGCCGGGACGCGCGCTCGGGCTCGTCGTTGCGCGTGGAGAGTGCCTGCATCTGTGCGAAGGCGCTCAGGTTCAGTGGGTGGATGGCGGCTTCGGTGCCACCGGCGACAACCACGTCTGCGCGGCCGGAACGGATCATGTCGACCGCGTAGGCCACCGCCTCGGCGCCGGAGGCGCACGCGCTGACCGGCGTGTGAATGCCGGCCCGGGCGCCGAGATCGAGGCCGACGTGGGCCGCCGCGCTGTTCGGCATGAGCATCGGGATCGCGAGGGGATGCACCCGGCGCGGCCCCTTCTGGACCAGCAGGTCGTAGTTGGCCAGCAGCGTCAGCACGCCGCCGATGCCGGTGGCGATGACCACGCCCAGGCGGTCACCGTCGATGTCCGGTGTGCCGGCGTGGGCCCACGCCTCGCGGGCAGCGATGAGAGCGAACTGGCCGCTGCGGTCGTTGCGCTTGACCTCGACGCGCTCCAGCTGCTCGCTGGGATCGACCGCTGCCGGTGCCGCGATGTGCACCGGCAGCGCGTCGACCCATTCCTCGGTCAGCACCTTGACCCCGGACCTGCCGGCCAGCATGGCCGACCAGGTGCTCGGGACGTCGCCGCCCAGAGGCGTCGTCGCGCCGAGCCCGGTCACGACCACGCGCTGGGCGTCGGTCAGGGGGGTGGTGGTCATGAGCTCAGGCACTCGCCTTCTGGATGTACGAAACGGCGTCTCCCACCGTGCTGAGGCCCTTGACGTCGTCGTCGGGAATGCGGACGCCGAACTTCTCCTCCGCGTTCACGACGATGGTCATCATGGAGAGGGAGTCGATGTCGAGGTCGTCGGTGAACGACTTGCCCGGCTGGACGTCCGACGTCGGGATGCCCGTCTCCTCGTTGACGATCTCGGCGAGACCTTCGAGGATCTCCTGCTCGCTTGCGGCCATGGACTTCTCGCTCCTTCGTGTTCGGTTGGTGACGCTCGCCCGCGCGACTGGCGGGACAGTGGTGGGTGGGGCTAGGGCAGCCGCACGACCTGTGCGGCGTAGACGAGGCCGGCGCCGAAACCGATGAGCAGCGCTAGGTCGCCGCTCTTGGCCTCGCCCGTCTCGAGCATGCGCTCCATCGCGAGCGGGATCGACGCTGCCGATGTGTTGCCGGTGTCCTTGATGTCTCGCGCGACCGGCACGTGTGCCGGCAGTCCCAGCGTCTTCGCCATCGCGTCGATGATGCGCATGTTGGCCTGATGGGGGATGAAGGCCCCCAGGTCGTCAGCCGTGATGCCGGCGGCCTCGAGTGCCTTCTTGGCCACCGGAGCCATCTGCCAGACGGCCCACCGGAACACCTTCTGTCCCTGCATGGTCAGTGCAGGGAACTCGATGTCGCTGTCGCGTACGTCGATCCAGGACGCGCGTTGAGTGATGGCGTCGTACTGAGAGCCGTCGGAACCCCACACGGTCGGGGCGATGCCCGGCTCGTTGGACGGACCGATGACCACCGCGCCGGCTCCGTCGCCGAAGATGAACGCCGTGGAGCGGTCATAGGAGTCGGTGAAGTCCGAGAGCTTCTCGCAGCCGATGACGAGGACATGCTCCGCGCTGCCACCGCGCACCATGTCGTTGGCCATCGATACGCCGTAACAGAACCCGGCACACGCGGCGGACACGTCGAGCGCCGCCGCGTCGGTGGCACCCAGCCGGTGCGCGACGTCGGCGGCGGCCGAGGGGGTCTGCAGCGGGTGGGTCACCGTGGCGACGATGACCGCGCTGATCTGCTCGGGCTGCAGGCCGGCCTGCGCGATCGCCTTGCCACCCGCGGCGACGCTCATGTCGACGACCGACTCGTCCGGCGCGGCGAAGCGCCGCGTCTCGATGCCGGAGCGCTCGCGGATCCACTGGTCGGTGGAGTCGATCAGCTCACAGATCTCATCGTTGGTCACTACACGAGTCGGCCGGTAGCCGCCGAGCCCGAGGATGCGCGCGTGCGCCGCGCCGACGGACGACTTGAGGGACGGGGCTGCCACCTGCTCGTCCTCCGCTCTGCCGCGTTCGTCGCTCGAGTCACCGCCGCTCTGGCTCACGAGTGGACCCCTTCGGGGTGCAGCCGGATGATCGGCTGGCCGGGGGAGACCGGGTCGCCGTCCTCCACCAGCCACTCGACGACCGTGCCGCCGTGCTCGGCGACGACCGGGTGCTCGTCCCGGGACGTCACCAGCGTCGCGACCGCGGTCCCCGGCGTCAGGTGTGTCCCGACGGGCGCGTCGGAAACGCGGACGTGGCCCTTGGTCTTGGCGACCAGCATGCGCCAGGTCGGCGAGCTGTCCATGGGCGAGGCGCTGCCGTGGCGCGCGACCAGGTCACGGGCCGCATCCAGGTCGGCCGGCGTCTTGAGCGCGACCGTCTCGACGCCAGGCAGCGAGCGCTTGATCAGGCCCGTGAGGGTGCCGGCCGGGGGCACCTCGATGACTCCGGTCACACCCAGGTCGGCCATGGCCTGCATGCACAGGTCCCAGCGCACCGGGTTGCTCACCTGCGTGACGATGCGCTCCAGCACGTTGCGTCCGGTCTGCACGACCTCGCCATCGCGGTTGGAGATCAACGGCGCGCGGGGGTCATGCACCGATACCGCGCGCGCGTAGCGGCCGAGCGTTTCTACCGCAGGCGCCATGTGCTCGGTGTGGAACGCCCCCGCGACCGAGAGCGGGATGAGCCGCGCCTTCGCGGGCGGGTCGGCCTTGAAGGCCTCCAGCTGTTCGAGCGTGCCGGCCGCCACAACCTGCCCCGCGCCGTTGTTGTTGGCTGCGGTGAGGCCGTGCCTGTCCAGGGAGGCCAGGACCTCGTCCGGCTCACCGCCCAGCACGGCCGTCATGCCGGTCGGCTTGAGGGCGGCCGCGTCGGCCATCGCTCGGCCGCGTTCGCGCACCAGCACCATGGCCTGCTCGGCGGAGATCACACCCGTGCCGGCCGCTGCCGTGATCTCACCGACGCTGTGCCCGGCCGCAGCGCCGATGACGTGAAACGCATCGGAGGGGTGCGGGAAGATCTCGAGCGCGCTCACCAGGCCGGCGGCCACCAGCAGGGGCTGGGCCACCGCGGTGTCGCGGATGGCCTCGGCGTCTGCCTCGGTGCCGTAGTGCACCAGGTCCAGACCCGCGCAGGCCGACAGCCAACGCAGCCGGTCCTCGAAGTGCGGCAGCTCGAGCCACGGACCGAGGAAGCCGGGCGACTGAGCGCCCTGACCGGGAGCAACGATGACTAGCATCCACCCACTCTTGCGCACCGCGGGGCCCGCCAGCCGTATGGACCCGGACGAAACTGCCCGGGGGACTTTGTCGGGATCCTACAAGTTGGGCTCGGGCTCGTCGGTGCTGCGCTCGAGCCGTCCGAGGGCCAGCGCCAGCCGCAGGGCGAAGGCGTCCCGGGGCTCCGTGGGCGTGTACCCGGTGATCTCCGCGACGCGGCGGAGCCGGTAGCGCACGGTGTTGGGATGCACGAAGAGCAGCCGCGCGGCGGCCTCGAGGGACGAGGCCTGCTCGAGGAAGGCCGATGCGGTCTCGACCAGCGCCGTGCCCGAGGACACGAGCGGGCGGTAGATGTCGCGCACCAGCTGCTGTCGGGCGAGCGGGTCTCCTGCGATGGCGCGCTCGGGCAGCAGGTCGGTGGCCAGCACCGGCCGCGGAGCGTCGGGCCAGGCCGGCGCGGCGAGCAACCCGGCGACGGCGGCGGTCGCGCTCAGGCCGGCCGCCAACAGGTCGGGCACCGCTGGGCCGATCACGACCGGACCGGCGCCGAACTGCGCGACAAGGTGACGGGTGGCGCGCACCGAGTCACCCGCTCCGCCGAGGATGGCGACCAGTCGGTCACCTTGGACGCCGGTCAGGACGTCGAGGTGGCTGGCGCGGGCCGTTCGCCGGATCTCGTCGACCACCGCCTCCGGCTCGGCGTCGGGCGTCTGTCCCACCACCACGACGACCGAGTCATGGGTGCCCCAGCCCAGCGCCGACGCACGGGAACGCAGCGAGTCGTCGGCCTCACCGCGCAGCAGAGCGTCCACGACGAGTGACTCGAGCCGGGCATCCCAGGCGCCGCGCGCCTCGGCGGCCTGCGCATAGACCTGAGCCGCGGCGAACGCGATCTCCCGCGAGTAACGCAGCACCGCTTCGCGCATCACCGCTTCGTCGCCGGGCGCGATCGACTCGATCTGCTCCTCGACGACAGCGATGACGACTCGCACCAGCTCGACCGTCTGCTGCAGGGTCACCGACCGGGTGAGCTCGCGCGGTGCCGTGCCGAACACGTCGGCACTAATCGCCTGTGGAGCGTCGGGGGCCCGGAACCACTCCACGAACGCCGCGACGCCGGCCTGGGCGACGAGGTTGACCCAGGACCGGTTCTCGGCCGGCATGCCGCGGTACCACGGCAGCGCCTCGTCCATCCGCGCGATGGCGGCGGCGGCCAGGGCGCCCATGCTGCGCTCGAGGCGCCGGACAGTGGCCGGGGAACGAGGCGGCATGGCAGCACAGTAGTTGTTGCACAGTCACAACAGAGCCCTCGCACGCCTCGGGGCGCGGCCCCGCGCCGGAACCGGCTGCCGCGGGCCGTCTAGGGTGCGAGACGTGGAGCCCGTCGACGCCCTGCGCCGCATCGCTTTCCTGCTCGAGCGGGCCGGGGAGCCGTCGTACCGGGTGAAGGCCTTTCGCACCGCCGCCGCCGTGGTGGTGGCGCTGAGCCCCGACGAGCTGGCGGCCCATGTGCGGGAAAACACGCTGACCGAGCTGAAGGGGCTCGGGAAGGTGACCGCCGGCGTGGTGTCCGAGGCGTACGGCGGTGCCGAGCCGGCCTACCTGGCCCGGCTCGAGGCCGGGGTCCAGGGCCCCGTCGTCGCCGGGGGCGCCGCTCTGCGGGCGGCCCTGCGCGGCGACTGCCACGTCCACTCCGACTGGTCCGACGGCGGCAGCCCGATCCTCGAGATGGCGACGACCGCGCGCGACCTCGGCCACGAGTACATGGTGCTCACCGACCACTCACCGCGGCTCACCGTCGCGAACGGCCTGTCCCCCGAGCGCCTGCGCGAGCAGCTCGACCTCGTCGCAGCGCTCAATGAGCAGCTCGCGCCGTTCCGCATCCTCACCGGGATCGAGGTCGACATCCTCGACGACGGCGCCCTGGACCAGAGCGACGAGCTGCTCGGCCGGCTCGACGTCGTCGTCGCGAGCGTCCACTCCAAGCTCCGGATGGACGAAGAGGGCATGACGCGGCGGATGGTGGCCGCGGTGGCCAACCCGCACTGCGACATCCTCGGCCACTGCACCGGGCGGCTCGTCACCGGGCGGGGGCGCCCGGAGTCCGCGTTCGACGCGGAGATCGTCTTCGCCGCGTGCGCGCAGTTCGGGACCGCCGTCGAGATCAACTCGCGGCCCGAGCGGCTCGACCCGCCGAAGCGGCTGCTGCGCCTGGCCGTCGAGGCGGGCTGCGAGTTCTCGATCGACACCGACGCGCACGCGCCGGGCCAGCTCGAGTGGCAGGTCAACGGGTGCGAGCGCGCCGTCGCGTGCGAGGTCGACGTCGAGCGCGTGATCAACGCTCGCGGTGCGGACGAGCTGCTTGCGTGGACCGGGCGCGCGCCGAGCTGAGGAGGACTTCCCGGGCGCTTCCGTGAGAGGCTGGACGGCCGGGAAGGAGAGCGGATGCGGTTCGTGCACGCCACGTGGCACGTCGGCATGCTCTGGATCTGGGGACTCGAGGACTCCGCCGGTACGACGGCCGTGGACCTGCCCGACCTGCTGGACGCGAGCCCGCCGGTCGTGGCAGCGGAGGCCAGGATCGCTGCGGCGCTGCGACGGCCGGACCGGATCGACCTCGCGCTCGACGCCGCCGCGCCCGAGCTGCTGACGTCGGCGTCCGCCGTTCCGCTCGGCGCACCCGCGGCGCTGTCGCTGCTCTGCCGGCCCGACCTAGTCGCGGGTGAAGGGGCCGCCGGCGAGAGCCTGCGGCACGCGCAGGAGCTGGTCACCGTCGCGCTGCGCCTCGCCGCCGCAGGGCGGATGCTGCCCTCGCTGCGGGTGGTCGGCGGCAGCGCGGTCGCGCGGTGGGAGCCGGCGCCCACGGCGGAGGACGAGGAGCACCTGGCCGCGCTCGCTGCGCGTCAGCCATGGCT
>JAVEDJ010000374.1 GCA_030841025.1 Actinomycetota bacterium
GCCCGGAACCTGCCGTACTCGTCGGTGGACAAGGTGATCGCCGGGCCACCATGGCGGATCTCCACGTCGGCCGGCCGGTCGGTCTGCCCGATGATGCGTCGCTCGTCACCGTCACTGGTCACGTCCAGAACCACGACTCCGGTGGCGCACTCGAACGTCAGCGATCGCGTCGTCGTGGGGCCGCGGACCCCCGAGTCGGTGAGCGCGCTGTCGTCGGCAAGAGCGGCGAGCTCGGCGTCGATCGTGAGCCAGGTGAACGCACCACGTCCCGCGGCGACGACCTCCGGTGGGATCGGGTCGGTGGCCTCCAGCGCGTCGCTCACCTCATCGAGGAGCGCCTGGTCACGCGGGTCGATGTCCGCCGGCATGGTCATCCCTCCCCGAGCAGGTGTGGAGCGTCAGCCCGAAGGCCCTTGCGTAGTCGGTCGAGGCAGCGGCCGCGGGTCGGGCCGATGCTGCCGATCGGCATGTCGAGCGCTGCCGAGATCTCGGCGTAGCTGGTGTCGGGGTTGCTCGCCAGCGCCCGCAGCAGCGTCTGGCAGCGCAGCGAGAGCCGGTCCAGGGCTTGCCGCACCAGGACGCGGCGCTCGCCTGCCTCGGCCATCGCCTCCGGCGAGAAGTCTTCGTCGGCCGGCAGCGACGCGAGCTCGTCGTCGCTGACCTCCCGTCCGGAGCGCCGCAGCGTCCGGAGTGACTCGTTGCGTGTGGTGGTGGCGAGCCAACCACCGACCGCCGCGGGCTCGCGGAGGCGCGACATCGACTCGACGAGTCGCAACCACACCGTCTGTACGACGTCGGCGGCGTCGGCGTGACCCAGGCGGTGGCCCCGCGCGACGTGCCAGACCAGACCGGAAAAACGGTCGACCAGCTCGTCCCACGACGACTGGTCGCCGGCAGCCGCCGTCCGGACCAGGACGCCCACGTCGACCTCTCCCACTCGACGCCTCCTGCTGTGCGGGACCCGGAGGCCGCCCTCGTCTTCCGACGTGCGCACGATAGTGGCCCCGACCGCACCCGTGCACGGGACAGGTTGGGCATGTCGTCCTCCCCAACGGCGTCTGGCGGTGGAGCCGCCGCCGAGTCGGTACGGCCCGTGCTCGGCCACCGGGCCCTGCTGGGCGGCCGATGGCCGGAGCGCTCCCCTGCACCGCTCCGGCCACCGGCCGTCGGACCCCCCATGGCCCCCACGGCTATCCGAGACGGATCAGGGTCCGGCGACGTCGGGCGCGCCGCTGATGCGTCCGACGTAGCTGTTCCCTGATCCGTTCCCGCTCGGCGACGACGTCTCGACCGTCGTGCTCCCCCCGGGGCTCGGGTCGTTGCTCCCCCCAGAGCTGTGGGACCCGAAGGACGTCGTCGCCGAGCATCCGCTCAGCAAATCGATCAGCCCATTCCACGACGGCCAGGCCACGCCTGGCGCGCATCCGAGTCCTGTACTCGATGCCTTCCACGGCGTGTCCCCCTCGCGCTGGCCGACCCGGCGGACCGGTTGCGGACGCTGGTGCCGGACGCCGTCAGGTGGGGCGTCCTGACACAGAGGAGGGCAAGGGGGGCAGCGTTGATACGTCCTGCTGCAGAAAAGGTGGTCGACCGCCGGAACAGGCGCAAAGCGGGGCGCGGCGGCTGCGGTGACCGCAGCCGCAGGGCGGTACAGCTAGTCGCGGCGACGGGCCCCGAACATGATGTCGTCCCAGGAGGGGACCGCCGGACGACGCCCCGCCCGGGCCACCTGCCGGGCCGGCTCGTGGCGACCCTCGTCGGCCTCCCGGTCGTAGACCTCGTCGGCGGACTCGGCGGAGCCCGCCGCGGTCGTGTCGTCGTGGCCCTCGGCCACGGGGACGCTGGCCAGTCGGCGGACGGGTGTGGGCGTGCCGTCCTCGCCGCGCTCGGGCGCCGTCTCGTCGACCAGCCAGCGCGCCTCGTCGTTGGCCGCTGCGAGCACCCGGCCCCGGGGATCGAAGGTCCACTGGGCATTGCGCTCGCGGGCCACGGCGAGATAGCTGAGGTTGACCGTCCAGCGGTCGTCCTCGCCGCGCCAGGCGTCCCAGGTCACGGAGTCGGCCGCGACGCTCTGCTGCGCCAGGCGTTGCTCGACGAGCTCCCCCAGGCGGGGCGCGCTGCCGGCACTTGCCCGCCGAGCCGGCGCGAGCTTGGCCTGGTCGGCGACGTGCTCGCGCTCGGCGAGCACCGGGGTGGCGTACCTCTCGACCCGTTCGGTGGCGATGCCGGCCGCGGCCGCGACCTCCTCGAGGCTGCGCCCGGCACGGATCCGGGCCTGGATCTCACGGGGGGTGAGCTGACTCTCCAAGGCGATCTCCAGCTGTCCGGACTTCTGGGGGCCACGGCTCGACCGGTGGTCACGCAACGCGTTGGCGAGGCGCTCGTCGATCGGCACGCGGAACTGGTTGCTCTCGGCGTCCTCGAGCACCAGATGGCTTCGCTCGGGGGTTACGGCCACCAACCGCAGGTCTGTCATCGGGCCTCCGCTCGAGCTCACGGACGGTCGGTCGCCAACCGACTCTTGGCGAGGCTAACGGCGAGGCCGCGGCACACCCGGGAAGGCGCGCGGACCGTCGCGGCGATTTCTCGACATTTTCTGTGACGGTCCCTGACCGGCCGCCGGCACTCAGGCATCGCGCAGCCCCGAGGCCCGGTGCAGCCGCCGGAAGCTCAGCAGGCCGACGAGGACCGCCGCGGCACCGGAGCCGGCTCCCACGACGAACGCCTGACGTGCACCGGTCTCGTCGACGACCCGACCGGCGACCGGTGAGGCGAGGGACAGTCCCACGACGACGCCGGTGGTGGCCCAGGTGAGGCCCTCGGTCACCTGGCCGGGAGGAACCAGCCGCTCCACGAGCGACAGGCCGCTGATGAGCGTCGGGGCGATACCGATGCCGGCGACGACCAGGAGCAGCGCCAGCACTGCGGGCTCGCGGACGAACGGCAGCGCGGCCGTCGTCACCGTCATCGCGAAGGCACCGGTGAGGAACCGTCGGGTCAGCGACCACCGCCAGTGCAGGCCGCCGTAGACGAGGCCGGCGACCATGCTTCCCCCGGCGTAACAGGCGAGGAGGGGACCGGCCAGCGACGGGTGCCCGCTCTGGTCGGCGAAGCCGATCGTGCTGATCTCGACGCCACCGAAGACGCCACCGACGAAAACCATCGTGGTCACGACGATCGCCATGCCGGGTGCCCGCAGCACCGAGGGGCCCTGGTGCTCGTGCACAGGTGACGGCGGCGGCTCGCTGGCCCGGTGCGCCGTGAGCGCCAGCGAGCCGATGACGAGAAAGACCAGTGCGGTGCCCAGGCCGGCCTGTTCGGCGACCTGCGTGGCGAGCACGGTCACGAGCAGCGGCCCGAGCACGAAGATGAACTCGTCGAGCACGGCCTCGAAGGAGTAGGCGGTGTCCAACCGCGGTCCGGAGCCGAGGACGTAACCCCACCGAGCCCGGACCATGGAGCCCACCGACGGGGCGAACAGGCCGGCCCCGGCCGCCGTCAGGAACAGCATCCACGTCGGGGCGTCGCGGGACGTCAGCACGATGAACCCGATCAGCCACACCGCGTGCACCGCGACGGAGGGCAGCAGCACCCGCCGCTGACCGAGTCGGTCGACGAGGCGAGCGATCAAGGGGGCGGCCAGGGCATTGACCAGAGCGAAGGTGGCCGAGACCGCGCCCGCGATGCCGTAGCGGCCCGTGTGTGCGACGACCAGCAGCACGATGCCGAGCCCCATCATCGAGATGGGCATGCGTGCCACGAAGCCGGCGGCGGAGAAGGCGAGTCCTCCGGGGGTCGCGAGCAGCTCGCGGTAGGGACGCAGCACGCCGGGCACGGTACGGGAGGGCGCCGACACGGCATTTGCGAGGATGCGGGCGTGCCCGACACCACGCCGTACGACGCCCTGTTGCTCGTGTCCTTCGGCGGCCCGGAGGCTCCCGAGGACGTCGTGCCCTTCCTCGAGAACGTGACCCGTGGCCGCGGCATCCCTCGGGAGCGCCTGCTCGAGGTCGGCCAGCACTACTTCCAGCTGGGCGGCGTGAGTCCCATCAACGCCCAGAACAGGGCGCTGATCGCGGCGATCGAGGACGACTTCGCAGCGAACGGCGTGGATCTGCCGGTCTACTGGGGCAACCGGAACTGGGAGCCGTACCTCACCGACACGATGGCCCGGCTGGCGGACGACGGTCGCCGACGGGTGCTGGCCCTGCTGACGTCGGCCTACTCGTCCTACTCCGGTTGCCGGCAGTACCGCGAGAACCTCGCGGCGGCGGCCGTGCCGCTGGGTGACCGGGCCCCGAGTGTGGACCGCGTCCGGCACTACTTCAACCACCCCGGGTTCGTCGAGACCATGGTCGAGAACACCCTCGAGGCACTGGAGTCCGTGCCGGACGGGTCGCACCTCGTCTTCGTCACGCACTCGGTGCCCGAGGTCATGAACGACGGCAGCGGCCCGGGCGGTGGTGCGTACGTCGTGCAGCACCGGGACGCCGCCCGGCTGGTGACCGCCGGCGTGACGGCGGTGACCGGCCGGGACCACGAGTTCTCCCTCTCCTTCTGCAGCCGCAGCGGCCCGCCGAGCCAGCCGTGGCTGGAACCTGACGTCAACGACCACCTGGAGGTGCTGTCGGCGCAAGGGGTCCCCGGTGTGGTGCTGGTGCCCATCGGGTTCACGTCCGACCACATGGAGGTGCGGTACGACCTGGACACCGAGGCCATGGCCACGGCGGGGCGCCTGCAGCTGCCGGCGGCGCGGGCGGCCACCGTCGGGACCGGGTCCCGGTTCGTGGCATCGATCCGCGAGCTGGTGCTCGAGCGGGCCGCACTCGTCCGCGGCGAGTCTCCGGTACGCCGGGCGCTGGGCGAGCTCGGGGCCAGTCACGACATCTGTCCCGCCGCCTGCTGCCCCAACCTGCGCGACCCCGACCGACCCGCGCTGTGCGGCGCCGGCTGACCGGGAGACACTTCCCCGGTGACCGACGCGACGCTGGGGCCCGACACCGCCGAACTGCTGCGCCTGGCCGAGAAGGTGGCCCGCGAGGCCGGTCACCTGATCGTCGACGAGCGTCCGGCGGCGCTGCGGGTGGGCTCGAAGAGCAGTGACACCGACCCGGTCACCGAGATGGACCAGGCGGCGGAGCGGCTGCTGGTCGAGCGGATCCGAGCGGCCCGGCCGGACGACGGCTTCCTCGGTGAGGAGGGTGCCGCGATCGCCGGCACGACGGGCATCACCTGGGTGATCGACCCGATCGACGGCACGGTCAACTACCTCTACTCGATCCCGGCCTACGCCGTGAGCGTCGGCGTGCGCGTCGGCGAGGCAGTGGTCGCGGGCGCAGTCGTGAACCCGGTGACCGACGAGGTGTGGACGGCGCGACGCGGGCACGGCGCCTGGCTGAACGGTCGCC
>JAVEDJ010000429.1 GCA_030841025.1 Actinomycetota bacterium
CCAGCGCCGCCGGGCAGCGCCGGTGCGGGGGCCGGTGGCGCCTCGGTTCAGGCCGGGTCGAGCGGCGGCGTCCTTGGCGGCGGCGCCGTCAGCGCGTCCCCAGCCGCACCTCCGTCGGTGTCCGTGGCGGTGCCGGTGCCCGTTCCCGTGCCAGCCGTCCCGCCGGTGGTCGTCCTACCTCCGACGCCGCCGTCCGTGACCGTGACCGTCCCGCCCCCGCCCGTCACGGGCGGCGCACCGCTCCCGGCGCCGACGGTCAGCGTGTCGGTGAGCCTGCCCGCGCCGCCCTGCGTCCCGACGCCGATCACTCCCTGCTGAGGCTGCGCACCCGGCAGGCGCCCGGGCTCCCCTGGGTGTCCCGCGGTCTCGCCCTGGACCTGCCACGGTCCTGGTGCCAGCTCTCCAGGGCGAGAAGTGCCCGCGCGGACTCGCCCGCGCCACGACCCGCGGGACGCCACGCCCGAGCGACCGGGGGCCGGCCTAGAAGAAGACGGACCGGCGGGCCATCAGCAGGCGGTAGAGCGTGTGCTGGATGGTCTCGCGCACCTGGTCAGTCAGGTTGAACACCAGCATGGGGTCGTCGGCGGCCGCCGACCCGTGCTGCAGCGTCGAGATCGGGTCGCCGAACTCGATGATCCACTTGCTGGGCAGCGGGATCGCCCCCAGTGGGCCCAGCCAGGGGAAGGTCGGCGTGATCGGCACATAGGGCAGTCCGAGCAGCCGCGCGAGCGTCTTCATGTTGCCGAGGATGGGATAGATCTCCTCCGCCCCGACGATCGAGCAGGGGACGATCGGCACCTGGCTGCGCAGCGCCGCCGACACGAAGCCGCCACGACCGAAGCGCTGCAGCTTGTAGCGTTCCGAGAACGGCTTGCCGATGCCCTTGAAGCCCTCTGGCCAGACCCCGACGAGCTCGCCTTTGCCCAGCAGCCGCTCCGCGTCAGCGTTGCAGGCCAGGGTCGTTCCGGTCTTGCGGGCCAGCTCGCCGAGGAACGGCGTCTGGAAGACGAGGTCGGCGCCCAGCATGCGCAGGTGCCGGCGCGCCGGGTGGTGCTCGCGCAGCGCGATCTGGGTCATCACCGAGTCGAGCGGGATCGTGCCCGAGTGGTTGGCCACGACCAGGGCACCGCCCTCGGACGGCACGTTCTCGAGCCCGCGCACCTCCACCCGGAAGTAGTGGTCGTAGAGCGGCCGCATCATCGCCATCAGCACCGAGTCGGTGAGCTCGGGGTCGAAGCCGAACTCGTCCACCTCCGCCTCGCCGGTGATGCGGCGACGGACGAAGGCCAGCGCGCCGGCGACCTTGCTCTCCCAGTCGGCGCCCGCAGGTCGCTGGCTGGTGTCCGGCGACGGCGCCTCGCCGGCTGTCTCGGGCAGCAGCGGACTGGCGGTACGACGTCGGGAGCGCTCGCCGGACGCGCGGTTCGCTCCGGCCGCAACGGCGTTGGCGGCCGAGGTCGAGGTCGAGGTCGAGGAGGTCGGCGGCGTACGGCGAGGCCGGTCGCCATCGCCGATCGGGATGACCCGCGCGTCAGCCATGCGCATCCCCGCGGCCCGTGACCGCGTGCACCAGACGCTCTTCCACGGCCGTGACGTTGTCGCGCGACAGCGGCCCGCGCAACCCCTGCCCCTGCACGAAGTCGTCGAACGCCTCAGCCGTCGTGTAGCGGGGTACGAGCCCGAGAACGTCCTTCATCCGCGCGGTGTCGACGACGCGGCCGTAGGTCAGGAACCGGATCTGCTCCGCGGTGAAGTCGGCCAGCCCGACTCGCCGCAGCACCTGACCGACCCACGGTGCCGCCGGCTGCGGCAACGGCACGGAGGGATGGCCGGTGCGCCGGATCGCCTGCGAGAGCGTCAGCACACCGTCGCCGGCGACGTTGAATGTCCCCGGATGATCGCCGAGCGTGCTGCGCCACAGCGCCTCGAGACCGTCACGCTCGTGCACGAACTGCAGGCGTGGGTCGAAGCCGAGCACCGTGGGCACGACCGGCAACGAGAAGTACGAGGTCAGCGCCGTGCGCACCGTCGGACCGACGAAGTTGGCGAACCGAAGCGTCGACACGGTCACATCCGGCCGCCGCCGAGCGAAGCCACGGACATAGCCCTCGACCTCGACCGAGTCCTTGGCGTAGCCGGACCTGGCGAGGCCCTCGGGTTCGAGCTCCTCGGTGAACATCGCGGGATCGCGCGGCGACGACCCGTAGACAGCCGTCGACGACTTGACCACCAGCTTGCGGACGCTGGGCGCCTTCTGGCAGGCCGCCAGCAGCTGCATCGTCCCGATGACGTTGATCTCTTTCATCATCGCCCGCCCGCCGGCACCCAGCGGAGTGGCGATCACGGCCATGTGCACGACGGTGTCGACCTCGGCCCGGGCGATGACCTTGCCGATGATCGGGTTGCGGATGTCGGCCCGCACGAACTCGGCGTCGCCCAGGTCCTGCTTGGGCGGCACGACATCGACGCCGATGACGCGCGAGACGTCGGGGTCTGCCTGCAGCAGCTGCGTGAAGCGGCCGCCGAGATAGCGCGAGACGCCGGTCACCATGACGACGCGGGACACTCGCAGCACCCCCTACCGGTGACGGAGCGAGCGCCTACTTCTTGTTGCGGCGCTGGACGCGGGTCTTCTTCAGCAGCTTGCGGTGCTTCTTCTTCGCCATGCGCTTGCGGCGCTTCTTGATGACTGAACCCACGAGGACCCTTCGCTCTGTCAGAAGTCGAGTTGTGCCAGCTGGTGCCCGGCATCCCACGACTGGCCCGCTCGCGCGGATGTTTGTCGGACGCGGCCTGCGGGGTACACCCGCCGACGGCAGGCCACCCAGCCTACCGCCTGGGCGATCGATGAGTTCCCACGTGGGCCGTAACCTGGTCAGCGACGCCTCGTTGTGACCCCCGACACACCGCTGCCCCGACCGCTGTCACATGTCGGGCCCACCGCCTAGGGGACTACCCACGATGCGTAGACCAAACACTCGTCACGTCACTGCGGCCGGCGCCGTCATCGCACTCGCCGCCGCGCTGGCGCCGGCCCAGTCCGCCACCGCGGTCGGGTCGCTCGCCGGAGACATCAAGGGCCAACAGGGCAACTCGGACACCGCGTTCGACGCTCGCCGCGCCGCGGCCGACCTGCGGGCCACCAAGGCGCAGACCGATGCGGTCGCCAAGATCCTGAATGCGTCCGGCAAGGGCGCCCGGGTCACCTGGGACAGCCGGTTCGGCACGCCGCGCTCGATCTACGGCGGCGCCGGCTACCTGACCGCGGCCAGCGGTGGTGCTGCCAAGGACGTGGCCCGCGCCTGGATCGCCGACAACCGAGCAGCCTTCGGGATGTCAGCAGCGCAGGTGGACGCGCTGACCGTCGCCCGCGACCACGTCCTGCCCGGCACCAAGACCCACGTCGTGACCTTCACCCAGACCTGGAACGGCGTCGAGGCCGTGCAGGGTGGCCGGCTCAACGTCGCCGTCACCGCTGACGGCAAGGTGCTGTCCTACACGGGCAACCCGAGTCGCGGTGACCAGCTGACCGGGTCCTTCGCGCTGAGCCCGGCCGACGCCCTCGGCAAGGTGGCCAGCAAGATCGCCGGCAAGGCGTTCTCGCCGACGAGCGACGGCGAGCAGGCCGGTTTCCAGAAGTTCGCCAAGGGACCGTTCGCGGCGGCGTCGTACGTCAAGAAGGCCGCTTTCCCGGTGAAGGACGGCGTGCAGGCCGCCTACCAGGTGCTGTTCATCGACAAGCTCGACGAGGCCTACAACGTCGTGGTCGACGCATCGACCGGCGAGGTGCTGTTCAAGAAGAGCCTCGTGGACCACGAGTCCGAGGGCACGGTCTACGAGAACTTCCCCGGCGCCCCCAAGGGCGGGCAGCCGGTCATCAAGTCGTTCGGTCCGACGCCGCAGTCCCCGGGCGGCTACGTCGACCCGACCGGTGCCGGGCTCCCGGGCCCGACCACGCTCGGCAACAACGCGAGCTCCTACGCCAACTACTCGAACTTCCTCGTGCCCGCCGACCAGGGCCCGCGTCCGGTCAGCCCGACGAGCCAGTTCAACTACGTCTACGCCCAGAACTGGCAGAAGACGAAGGGTGCCGCCGTCCCGCCGTCGTACGCGCTGGACCTCGACCCCGCCGCGACGAACCTGTTCTGGACGCACAACACGATCCACGACGAGTACTACGACCTGGGCTTCACCGAGTCGGCCGGCAACTTCCAGGCGGACGGCGGCGACCCCATCCTCGGGCTGGTGCACGCCGGAGCGGCGAGTGGCGGCGCCCCGACGTACACCGGTCGCGACAACGCCTACATGCTGACGCTGCCCGACGGCATCCCGCCGTGGAGCGGAATGTTCCTGTGGGAGCCCATCAACGACGCGTTCGAGGGCCCCTACTCGGACGGCAACTTCGACCGCAGCGTCATCCAGCACGAGTACACCCACGGCCTGTCGAACCGGTACGTCGCCGGCGGTGACTCCCTGGGCTCGTTCCAAGCCGGCTCGATGGGTGAGGGCTGGAGTGACTGGTACGCCCTGAACCACCTGTACGCCAAGGGCCTGCAGAACAAGGCGGTGGTCGGTGAGTACGCGACCGGCAACCCGACCCGCGGCATCCGCAACTGGAACTACGACCAGAACCCGACCGGCTTCGGCGACATCGGCTACGACCTGACCGGACC
>JAVEDJ010000010.1 GCA_030841025.1 Actinomycetota bacterium
AGCGGAGGGTCCGGCGGGGCACTCGCGCGCTGGCCGAGGGCGCGCACCACCTTGGGCTCGAACTCGCCTTGCACGGCGCCGGCGGCGCGCAACCGGCTGCCCACGCGGTCGAGCACGTCCGTGCCGCCGCCGCGGTCCTCCACCTCGATCTCGCGGAACCGAGCCACCCGCTGACCGCCGTCGTGGGCGTCGACGTGGTCATCGACCAGCTCGGCCACCACCTGCCTGTCGGCGCCCAGCAAGTCGTACGTCGTGCGGTCCGTGGTCAGCGTCGCCCGCGGCGCCAGCTCGGCGCGCCGGACCCGCGCCAGGACCACGAGCCGCAGCTCAGCCGGGATCTCCGTCTCGTCGCCGGGCACGTCGAGCTCATGTCGCGCACCCGGCCGGTCGGCGGGGAGCTTGAGCTGCCAGCTCGGTGTTCCCTCGCCGGTGCGGTGGCGCAACGTGATGCCGGAACGGGCGAGCCTGAGGTCCTCGGTGTCGTGGTAGGTCGCCACCAGCGAGTAGGTCCGAGCCGGGCTGACACCCGCGACGACTCCGTCGTTGCCGTTGAGCTCGGGCAGCACGAAGTCCTGGTGGACCCGGAACTTGTCCTCGATCTCGAGCAATCTCGTCAGCCTTCTTCGGCCTCGGACAGGGTCCGGTCCTTGTGGCGCCCCTCGATCAGCTTCTGCTGGTAGTCGACGGTGGTCTCGCTGCGCGGCGCCCGGGTCCAGTCGCCGTTCGCGCCGAGCGACCAGTGGTCGACGTCGTCGGACCAGGCCAGGTCGAGCATCGCGCCCAGGGCCGCGGCGGCCTTCGGGTCCTGGACCCGGAGCAACGCTTCGACTCGGCGGTCCAGGTTGCGATCCATCACGTCGGCGCTCCCCACCCAGGTCTGTCCCTTGCCCTGGGCCAGGAAGCGGTAGACGCGCGAGTGCTCCAGGAAGCGACCCAGGATGCTGCGCACGCGAATGTGCTCCGACAGGCCGGGGACACCGGGGCGCAGGCTGCACATGCCACGGACCAGCAGGTCGATGGGGACGCCCGCCGACGAGGCGTCGTACAGCGCATCGATCACGGTCTCGTCGACCAGACTGTTGACCTTGATGCTGATGCCGGACCGCTTCCCCTTCCGGGCGTTCCTCGCCTCCCGCCCGATCAGCGCGAGCAGTCCGGCACGCATCGAGTCGGGGGCGACCAGCAGTGTGTCGTAGTCGCGATGGCGCGTGTAGCCGGAGAGGTGGTTGAACAGGTCCGCCACGTCGGCGCCGACCGTCGGGTCGGCCGTGAGCAGGCCGATGTCCTCGTAGACCCGGGCGGTCTTGGGGTGGTAGTTGCCGGTGCCCACGTGCACGTATCGCCGCAGCACCGCATCGGCTTCCGACCGTACGACGAGCGCCAGCTTGCAGTGCGTCTTGAGCCCCACCAGGCCGTAGACCACGTGACAGCCGGCCTGCTCGAGCTTGCGGGCCCAACGGATGTTCGCCTTCTCGTCGAAGCGCGCCTTGATCTCGACGACGACGAGCACCTGCTTGCCCGCCTGGGCGGCGTCGACGAGTGCATCGACGATGGCGGACTCACCGCTGGTGCGGTAGAGCGTCAGCTTGATGGCCTGCACGGCGGGATCGGCGCTGGCCTGCTCGATGAAGGCTTGGACGCTCGAGCCGAAAGAGTCGTAGGGATGGTGCAGCAGCACGTCGCCCTGGCGCATCGCGGCAAAGATGTCGGTCGGACCGCCGTCGGATGAGCGCAGTGCAGGGTGCACGTCAGGGACGAAGCTGGGGTAGCGCAAGTCGGGGCGGTCGATATCGGACAGCGCCCAGAGGCCGGCGAGGTCCAACGGCGCCGAGACGCGGTAGACCTCCTCGTCGGTGATCTCCAGCTCGCGCACCAGCAGGTCGAGAACTCGATCGCTGGTGTCCCGGTCCACCTCGAGCCGGACCGGCACACCGAAACGACGGCGCGAGAGCTCACGTTCGAGTGCGTGCAGCACGTTGGCCGCCTCGAAGTCGACCTCGAGGTCCTCGTTGCGGGTCACGCGGAACGTCGAGGTCTCCAGCACCTCCATGCCCGGGAAGACGAGGTCGAGGTTGGCCTCGATGACCGACTCCAGGGGCACGAAACGCGAGTCGTCCTCGGACGTGCTGACGAAGCGCGGCAGCAGTGGCGGGACCTTGACCCTGGCGAAGCGCTCGTCCCCGCCGGCCTTGTCTCTCACGACCACCGCGAGGTTGAGGGAGAGCCCGGAGATGTACGGGAACGGGTGGGCCGGGTCGACGGCCAGCGGCGTCAGCACCGGTTGGATGCGCTGGGTGAACAACGAGCACATCCGCTCGACCTCGTCGGCCCTCAGCTCATCCCACCGCAGGATGCGGATGCCGGCCTCGGCCAGTGCGGGCAGCAGTGTGTCTGCGGTGAGAGATGCCTGCCGCTCGACCAGCTTGTGGGCGGTCAGCGACACATGGTCGAGCCGCTCCCGCGGCGTCGCGCCCGCGGCACTTCGCGTGGTGATGCCGGCTGCGACCCGGCGGCGGAGGGCGGCCACGCGCACCATG
>JAVEDJ010000077.1 GCA_030841025.1 Actinomycetota bacterium
CGAAGGTCGCTCGCACGTGAGCCACCGTCTCCTGTTGCGGGTCTACACGGGCACCGGGTCGAACCACAGCGCGGAGTAGCCGGGCGGCAGCTGCGACGTGGTGTCGGTGAACTCCTTGTCGCCCACGGCCTCGCGCAGTGTCGGGAACACCGCCCGCGCGCGGCCACGCGCCTCGACGAAGTCGATGCCCAGGCGTTCTGCCACGGCGTCGAGGAACTCGTCGAGCGGCATCGCGCGAGCCTTGCCCGACTCGTTGCGCTCCTTGCCGCGGCGCAGCGGCTCACGCAAGGGTTGGTCCACCAGCTCGGTCAGGTCGTCGACCTGTCCGGCGGCGATGTGCTCCGCGAGCAGCTCGAGCACCACCTCCGTCGTACGTCGCGCTTCCTCCTGGTCGACGTCGGCGCGCGCCGCTACCCGTCGTACGAACTCCTGGGCGGGCATGATCTCGACCCAGGGACCGGCCGGCAGGACGGTCGCGAACGAACGCGGCAGCAGTGACGTGAGGTCGTGGTACGCCTTGGGGCTGACAGCTCGCCGGAGCGTGGCCAGCACGACAGCGGCGTGGCGCTCGGCGGTCTCCTCGTCGACCCCTTCACGCTCGGCGACGCGCCGGATGAACTCCTCGACGTCGAAGGGGTCGGGGTGGCCCTCGGTGTGCAGGTAGGGGCCGATCTCCGGCGGCAGCTCGCTGACAAGGTCGAGCGCCTCCCCACGGGTGAGGCGCTGCGCCAGGGTCTGCAGCGTCGCGCGCGTCGCCTGCTCGGCCTCGGCGCGGTCGATGCCGGCCGCCGTGCCGACCAGGGTGAAGAACTCCTCGTGGTCCATGACTCCGTCATGCTGATCCAGGGAGACGGCAGCTGCATCCCTCGGAGACGGGATGGGAGGCAGGGTGCGGCAAGATACCGCTCCAGGAGGGCTCGCATAGTGGCCTAGTGCGGCGGTCTTGAAAACCGCTATGGCTGGTGACAGTCATCCAGGGTTCGAATCCCTGGCCCTCCGCTGACCCGCGGGTCTGCGGCTCTCGCCGCGGACGGCCGCAGCCGGATCGCATGACTGGATCGGGGCGGGGGCGGGCAAGCCAGCGCCATGGACGGTGATCTCCCGGCGCAGCTGCGGGTGCTGACCCTCAACCTGCTCTCGCCCGACCACGCAGACTGGGACCGTCGGCGACCGGTCATCCAGGCGGGCATCGAACGCCTCCGGCCCGACCTCGTCGCCTTGCAGGAAACGGTGTGGGGTCAGGGTCACGACCAGGCCGCCGACCTGCTCGGACCCGACTACCACCTGGCTCGCCACTCGGCTCGATCCGCGGACGGGGTCGGTGCAGCCTTGGGCAGCCGGTGGCCCGTGGGCGTCGTACATGAAGTCGACCTGCATGTCACCGACCGCGTCGACCTGCCGTGGGCGGCGGCCGTGGTGGCCGAGGTCGTCGTTCCGCCGCCGGTCGGGCCGATGCTGTTCGTGCACCACAAGCCGACCTACCAGGTCGGGTACGCCTACGAGCGGGAGCTGCAGTCAGTGCAGTCGGCTCGCTTCGTCGAGGAGCAGCTCGCCGGACGCGACCTGCATGTGGTGCTGGCAGGAGACTTCGATGACACCCCGGACTCCGCGAGCGTGCGGTTCTGGACCGGACGGCAGTCCTTGCACGGGCTCAGCGTGGCCTACCGGGACGCGTGGGAAGCGGTTCACCCCGACGAGCCAGGCCACACGTTCACGCCCGTGAACCCCCTCGTGCGAGCAGGGGAGATGTCCCTCGAGCTCGGGCGGCGCATCGACTACGTCATGGTGCGCTGTGGTACCCACGGCCCCTCGCTCGACGTCGTGGACTGTCGTCGCGCCTTCGAGCAGTCCATAGCAGGGGTGTGGGCGAGCGATCACTTCGGAGTGGTCGCCGATCTCACGGTGCCCGCCCGTCCGCCGGGCACCTGGTCCTAGCAGGGCGATAGCCGACATGTCGTACGTACCGGATAACCACCGTTCGTGGCACATTAGGGGCGCCCGACCAGGGTCGCGCTGTGCCACAGCTCTCGCCAGGAGGATCCCGCATGTCAACGGTCACTTCTCCACCACCTCGCACCCGGGGGACGACGACGCCTCGTTCGAAGTTGGTTTGGGCTGCTGTGGCGGCCGTCGGCGCGGTCTGCTGGACGGTGCTGGCCCTGTCCCGGGGCGAGGAGGTGTCCGCCCTCTGGATCCTGTTCGCCGCGCTGGCGTCGTACGCCATCGCCTACCGCTTCTATGCCCGCTTCATCGCCTACCGGGTGCTCGAGGTCGACGACACCCGGGCCACACCGGCGGAGAAGCTCGACAACGGCAGAGACTTCGACGTCACCGACCGACGGGTGCTGTTCGGGCACCACTTCGCGGCGATCGCCGGCGCCGGCCCGCTCGTCGGCCCGGTGCTGGCCGCCCAGATGGGCTATCTGCCGGGCACGATCTGGATCATCGTCGGCGTCATCTTCGCCGGTGCCGTCCAGGACATGGTGGTGCTGTTCTTCTCGATGCGCCGCAACGGCAAGAGCCTCGGCCAGATGGTCCGCGAGGAGATCGGGACCATCGGGGGCATCGCCGCCCTGATCGCTGTCTTCGCGATCATGATCATCATCCTGGCGGTGCTCGCCCTGGTGGTCGTCAACGCGCTCGCCGAGTCGCCCTGGGGAGTCTTCTCGATCGCCCTCACGATCCCGATCGCGCTGTTCATGGGGTTCTACCTGCGCTACCTGCGACCCGGGCGCGTCATGGAGGCCACCGCGGTCGGTGTCGCCCTGCTGCTGCTGGCCATCATCGGTGGTGGCTACGTCGAGCAGATGGGTCTGGACGACTCGCTGACCCTCTCGAAGGAGTCATTGGTCATCGCCCTCGTCGTCTACGGCTTCGTCGCCTCGATCCTGCCGGTGTGGATGCTGCTGACACCGCGCGACTACCTGTCCACCTTCATGAAGATCGGCGTCATCGTGCTGCTGGCGGTCGGACTGGTGATCGCCAGGCCGGTGCTGCAGAACGAGGCGGTCACGGACTTCGCGATCGACGGCAACGGCCCGGTGTTCGCCGGCAAGCTCTTCCCGTTCGTGTTCATCACGATCGCCTGCGGCGCCCTGTCCGGGTTCCACGCGCTGATCGCCTCCGGCACCACCCCCAAGATGGTCGCCAAGGAGAGCCACGTCCGGATGATCGGGTACGGCGGGATGCTGATGGAGTCCTTCGTCGCGATCAGCGCCCTGATCGCCGCCTGCGTGATCGACCAGGGGCTCTACTTCGCGATGAACAGCCCCGCCGGCGCCACGGGTGGCGACCCGGCGGCGGCGGCGGAGTTCATCCGGGGACTCGGGTTCACGATCAGCCCGGCCGACCTCACCCAAGCGGCGGCCTCCGTCCAGGAACAGAGCCTGATCTCACGCACCGGTGGTGCGCCCACACTCGCCTTCGGCATGTCACTGATCTTCACCGATGCCTTCGGTGGCGGCCTCGCGGCGTTCTGGTACCACTTCGCGATTATGTTCGAGGCACTGTTCATCCTCACCGCCGTCGACGCCGGGACCCGCGTGGGCCGCTTCATGCTGCAAGACACGATCGGCAACGTCTGGCCGAGGTACGCGGACCTGTCCTGGAAGCCGGCTTCCTGGTCGGCCAGCGCCGTGGTCGTCGGCTTGTGGGGCTACATGCTGTACGTCGGCGTCACCGACCCCCTCGGCGGGATCAATCAGCTGTTCCCGCTGTTCGGCATCTCCAACCAGCTGCTTGCGGCCATCGCTCTCTGCCTGTGCGTGACCCTGATGTTCAAGCACGGCAAGGCGAAGTGGGTGTGGGTTCCGGGCATCGCGCTCGCGTGGGACCTCACCACCACGATGACCGCCAGCTGGCAGAAGGTGTTCTCCGGTGACCCGAAGATCGGCTACTTCGAGCAGCGGTCGGTCTACCAATCAGCCCTGGACGACGGCAAGCTGCTGCCGCCCGCGACCACCACGGATCAGATGCACCAGATCATCACGAACTCGACGACCAACGGTGTGCTGCAGGCCCTCTTCGCGCTGCTGACGCTCATCGTCGTCGCGAGCGCCATCCCGGTCTGGGTCAAGGCGGCGAAGAGGGGCGGGCTCCCGACCACCGAGGCCCCCTACGAGCCCTCGCGGCTGGTCGCTCCCTCCGACTTCTTCGCCACCAAGGAGGAGAAGGCCGCGGTGCGCGAGTACGAGGAGTCGCAGCGTGAGCTCGCCGGCTCCGGGGGACGATGATGCTGACCGCGGTGCGCAGAGCCGGTCGTGGGATGCACTGGTACCTCAAGCAGCTGACCGGCGAGGCCAAGTGGGACGACTACCTCGATCGCTGCCGCAGCGAACGCCTGCCGCCGGTGTCGCGCCGGGAGTTCGAACGCCACCGGGCCGAGCACAACGAGAACACCCCCGGGTCTCGCTGCTGCTGACCCCTCGCCCCCAGCCACTGTCGCCATGACCCAGCGACAACAGGCGTAGGGGTACGACAACAGGCCGCGACACCTGTTGTCGTACCCCTACGCCTACCTAACGTGGTCGAATCGCCGTCTCGTGCTCGGTGGCGACCGCGGCGGGCTGCCGGCGCGCGGCCACATCGCGGGCCAGCACTGCGAGGTTCAGCGCGGCGGCTGACTCCGGTTCGCCGAGCGAGACCCCGAGGATCCGCTCGATGGTGGAAAGCCGTGCGTACAGGGCGGGCCGGCTCAGGTGAGCAAGCTGCGCCAGGTTCGTCTTGTTTCCACCGGCGTGGAAGTACATCCGCAGCGTCGCGAGCAGGTCGGTCGAGTGCTGGCCGTCGTACCGCAGCAACGGACCGAGCTCGGCCTCGACGAAGGCGACCAGCCGCGGGTCGTCGCGCATCAGCGCCAGCAGCCCGCGCAGCCGGACGTCCGCACTGCGGTAGTAGGCCCGCGGGTGACTGGACCGGATCGCCAGGCCGGCCTCGGCCACGTGCGCCGCCTCGTTCAACGAGGGCGCAGCCTCGGTCAGGGTCGATGCCTCGCGGCCCACTCCGAGCGCTTGCTCGGTCCACCAGGGCAGCCCCTGGAGCCGGCGCGTGACCTGGGTGGCGAACCGGTTCAGCGCTCGCTCCGTCGACTGCCCCGCGGAGACGGCGGCCAGCATGAGGGCTTGGCCGCTGCGCAGTGTCGCCACCAGAGCGGGCAGGCCCGCCTCGGCCGCGGCGGACGTGACGGCCTCGGCGAGAGCCCGGTCGCGACTCTCGGCGATGACGGGGTCGAGCGGGTGCGGCGTGCTCGACTGCACAGCCACGCCGAGGTACGAGCGTCTCGCGACCGGGAGGCCGAGCGCGTTCGCCCGGGTGCGTAGCTCGGCCTCGTCGGTGACGCGGCCTGCGGTCAGGTCCCTGAGCAGGCCGCGGTGCGCCTGCTGCACGAGGGTGGCACGGTCGCGCTCGACAAGGCGGTTGATGGCCAGGGCCTCGGCCCCCCGCTCCAGCAGCACCGCCAGCTGGTCCTCGGCCTCGGTGTGTGCGGGCGCGACGAGCTGTCCCCACCGCTGGTTGCGCGGCCCGACGGGCGTGACCAGCCAGCCCTCCGGTCCCGTGAGCGCGGTCGTCTCCGCTACGCCCGCGAGCCTCGAGCGGGCCTCCCAGTCCTCCAGCAGCTCGCCTGCTGCGCCTGGCTCGCAGGCATAGGCGACGGCCCGGTGGGTCAGATCCTCCAGTACGACGGCGGTGCCGGCCATCTCTGCGACCTTGTCGATGATCGTCTGCATCGACGCGCCCTCGATGCTCAGCCGCGTGAACTCCAGGTGCGCGGCCTGCGAGCTGCGCAGCAAAGCGTCCTGCTCGCCGACTATCAGCCGATGCACCTCCTCGGTGATGGAGACGAAGCGCACCGGCCGCCGCAAGGCGATGATCGGCAGGCCCGTCCGCTCCGCCGCCTCGGTCATGTCTACCGGCACTTCGTCGAAGCGGCGTCCGAGCTCGATGACGAGTGCGCACGCGTGCGCCTCCTGCAGCGTCTCGACGAACTTGCGCAACGTCGCGCTCGAGTCCGGCAGCGCCACGCCGGTCGTGAGGATCAGCTCGCCGCCGCGCAGCAGCGGCCCGATGTCGGGCAGCTCGCTGACGTGCACCCATCGCACCGGGCGGTGGAGCTGCGCGGCACCCGTCAGGACCACGGGGCGCCCCGACCGCACGACGGGGAGACGGAGGACGTCCGCGAGCGTCGTGGGCATGACCGAAGTGTAAGGACGAAGCACCATCGGCTTACGCATTGTTCATTGAGTGGGCCTACGTGCAGGCCGGAGAATCGGACCATGACTGACCCCACGCGCATCACCCACTGGATCGGCGGCAAGTCCTGGGACGGGGAGGCCGAGCGGGTCGGCGACGTCTACGACCCGGCGACGGGCGCGGTGAGCGGCCGGGTCGACCTCGCCGCACCCGCCGAGGTCGACGCCGCGGTCGCCGCCGCGCGCGGCGCGTTCGCGGAGTGGCGCAACGCCTCGCTCACCAAACGGACACAGGTGCTGTTTGCCTTCCGCGAGATCCTCAGCGCCCGCAAGGAGGAGGTCGCGGCCGCGATCACCGCGGAGCACGGGAAGGTGCTCTCGGACGCGGTCGGCGAGGTCACGCGCGGGCTGGAGGTCGTGGAGTTCGCCTGCGGAATCCCCCACCTGCTCAAGGGCGGGTTCTCTGAGGGCGTGTCGACCAACGTCGACGTCTATTCCATCCGCCAGCCGCTGGGCGTCACTGCCATCATCTCGCCGTTCAACTTCCCCGCCATGGTCCCCATGTGGTTCTTCCCCGTGGCTATCGCCGCGGGCAACACGGTGGTGCTCAAGCCGAGCGAGAAGGACCCGAGCGCTGCCCTGCTGATGGCCCAGATGTGGGCCGACGCCGGCCTGCCGGACGGCGTCTTCAACGTCGTGCACGGCGACAAGGCCGCGGTCGACCGGTTGCTCGAGCACCCCGATGTCCGTGCGGTGTCCTTCGTCGGATCGACGCCGATCGCGCGCTATGTCTATGAGACGGGCACCAAGCACGGCAAGCGTGTCCAGGCACTCGGCGGAGCCAAGAACCACATGGTCGTGCTGCCCGACGCCGACCTCGACCTGGTCGCGGACGCCGCCGTCAATGCTGGCTTCGGCTCAGCAGGAGAACGTTGCATGGCCATCTCGGCCGTCGTCGCGGTCGAGCCGGTCGCGGACGAGCTCATCGCCAAGGTGAAGGAGCGCATCGCCACACTCCGCACCGGTGACGGCCGTCGAGGCTGCGACATGGGGCCGCTCGTGACCCGAGCGCACCGGGACAAGGTGGCCTCCTACCTCGACGCCGGCGTGGCCGACGGGGCCGAGCTGATCGTCGACGGGCGCGCCGTGGAGGCGGATGGTGACCCGGCCGGCTTCTGGCTCGGGCCGACGCTGTTCGACAAGGTCGAGCCGCAGATGAGCATCTACACGGACGAGATCTTCGGCCCGGTTCTGTGCGTGATGCGCGTCGACTCGTACGACGCGGCGCTGCAGGTGGTCAACAACAATCCGTACGGCAACGGGACGGCCATCTTCACCAACGATGGTGGCGCCGCTCGGCGCTACCAGAACGAGGTCGAGGTCGGCATGGTCGGCGTCAACGTACCGATCCCTGTGCCGATGGCCTACTACTCCTTCGGCGGCTGGAAGAACTCGCTCTTCGGTGACACGCATGCCCATGGCACCGAGGGCGTGCACTTCTTCACGCGCGGGAAGGTCGTCACGTCTCGGTGGCTCGATCCGAGCCACGGCGGCATCAACCTCGGCTTCCCGACCCAGACATGAGCGCCACGGCCCTGGAGAGCAGCGCGCTGAGCGGCAGGGAGACATACGCGCTCGATCGGGCCCACGTCTTCCACTCGTGGTCGGCGCAGTCCTTGATCCAGCCGATGGTCATGACGGGTGGCGCCGGCTCCTACGTCTGGGACGACAGCGGTACGCGCTACCTCGACTTCTCGTCACAGCTGGTCAACACGAACATCGGCCACCAGCACCCGCGCGTCGTCGCGGCCATCAAGGAGCAGGCCGACCGGCTCTGCACGATCGCGCCCCAGCACGCCAACGACCAGCGTTCGCTGGCGGCGCGGCTCATCGCGGACCTTGCCCCGCCCGGGCTGGAGAAGGTCTTCTTCACCGGCGGCGGTGCAGACGCGATCGAGCACGCCACCCGGCTGGCGCGCCTGCACACGAACCGGCCCAAGGTGCTCGCGGCGTACCGCTCGTACCACGGGGGCACCTCCACCGCCATCAACCTGACCGGCGACCCGCGGCGCTGGCCCAACGACAACGGCAGCGCGGGCGTCGTGCACTTCTTCGGCCCGTTCCTCTACCGCTCACCGTTCCACTCGAGCAACGAGGCCGAGGAATCGGCCCGGGCCCTCGAGCACCTGGAACAGCTCATCGCCTTCGAGGGACCCCAGACGATCGCCGCAGTGGTGCTCGAGACGATCCCTGGCACTGCGGGCATCATGCCGCCGCCACCTGGCTACCTTGCCGGCGTGCGCGAGCTGTGCGACCGCTACGGCATCGTCTACATCGCCGACGAGGTGATGGCGGGATTCGGCCGCACCGGTCGCTGGTTCGCCGTCGATCACTGGGACGTGAGTCCCGACCTGATCACCTTCGCCAAGGGCGTCAACTCGGGCTACGTGCCGCTGGGCGGCGTGGTCATCTCCGACGACATCGCGGCGACGTTCGCGACCAGGGTCTATCCCGGCGGCCTGACCTACTCAGGGCATCCGCTGGCGTGCGCCTCAGCAGTCGCCACCATCACTGCGATGCGCGACGAGGGCATCGTCGAGAATGCCGACCGCATCGGCCGAGAGGTGCTGGGGCCGGGCCTGCACGCACTTGCCGAGCGCCACCCGATGGTCGGCGAGGTACGAGGCGTCGGCGTGTTCTGGGCCCTCGAGCTGGTGGCCGACCGCGCCACCCGCGAGCCGCTGGCGCCGTACGGCGGGAGCAGCCCTGCGATGGACGCGATCGTCCGCGGATGCAAGAGCCGGGGACTGTTGCCCTTCACCAACTACAACCGGCTGCACGTCGTTCCGCCGTGCACGATCAGCCAGAGCGAGGTCGAGGACGGGTTGCACATCCTGGACGAGGTCCTCGGCGAGGTGCAGTCCTTCTACACGGGCGAATGAGGGACCGCGCTCCCCAAGTCCTCTGTCAGAACGCGGGCGGTGTCATGCTCACGATGAGCCGCGCCGGCTCACCATCGAGACCCCCGAAGCTGTGCGGTCGTCGCGCCATGAACGAGACGCTGTCCCCGATCTCGAGCTCGACCCGCTCGTCGTCGACCTGGACGACCGCTCGCCCCTCGAGCACGACCACACACTCCTCGCCGGCGTGCGAGAGCGCGTGGTCGAAGGTGCCGCCGTCCTTGCCGAGGCGCATCTCGATCATCTGCAGGTGACGCAGGTGCGACGAGGACAGCAGCTCGTAGGCCACCCCACCTGCGTCGGGCGGACGGATCACGTTGCGCTCGCGTGCGCGGATCAGCGAGAGATGGTCGGCCGGCGAGCCGAAGAGCTCGAACATCGGGATGTTGAGGGCCTGGCTGATGCCGTGCAACGTCGAGAGGGACGGCGTCACCTTGCCTCGCTCGACCTGGCTGAGCAGGCTCGGACTGATGCCGCAGGACTTGGCGACCGTGTCCAGCGACAGCTGCCGTGCGGCCCGGTGCTCACGCAGCCGACGACCGATGTCCAGCACATCGAGTGGCGTCCCCACGCCGTCTTCCATGGCGACTCCTTGTCGTGGTCTTGCGCCGGACGGGTCCGCAGGGCAACGCTCACCATAAAGGCTGACAGGCGAGGGCGAGGCGCTCCGCGCGTTTGCGTCAGACTGTAGATTTTGCAGTATTACGGTTTATCATGGTCGCGTCCGGGCCCGGCGAACATGGGGCACACCGGAGTCTTCGAGTCACCCACGAACGAGGTGTCGGATGATCGCTCACGTCCAGGTCCGTGGCGACGCGCGCAACCGCGGACGGCAGTACGGCGAGCAGGCGGCCAGCCAGATCCGCGGCAGCCTCGACGCCTACGCCGAGATCTTCGCGCACTACGCGGGTTGGGACTGGCCGACAGTCGTCAAGCACGCCGGCACGTTCGTCGAGCCGATCAGGCTCTTCGACGAGCGCTACCTCGAGGAGATGCGCGGCATCGCCGAGGGCGCGGACGTGCCGTTCGAGGACATCCTCGCCATCAACGTCCGCACCGAGGTCATGTTCGCTGCAAAGGCCCGATCGGCAGCCGCCAGCCTGCCGCGGGTGGGGGAGTGCACCAGCTTCGCCATCGTCCCGCCACCCGGCTCGGACCGTCCCGTGCTCGTGGGCCAGAACTGGGACTGGACGCTGCACGCCGCCGACACGGTGGTCGTGGTCGAGGCGGAGCAGGACGAGGGGCCGGCGTACGTCACGGTGGTCGAGGCCGGCCTGCTCGCCAAGACCGGGTTCAACTCCAGCGGCGTGGGCATCGCCACTAACGCCCTCGTCAGCGACACGGACAAGGGCCTCCCTGGTGTGCCCTACCACGTGCTGCTGCGGGCCATGCTCGACGCCAACACCCCGAGCCAGGCGCTCGCTGCACTCCAACGTGCCCCGCGGTCGTCGTCGGCCAACTATGTGATCGGACACCGCAGCGGCCTCGGCATCATCGTCGAAGCCACACCCGGTGACTTCTCCCAGCTGCGACTGATCCAGCCCGACGAACGTGGTGTGCTCCTGCACGGGAACCACTTCGAGCACCCGAGCTTCGATGCCGTCGACGTGGGCCTCTGGCTGATGCCCGACAGCCCGTTCCGGATGCAGCGCACGAGAGCGATGCTGCACGGCGACAGCAGCGACCCGACTCCCAAGAGCCTGTTCGAAATGCTGTCCGACCACGCGGGTGAGCCGTCCGGCGTCTGCTGTCACCCCGCCCAGTCCGAGCACCGCCTGGAGCAGTTCACGACCGTCGTATCAGTCGTGATGGACCTGGGGGCCGACACGATGTCGCTCGTGCACGGCTCACCCTGCTCCACACCGCCGACCGAGCTGACGTACGACGCCTTCTTCGCCCGCACCTGAGACGATGCCTCAGCTCAGTCGCGCCTGGACCTCGATCTCGATGTCCATGCCGGGGTAGGCCAGTGCCGGCAAGGGCACCGGCACGAGAGCTGGCGCCTTTCCGTGGAAGAACGAGTCCACCTCGGCCCGCAGCAGGGCCAGCCGCTCGGTGGCGTTGTCGGGCGCCATGGCGGCGAACGCCGTCAGCCTGTCCACCGCCATTCGGGGCACCGCCAGCTCGCGCAGGACGCGGTCGATGTAGTCGAGGCTGTGCCGCACCTGGCCGGCGAAGTCGCCCGGCGCCAGCACGCCAGCCGAACCGTTCAGCGGCACCTGGCCGCCGATGAGGATCACGTCGTCGGCCCGACAACCGTGCTTGTAGGGCAGGTGGAACGGCCAGTCCCAGTGGTTGTCGGGCCAGGAGTGCCGACGACCCTCGCGCGCGCCGCGGATCGCCAGCACCTGCATGGCGATCTCCAGCTCCTCGTTCTCGAAGCGCGGCACCGGGATGCCGGTCGTCGCCGGGCCGGGCTCGGTGTAGTAGCCGGCCCGCACGCGGGCTGCCCGAGCCCAGTCCTCCTCCGTGCCCTCACCCTTGTAGAAGATGTTGAACTTCACGACGTCGTCGAGCCCGGTGCCGGTCTCCCCGAGCCACGCGCGGGCCAGGTCGAGGATCGCGTGTGACTGGTCGACGATGTCGCCCGCCTCGGGGACCTCGATCAACCGGGTGGACACGACCGGCCCCGAGACCGAGTAGCGCGCCTGCTCGTCGCGCGTCGCGGTGGCTCCCGTCGGCACGGCGGTGGCCTGCACGCGCGCGGAGCCCTCGCCCAGCAGTCCCACCGAGGTGGGGATGACCGAGACAGGGAGCCGCGCTCCCGGGGCCAGCTGCTCGCCGATCTCGCGGGCCGCGGCGACATCGAGCCGTGCGGCGTCGTAGAACACCTCACACGACAGCAGCTCGTCCGGATGCACGCCGGCGCGCTCCAGGGTCCCCCGGGCATCGCCGTCGGGGCTACCGGTGCAGTCGACGAAGCGCAGCCCGTAGCCGCTGTCGGTCAAAGACATGTGACGCTCCTTCAGGCGGTGGCGGGGACGACCTCGAAGAGGTCCGGCGATGTCTGATGCAGAATCTCCGCGCCGTCCTCGGTCACCAGGATGTTGAAGCCGAAGATCACGGTGATGCCTCGGTACATCGCCACCGAGGGCTCGAGGGAGAACACCATTCCCGGCTCGAGAACGTGCTCGTCACCCTCGAGGATGTCCGGGCGGCCGAGCCACACCGGCGGGTAGGCGAGCTCCATGCCGAAGCCGGCGCGCGCCGGGATGAAGTCGGCGTAGTCCTTGCGGGCCTCGCGCGTCACGCGGTCGATCTCGCCCACAGGGGTGCCCGGCTTGCTGATCTCGAAGCCGGCCCAGAAGGCGCCGGTCACCACGTCCCACAGCGTCTTGAGCTCGTCGCTCGCAGCGCCCGCGACGAGGGTCCGCACGATGTTCGAGTTGTACCGCGCCCGGGACCCGGTGATCTCGAACATGACCGGGTCGCCGTCCTCGACCACGCGGTCGGACGGCAGGGCATGGAACAGGCCGCTGCGCGGACCCGAGCCCATGATCGTGGGCAGTGCCGGGTACTCGCTGCCGGCTGCGGCCAGCGCGTGCTGGATCTCGGCGTGGATGTCGATCTCCCGCACGCCGGGGCGCAGGTGCTCCGCTGCCGTGGCCATCCCGATGTCGGCGAACCCCGCCGCCTGCCGCATGTAGGCGATCTCGAGCGGCGACTTGCGCATGCGCTGCTCCTGGCCGACGCCGGTGACGTCCACGATGCGTACGCCGGGGAACGCCGCCTCGAGCCGCTTGACGGTGGCCGGCTTGAGATACCAGCTCTCCATCTCGAGCCCGAGGGTCGTGCCAGGGGTGAGGCCCAGCTCGGTGAGGATCGCGACGGTCGTCTCGACCGGGTCTTGACCGTGCGTCCAGATGCGCACGTCCTCGAGCCAGCTGGTGACCCGTGCCAGCTCCTGCTCGCACTTGTGCGTCAGCAGCACTGGCGAAGCAGAGCCAGGGGTGAGGAACAGCTGCTGGTAAAAGTAAAGCCCCGTCGGGTCGAATCCGGTGAGGTAGTTCATGTGCTCCGGCATGGAGCCCATGTAGACGTCGACGCCCTCAGCTGAGAGCGCTTCGCGGAAGAGCACCAGTCGGCGCTGGTACTCCTCTTCGGGGAAGCGCATCTCGGCCCTGTCGGCAAGCTCCACTGTGTTTTGCTCCTTAGTCGTGGGTCGGGGCGGACGCCGCGGCGTGACGTGGCTGGTTCGTGTCCCATGCCGGACGACCGCCGACCCAGGTCTGGCGGACTCCGATCGCGCCGATCTCGTCCGGCGGGACCTCGAAGGGGTCGCGGTCGAGCACGGCGAGATCGGCGAGAAAGCCAGGAGCGAGGCGGCCCTTCACCGACTGCTCGCCGGCGGCAAACGCGGCGCCGGTGCCGAACAGCCGCATCGCCTGCTCCACGTCGATGCGCTGCGACGGTCCGAGGACCCGCCCGGAACGCGAACGCCGGGTCACACAGCTCTGCACTCCGATCAACGGCTCGTAGGGGCCGCACGGGTAGTCGGAGGACCCGGCGACCGGGATGCCGGCCGCGAGCATCTGGCCGTGCGCGAACATGCGCTCCAGCCGATCACTGCCGTACCAGCCCTCCAGCGAGTCGCCGTGGAAGTACACGTAGCCGGCGAACGGGACGGGGATCATCTTCAGCTCCGCGATGCGGGCCACGATCTGGTCGGTGACCACCGAGCAGTGCTCGATGCGGTGCCGGGTGCCGACCTCTGGGAACGCGCGCTGCGCCGAGTGGACGGCGTCCAGGAGCAGCTCGATCGCCTTGTCGCCGTTGGCGTGCACGGCGACGCGGAGGCCCGCGGCGTGCACCTTGCGCACGAGCTCGTGCAGCTGATCTGGCTCTACGACGGCGATGCCGTGGTCGTGCGTTCCCTCGAACGGCTCCGAGACCCAGCACGTGCGGCCCGCGACGGCGCCGTCCACGAAGGCCTTGATGCCGCCGATGCGCAGCCAGTCGTCACCGAACCCGTCGGTGATGCCGGCTGCTACCAGGTGGTCCAGGTGCGGGTGGGTGATCAACGCGTTGACCCGCAGTCGTAGTCGTCCACGTGACCGTGCCTGCTGCAGCAGCCGCAGCTCGTCGGGACCGACCATCGCGTCGCCGACGGAGGTGATGCCTGCGGAGAGGAAGGCGTCGGACGCCGTGTCGAGGCCGAGCAGCAGGGAGCGCAGGCCTGGCTCGGGGACGATGCGACCGCGTTGTGCGAGCGACGGGTAGGCGAGGTCGAAGAGCGCCTGCTCGTGGAGAACGCCGTTGAGCCGGCCGTCGCCGTCGCGCCCGAGTAAGCCGCCGCTCGGGTCGGGCGTGTCGTCGGTCAGCCCGGCGAGCTCGAGAGCCTTGCTGTTTGCCACACCCCAGTGCGCGCCGATGTGCACCAACAACACGGGGTGCTCCCCGACGATGCGGTCCAGCGCGGCCCGGTCGAGGACGCGCCCCGACGTCGTACGCATGTGGTCGTAGCGGCTGGCCATCACCCACTCGCCCGCGGTCGTCACCGCAGCCGCCCCTCGCAGCGCCTCGGCAAGGGCCGGTTCGTCGGCCACCACGTCAGGTGACAGGTCCACCCCCGCCGCCTGCCGGGCCGCCATGGTGAGGTGCAGGTGCGCGTCGACGAAGCCGGGTACGACGCAGCCGTCGCCCAGGTCGATCTCGGGGCGCCGACCGAAGTCGTCGCGCAGGTCGGCGAGCCGCCCCGTCGCGACGACGCGATCGCCGGCCACGGCCAGCGCTTCGGCCGTCGCTGGTTCACCCGGGCGTGCCATGGTCCGGATGCGTCCGGCCCGAAGGATCCGGATGCCCTCCGGCTCAGCCAAGGACAGGTCCACGGACGTGTGTCTACGCGGGTAGCCCGGTCCCGGACAATCGTCGTCTCCTCAGAATCCGGCAACGGGCTTTCGTAGGTTGATACAGTCCCGCGGTGCGCCTTCGCGAGCTCGTGGCCATGCCCGGCCTGGGGCTCCGCTTCCTGGTGGGGGAAGAGCTCGAGCGCGAGATCCGCTGGGTCCACTCGACAGACCTGCTCGATCCGTCGGCCTACCTCAGCGGCGGTGAGCTGATCCTGACCGGTGGGTTGTGGCACGACGGGCCGGCCAGCGCGGAACGTTTCGTGAGCGCTCTTGCCGGTGCCGGCGTCCACGCGCTGGGGTTTGGCGTGCGATCACCGGGCGCAGCGGTGCCGGACGACGTGGAGGCTGCCTGCCGCGCCGTCGGCCTGCCCCTCGTCGAGGTGCCGCACGAGCTGCCCTTCATCGCCGTCGCCCGCGCCTTCGTCGACGGCGTCGAGCAGGCCCGACAGGCAGAGATGAGCCGGTCGCTCGCGACCCACGAGGTGTTGTCCACGGCAGCAACCGGCGGAGGCGGGATGCCGGCCGTGGTCGCGGCCTTGCGCTCGCGGCTCCAGCAGGAGCTCTGGGTGCTCGCGGGCCCGACGCGAGCGTGGTCGAGCGGGCCCGGACCGGACGTCGGCGATCTGTCCGCCGTCTGGGAGCAGGCGGCGCGGGCGACCGCCTATCCCGCGCAGGCCAAGGGGACCGACGGTTCCGCGGTGACGGTGTTCGCCGTGCACCCGCAGGAGGCGGCGCCGGCGTACCTCGTCTACCTCGAGCCGGTGGGGTCGTTGTCTCGTGCGGAGCGCGCGACGCTCGAGGAGAGCGTCCGGTATGTCGGCGCGGAGCTGGCGCGCCATCGCGGGCTGCTGGTCGCGGCGGCCCAGCGGGCGCGCGAGTTCCTGGAGCTGGTCGAGGGTGACCGGCTGGGGCAAGCGGAGCTGGCGGCCCGGCTGGGCCGGCTCCCCACGCATCCGCTGCCGCCGCTGCAGGCGGTGGTGCTCGGGTACGACGCCGCGCCGCTGGCAGCCGTGGACGGGCTCGTCGACGTCGGCATGCAGGTCTTGGAGGGCGAGGGCCGTCAGGGGATCGTGGTGCCCGGCCCGGAGGAAGCCGTGGTGCTGTCCTGGCCGGCCGGGGCTGTGCTGGACCACGTGCCGGAGGACGACCGGGCGCTTCCCGAGCGGTTGCACCTCGTCGCCGCGCAGCAGCTGGGTTGCACCGTGTGGACGGGAGCGGCCACGGCCGCCGACGGCGACCTGAAGCTGACGATCACCCGCGCCCGTCGGGCGGCCGCCTATGCCCGCAGGCTGACGATCGATCTCCGCGTGGCCCACTACGAGGACCTGGGGTCGCACCACGTGCTGTTCGCATTGGACGACTCCCTCACCGCGGCGTTCCAGGACCTGGTGCTCGGTCCGGTCCGCGCCTACGACCAGCAACGCGGGTCCCACCTCGTGCGCACGTTGGACGTGTTCCTCGACACGAACGGGCGGCACAAGCCCGCGGCCGCTGCATTGTCGATACACGTGAACAGCCTCCGTTACCGGCTGCGCAGCATCGAGCGGCTGAGCGGGCGCAGCCTGGCCTCCGCCGCGGACCGCGTGGACCTGTATCTCGCGCTGCGGATGGGAAGCACCCCAACGGCCCAGGCCCGTCCTGGCGTGTAACGAGGGCGTTACACGTCGGGCAGAATGAGCTTCGATTGTTTACAGAACGTCCGTTGACACGGCCCACCGGGCTGGCTTAACTTGCACTCACCGCTTTTAGTCGCACTTAACTTTTTTAAGTGGAGCTCTACGCCGGATCCCGGGCTGCGAGACCACGACACACGGTACCGACCCGCGGCAGATCGTGGGCCGGGCCGGTTCGGATCGCAAGACCGACGCACGTCGCACCCGCGCCTCCGGCGCCCGGCCACCGGCAGCTGCCGCGCCGCCGGCACGGGAGGGCGTGACCCGAAGCCAGGAGGACGTGCATGACCCACGGTGAGAGCGATCTGTTCTCGTCACTGGTGACCACGATGGGGCACGAGGCCCGCATCATCAGGCACGCGGGACTGGCCTACACGCAGGCGCGCGGCCAGGCCGGCTTCGCCGTCGTGCAGGAGGCGCTGTCCAAGTACTACGCGTGGCGCGTGTCCGGCGCCATCGCTCGCAGCAAGGGCGGCCTGGTCTCGATCGTCGAGTCCTGGGGCACCGCCGAGCTGCTGGCAGTGAACCCGCAGGGATGGGGCGAGCTGGAGGTCACGGACAGCGGCCTCCGGCTGCGCATCACGTCGAGCCCTGAGCTTCGTCACTACGAAGGGCACGACGCCCTGCCGTTCGCGGCGGTGCACTACGGCGCGCTCGCTCGTGAGCTCGCCAAGGCCGCCGGCTTCGGCGACGCGGTCACGGTGGCCCTGGACGGTCCGACGCTCTGCGTCACGATCGGAGCCATCGGCGAGCCGGAGAACGTAGCCCGCCCCGGCGTCCCGCTCGAGGGCGACGCCGGCCTGCGACTGCTCGCTGCCACCACGGAGAACCGCGGTTCACTGATGGTCTTCCTGGGCCGTGAGGCCGAGAACGCTTTCGGCTCCGACGGCGAGGAGATGTACCGCGAGGCCATGCGTGGCTTCGGGGCGGAACGCGGAGCCGCAATGCGGCTGAGCCATCTCAGCAGCGGCCTGGCGCTCGACCTCGTCAACATGATCGAGCTCTACGACTCCGGCGGCAACACCAACGTGTGGCAGTACCGCGATGACGGCATCCTCACGATCCACGAGTGGTCGCAGGACTGCACCTTCTGCCCGTTCGTTGGCCCGTGGCACGACCTGGACGGCCTCCGTTACGGCCGCATCTACGACCACGAGTTCCACTACTCGCAGTTCAAGGCCTACCGCCGCGACATCGAGGTCCGGTGGGGTGAGCTGCAGTCGCGCGGCGACGCAACATGCGAGTTCCGGTTCAGCATTCCGCAAGAGGCCGGCGCGTGAGATCTGTCGCTGATCGCTCGCCCCGCGCGAACTTTCTCGGCAACGCGCCTGTGAGCACTTGCCCAGAGATGAACGACGTCACCGCACTCACCACGTACCTGGAGGAAACACATGCGTAGAGCACGACGTCTTGCGCTCGTCGGCGTATCGACGGCGGTCGCGTTGGCGATCGCCGGCTGCGGCGCCGGGACCGGTTCCAGCTCCACTGACGACAGTGGGAGCGGCACCGAGAGCAGCGGAGCCAGCAAGGAGCTGACCTTCGCCTCGTGGGGTGGCGGTTACCAGGACGCTCAGGAGGCGACGATCGTCAAGCCCTGGGGCCAGGAGAACAACGTCAAGATCCTGAGCGACGGTCCGACGGACTACGCGAAGCTGCGTGCCCAGGTCGAGTCGGGCAACACCGCCTGGGACGTCGTGACGCTCGAGCCGTTCTGGGCGATCGCGAACTGCGGCACGCTGCTCGAGAAGATCAAGGACAAGGTCGACACCTCGAAGCTGCCGCCGGAGGCCGTGTCCGACTGCGGGATCCCGTTCGACATCCTCTCCTACGTCCTGGTCTACGACACCTCGAAGTTCAAGGACAACCCGCCGACGTCGTGGGATGACTTCTTCGACACCAAGAAGTACCCCGGCAAGCGCGGCGTCTGGAACTACGCACCCGGTGGTGCGCTCGAGGTGGCCCAGCTGGCCAACGGCGTGGCTCTCGACGCCGTGTACCCGCTGGACGTGCCCGCCGCGCTGAAGAAGCTGGACACGATCCGCAAGGACATCGCGTTCTTCGACACCGGCGCACAGCAGGTGCAGCAGATGCAGAGCAAAGAGGTCGCGATGAGCATCGCGTGGAGCGGTCGTGCGCTCGACGCCGTGCGGGCAGGAGCCCCCTATGAGCCGGTCTGGAAGGACCACCTGATGCTGGTGGACTCGCTGGCCATCCCCAAGGGTGCGAAGAACATCGACGAGGGCATCAAGCTCATCAAGCACGCCACCAGCCCCGAGTCGCAGAACGCGTTCATCGAGAAGTACACCTACGGCGCGGTCAACAGCGACGCGAAGCCACAGCTCGACGCCACAGCGCAGAAGTTCCTGCCTACGTCGGCGGAGAACCTGCCCCAGGGCCGGTTCCTCGACCAGGACTGGTGGGCCGAGAACTTCGACGCGGTCAGCGGTGACTGGACCAAGTGGGCGGCCGGCTGATCGCCTGACCGATCAGACCAGTTCGCTCTGCCTACCACGGTCAGTGCGGTGGGGGGGGGGGG
>JAVEDJ010000158.1 GCA_030841025.1 Actinomycetota bacterium
GACGGTGCGCGAGACCAAGGCGTTGAGCAGTCCCAGCCCTGCAGCCGCGAGACTCAGCAAGATCAACGCGAAGCCGTCCGAGTAGAGCAGATGACGGCGCACCCAGGTGTTCACCCGCCACCGCAGCGCCGATCCGGCGCCGCGGCGTCGCCCGGACCGGGTGGCTGCCATGAGCACGACAGTACCGAGTGGTGTAGTTGGCGAAGCCCCACCTGATCGGCAACAGCGCTCATGAACAGCCTCAGCGATCACCAGCGCGAGGCACGCCCGCCTTGTCTTTGGAGGTGCACGCCGCTCCCACCTCTGGTAGGCACACGGGATGACCGCACCCGACATCCCGCGTCCCACCTACGCCGTGCGGACGCTCGGCGACGAGGACTGGGCGGACTTCCTGGAGACCGACAGCCACGCGTTCGGCGCGACCGTTCCGGTGGAGGCCGCGGAGTTCGAGCGCGGGATGATGGAGCCGGGACGCAGCATCGGTGCCTTCGACGGCGACGCCATGGGCGGCATCGCCGCGGCCTACTCCTTCGAGCTGAGCGTCCCCGGCGGCGTCGTACCCGCGGCGGGCGTCACGTGGGTCGGCGTGCTTCCGACGCATCGCCGCCGGGGGGTGCTGCGGTCGCTCATGACCCACCAGCTGCACGAGATCCACGAGCGGGGACGCGAGCCGCTAGCCGTGCTGTGGGCGTCGGAGCCGCAGATCTACGGCCGCTTCGGCTATGGCCTGGCCAGCAGAGCCTTCTCGCTCACCGTGCCGCGGAGCGCCCAGGCGCTGCGCAGCGACACCCCCGTCGACCCGAGCGTCCGACTGCGGCTCGTGCCCGCCGACGACTGGAGGATCACCGCGGCGGTGTACGACGTCGCCCGCAGCCGGCCCGGCATGCTCCTGCGCGACGACCGATGGTGGCGGCGGGCCGTGATCGACCTCCCCGCGACGCGGGACGGGCGAACTGCGTTGCGGTGCGTCGTCGCCGAGGACGAGAACGGCGTGCGTGGCTACGCGCGGTACGCCACCAAGCCGGACTGGTCCCCCGGCCACCCCACGGGCACGGTCTACGTGCGCGAGGTCGTCGCCAGCGACCCGGCAGCCAAGGCCATGCTCTACCGCTACCTGTTCGATCTCGACCTGATGGGCAGCACCGAGCTGTGGAACGTCCCGGTCGACGATCCGCTGCTCTACTGGCTCGAGAACCTCCGGACCGCCTCACCCCGTTGGATGGACGCGCTCTACGTGCGGCTCGTCGACGTCGCCGGCGCGCTCCGCGCGCGGCGGTACACGGCGCCGGTCGAGGTGGTGCTCGAGATCAGCGATCAGCTCCTGCCGTGGAACAACGGGCGTTGGCAGCTCATCGCCGACGCCGACGGCGCGCGCTGCGAGCACTCCGAGCTGAAGGCCGACCTGGCCATGTCGGTGACGGAGCTGGGCGCCGCCTACCTTGGCGGCACTCCGCTCACGGATCTGGCGATGGCCGGCCGCGTCGAGGAACGCACCGAGGGATCTCTGCGCGCCACGTCGGCAGCGTTCATGTCCAGCCCGGCACCCTGGGTGCCCGTCGTCTTCTAGGAGCTGCCGTGAGCTCAGACCAGGAACGTCGCCCGGACCCGTCGCTGCGCGGGATCACCGCACGCGGCGCCTCGAAGGTCGGCGTCGAGAAGGCCATGCGCGCGCGGGACGTGTCGCGGCCCGGGACGGCCGGTGGCACCCGGGCGGAGCGTCAGGGCGACGGTGGGGCGGGCAGCTCGGGCAGCTCTCCCGACCGCTCGTAGTGCTCGAGCATCGCGATCCGGCGGGCATGCCGCTCGTCGCCGCTGAACGGCGTGGTCAGGAAGCGCTCGACCAGCCGGGTCGCCTCGTCAAGGGAGTGCATCCGGGCGCCGACGGCCACGACGTTGGCGTCGTTGTGCTGGCGTCCCAGGGTGGCGGTCTCCTCGCTCCAGGCCAGCGCCGCGCGGACCCCGCGCACCTTGTTGGCCGCGATGGCCTCCCCGTTGCCGGAGCCACCCACGACGATGCCGAGGCTGCCGCCGTCGTTGACGACGGCGGTCGCGGCCCGCAGCACGAAGGGCGGGTAGTCGTCGGCGGGGTCGAACTCCACCGGACCGTGGTCGACGCCCTCGTACCCCTGCTGCGCCAGCCAGTCGAGCAGGTGGGTCTTGAGCTCGAAGCCCGCGTGGTCCGAACCGATGTGCACGCGCATGGCGGGCAGTCTGGCAGCAGCCTCAGATGACCCGCGTGCTCGGGGTCGACGGCGCCAAGGGCGGCTGGGTGGCGGCGCTGGTCGAGGGCGACGACGTCCGCTGGTTGCGCCTCGCCCACATCCGCGAGGCGCTCACCCACGACGTCATGGCCATCGGCGTCGACATGCCGATCGGGTTGCCGCAGCGCGGCCGCCGCGAGTGCGACCTGCTCGCGAAGCGCGCGCTCGGCCGCGCGCACCCGCGGGTGTTCCTCGCCCCGCCCCGCGACGTGCTGGACGCGACGTCGTACGTCGACGCGGGGGCTCGGCACCGCGCCCACACCGATGGGCTCGGCATGTCGGTGCAGACCTGGCACATCGTCGAGCGGATCCGCGAGGTCGATGCCGTCGCCGACGACCCCCGGCTGGTCGAGGTGCACCCCGAGCTCTCGTTCGCGCGGCTGGCCGGCGAGGTACTGGTGACGAAGCACAGCGCCGCCGGTCGAGTCGCCCGCCTGCAGACCCTGCGTCGTCGCTGGCCGCGACTGGACGGGCTGCCGGCCGGCGATGACGCCCTCGACGCGCTGGCCGCCGCCTGGTCTGCCGAGCGTTGGGTGCGGGGGACGGCAGAGTCGATGCCGGTGCAGGCACCGGTAGACGAGCGCGACCGACCGATGCGAATCGTGGTCTGACGGGCCCGTGGCGGCGCGGACCCGGGCCGCCGCTAGTCGCCCGCCGGGCCCACCGTGGCTGCGGACGAGCCCTCACGCGGCTCCGGCACGGCCGCGGC
>JAVEDJ010000185.1 GCA_030841025.1 Actinomycetota bacterium
AAACCTTCGAGCAGATCAAGGACCTGTTGCGTCGTGAGGTGCTGGATACGCAGTTCCGCGGCATGAAGCAGGCGTTGGAGAGCGCCGACCCAGCGGCGATGCAGCGGGTCAAGGACATGCTCGGTGACCTCAACGCCATGCTCGACGCCGACGCCAAAGGCGAGCACACGCAGGAGCAGTTCGACGAGTTCATGGCCGAGTACGGCGACATGTTCCCCGACGACCCGCAGACCCTCGAGGAGCTCGTCGACTCGCTCGCCCGTCGTGCCGCAGCGGCCGAGCGGATGATGCAGTCGCTGTCCCCGGCGCAGCGGGCGGAGCTGTCGGCACTGATGCAGACCGCGCTCGAGGACATGGACCTGGCGCGCGAGATGCAGCAGCTGAACGACGCGTTGCGATCCCGTCGGCCCGACCTGGACCGGCGGTCGCGTGAACGGATGACCGGTGACGAGCCCCTCGGTGCGGGAGACGCCACGTCGGCCCTGCAGGACCTGGCCGACCTCGACGAGCTGGAGTCCACGCTCGGCCAGGACTATCCGGGGGCGAACCTCGAGGACATCGACGAGGAGGCCGTGCAACGTGCACTGGGCCGCAACGCCGCCGAAGAGCTGCGCGAGCTGCGCCGGCTGGAGCGCGAGCTGGAGAAGCAGGGCTACCTCACCCGGCAGGGTGACCGGCTCGACCTGACACCCAAAGCCATTCGCCGGCTCGGGCAGACCGCATTGCGCCGGGTCTTCGCCGACCTGCGCGCACCGGCACCGGGCGGTCACGACGTGCACGACGCCGGTCAGGCCGGCGAGCTGACCGGATCGAGCCGCCCTTGGCATTTCGGCGACGAGCAGCCACTCGACGTCGTGCGCACCCTCACCAATGCCGTACGCCGTGGCGGTCGCCTCGGCGGGCGCGGGGTCCGCCTCTCGGCGGAGGACTTCGAAGTCGCCGAGACCGAGCGGCGCTCGTCGGCCGCCGTCTGCCTGCTGCTCGACCTGTCCTACTCGATGGTGCTGCGGGACACGTGGGGACCGGCGAAGGCGACGGCGCTGGCGTTGCACGCGCTGGTGAGTGGGATGTACCCGCAGGATGCCTTGCAGGTCATCGGGTTCTCGTCGTACGCGCGGGTGCTGTCGGCCACCGAGCTCGCCGGCCTCGAGCCGGACTACGTGCAGGGAACCAACCTGCAGCACGCGCTGATGCTGGCCGGTCGGTTCATCGACAAGCACCCCGAGGCCGAGCCCGTCGTACTCGTCGTGACCGACGGCGAACCGACTGCGCACCTGCTGCCGGGGGGCACCCCGTGGTTCGCCTGGCCACCGGAGGCCGAGACCATCGCGCTCACCGTCGCGGAAGTCGACCGCATGACCCGCCGTGGCGCACCGCTCAACGTCTTCCAGCTCGACGACGACCCCCGGTTGACCGCCTTCGTGCAGGAGCTGGCGCGGCGCAACGGCGGCCGGGTGTTCCTGCCCGATCCGGGGCGCCTCGGGCAGTACGTCGTGAGCGACTACCTCGCCCGGCGCAGCTCCCGCCGGGCGCGCCGCGCTGGTTGAGGGACTGAGGTTCACCGACACGTTTCATTGACGAAACCGTGTCGACACCATCGAACGCTTGAGTATCGATGTGACGTGCCGATGTATTGCCGGTAGGCTTGGTCGCAGCAGCCCACCCAGTGGCTGCCCAGCGCGCCTCAGGCGTCTGGTCCGATGCCCGGCCCCTTGCGAGGCCAGGAGCAGGAAACACACAAGAGCCGTCTCCGCCAGCGTTCGCGTTGCAGACGGTCGAACACGGGAATGAGGTGCCTCATGGTTGAGGACGACTACGGCCCCTGGGACGACTAAGAGGTCGACCAGGAGCCCCACAGGCTTCACCCGGCCCCCCTGCCGACACGGCAGGGGGGCCGCTTTGTCCTGTCTGCCACCGATGCCGTATCGCCCGAACCCGGCATTGCAGGGCTCCCCACGAGGGTCACCATGGAAGAACGACCCCTGGGAGGCGCCATGCGCGTGGGCATCATCGGCGGCGGCACGCTCGCCACCTCGCTCGCCTACCGGTTCGACAGGTCCGGGCATGAGGTCGTGCGCGCCCTCCCCCGCGGCCCGGAGGCGACCGGGACACCGGTGGAGCAGCCGGCGGACGCCGCGACGGTGGAACAGGCCGTGCGGGGGTCGGAGGTCGCGTTCCTGGCGCTCCCGCTGAACCGGGCGTTGCAGCTGCCACCGAACCCGTTCATCGGCCGCATCGTGGCCGATGCCACGGAGTTCTACCGCTCCGGGCCGGCCGCAGATCCCGACGTCACACCGCCCAGCCCCACCTCCGGCGAGGTGCTCGACCAGCACCTGCCGGGTGCGGCCGTCGTCCAGCTCTTCCACACCGTCGACCTGCTGACCTCCGGCGAGCCCGGCCCCCTCGGTGGGGCCGTGCCACGGACCGCGATCCCGCTCACCAGCGATGAGCCGAGCGCGCGGGCGGTCGTCGCCGGGTTGATCTCCGACCTGGGCTTCGACGCGGTCGACGCGGGCGGGCTCGCAGCGGGGCGCCTGCTTCAGGCCCGGGCAACCCTGCGCGGGCCACAGCTGGGCGACGAGGACGTCCGCGTGCGTATCGGCGACGTCTAGGCAAGCTGTGCACGTGCGCTGTTTCGACGCCACACGCACGGGGCAACCCGAGGGGCACCGGGGAGCATCACCCGGTAGGCACCGCTCGAACCCTTCGAGCAGCCGTTCCAGCACCACGGGGACGCCCCATCGGCCAGCCTGATCGACCAGCACTGGCCACCCTCGACCATGCAGAGGAGACGACCGTGGACTGGCGTGACCGTGCCGCGTGCCGAGAAGAGGACCCGGACCTGTTCTTCCCCGTGGGAACAACCGGTCCGGCTCTGCTCCAGATCCAGGAGGCCAAGGCGGTGTGCCGCACCTGCGCCGTGCTGCAGCCGTGCCTCGAGTGGGCACTCACCAGTGGCCAGGAGGCAGGCGTCTGGGGCGGCCTCGACGAGGAGCAGCGGCGCGCGCTCAGACGACGGGCCGCTCGCGAGCGCAGCAAGGACCAGGAGACCGCCAGGGCCTGACGGACGGGAGCCGGGGCCCAGGTACCGTCGGCGAGTGATCGCATCCCTTGCCGTTCGCCGGCCGAGAACCAGCCGCCGGTGAGGCGCCCGATGGCGGGGCTGCCACGTGAGGTCGTCGTGCTGACGGCGGTGGCCTTCAGCGTGGCCGTCGGGTTCGGCATCGTGGTGCCCGCCATCCCGATCTTCGCCAAGCAGTTCGGCGTGAGCAACACCGCCGCCGGCGCAGTCATCTCGGCGTTCGCGTTCATGCGCCTGGTCTCGGCGTTGGGCAGCGGCCGCCTGGTCAACCGCGTGGGCGAGAGGGTGGTGCTGGCAACCGGCATCGGAATCGTCGCCGTGAGCAGTGCGCTGGCCGGCCTGGCCCAGTCCTACGGCCAGCTGCTCCTGCTGCGTGGGATCGGCGGCGTCGGATCGGCCATGTTCACCGTGTCGGCCATCTCGCTGCTGCTGCGCGTCGCCGCACCCGACCAGCGCGGGCGCGCGACCGGCATGTGGCAGTCCGGCTTCCTGTTCGGCGCCATCGCCGGACCTGCCCTCGGCGGCCCCCTGACCGACATCTCGCTGCGGGCACCGTTCTTCGTCTACGCCGCCACCCTCGCGGTCGCCGGCAGCATCGGCATGCTCTTCCTGACGCACACCCCGCTGCACGAGCGGGAGGCCGCCGCCAAGAACGCCCCCCAACGGACGACGCTCATCGAGGCACTGCGGGTCTCCGGCTACCGCGCCGCGCTGGTCACCAACCTCGGCAACGGATGGGCGCTGTTCGGGGTGCGCAGCTCGCTGATCCCACTGTTCGTCACATCAGGCCTGGGTGCCTCGGCGACCTGGGTGGGCATCGGCTTCTTCGTGTCGGCGGCCACGCAGGGGGCACTGCTGCTGCCGGCCGGCCGCCTCACCGACACGGTCGGCCGCCGGCCGGCAATGATCATCGGCGCCACCGTCGCGACGCTCAGCATGGGCCTGATCGCGTCTCTGGAGTCTCTGCCTTTCTACGTCCTCGCGATGGCCCTGTTCGGTGCGGGCGCCGCCTTCCTCTCCGTCGCACCGAGCGCCACCGTCGGCGACGTGGTCGCCGGACGGGGAGGCACCGTCGTGGCCGCGTTCCAGATGACCGCCGACCTCGGGGCGGTCGTCGGACCGCTCGTGGCGGGTTGGCTCGCCGACGAGTACTCCTTCGCCGCCGCCTTCGCAGTCACCACCGTCGTACTCGCCGCCGGCATCGTCGCGGCGCTGCTCTCGCGGGAGACCCGGCACCGGCCACAACCGGACCCGGAGCCGGAGCACACCGCGTCGCCCACCCCGGCCACCTGACCGGCCGCGGCACCCGGACAGCGGTGGTGGGTCAGCCGGTCCCGAGGCAGCGACGGAGCAGCAGCGCCGCCGCACGGGGGTGCTCGGCCGCGAGCAGTCCCGCAGCCGCCAGCACGTAGCTCGCGTCGACCGTCGTGCGCGCCCTCTCGGGCACCGACCAACCGCCCCCGAAGTCGCGCACTGCCGGCTGCAGGATGCGGGCCCGGGTCGCGGTGTCGGCGTGCCGGAACACGCCCCCGGAGCCGACGACGAGCGACACGCCGCGCAGATCCTTGCCGCCGCGGCCGTGCCGGCGCAGCGCGACCGTGACGGCCAGCTCGGCGAGGCGGGCATCCACCTCCTGCTCCTCATCGGTCGCTACGAGGTAGGACGGGTCAGCGGCGCGCCGCTCGGCGGCCGGGCGCAAGGTGGTCTCCTCGCCCGACGACAGCAGGCGCTCATCCGCCGCCGCCTCCACGACTCCGGGCGCGTTCCAGCGCATGCCCAGGTCGCCTTCGACGGTGCGGGCCCGCCACATCACCTCGACGACCCCACGCCGCAGGACGGCGTCCTCGCCCTGCGGTGTGACGACGGAGTAGACATCGGTCGTGGCCCCGCCGACGTCGACCACGAGTACGTCGCCCGCACCCGGCACGTCGGCCGCCCCGTCGGCGAGCAGCTCGACGCCGGCCAGCACCGCATCGGGGGTGGCCGCGCGAACCGACGAGGGGAAGTCCGCACGGCGCGAGAGCCCCTTGCCGCCGATGACGTGGCGGATGAAGACCTCGCGGATCGTCGTCCGCGCCGGTCCCGGGTCGAGCCGCCCGATCACCGGCAGCACGTTGGCCGTCGGGTAGACCGTCTTCGCGCCGTCACGCAGCAGCGCAACCACGTCGTCACGTGCGTCGACGTTGCCTGCCGCCACGACCGGCACGTCGAGGTGGCTGCCCGCAAGAGCGGCCGCGTTGTGCAGCAGGATCTCGGCGTTGCCGCCATCGGTGCCGCCGACGAGCAGCACGACGTCGGGGAGGCTGTCGACGAGATCGCGCAGACCGGGCGCCGCGAGGGGGCCGGCCGCCACGTGCGACACCCGCGCGCCGGCCGACAGCCCCACCCGGTGCCCGGCCTCGGCCGTCACCTCGCGCTCGTAGCCCACGACCGCGAGCCGCAGGCCGCCGCCGGCACTCGAGCAGGCCAGCGCGGGAACGTCGTCCGTGGCGGCGAGCTCGGCGCGGCAGGCGTCCACGCCCTCCATCACGTCGGTGGCGAGGGTCGTCGGGCTGGACGCTGTGCCGAGCAGCCGTCCGTCGAGGTCGACCAGTGCCGCCTTGGTGAACGTCGAGCCGACATCGACGCACAGGACGTGCCGGCTCACCCAGAGCTGCCTGTCACCCCAGTGCCTGGACGAGGTCCTCGACCAGGTCGTCGACCGACTCGATGCCGACCGAGAGCCGTACCAGGTCGGCGGGGACCTCGAGCGGCGAGCCGGCTGCGGACGCGTGCGTCATCAGGCCCGGGTGCTCGATGAGCGATTCGACACCGCCGAGGGACTCACCGAGGATGAACAGACCGGCCCGGTTGCAGATGGCGACTGCTTCGTCCTGGCCGCCGGTGACGCGGAACGAGACCATGCCACCGAAGGCCTTCATCTGCTTGGCTGCCACCTCGTGTCCGGGGTGCTCAGGCAAGCCGGGGTAGAGCACCTGGCTCACCCTAGGATGCGCCGTCAGCACCTCGACGATCCGCGCCGCGTTGGCACTGTGCCGGTCCATGCGCACACCGAGCGTCTTGATGCCGCGCAGCACGAGCCACGAGTCCATCGGACCCGCGACCGCGCCCATCGCGTTCTGGTGGAAGGCGACCTGCTCGGCCAGGCCGTCGTCCGCGACCACCAGCGCGCCACCGACGACGTCCGAGTGGCCGCCCATGTACTTGGTCGTCGAGTGCACGACGACGTCGGCCCCCAGTGAGATCGGCTGGGTCAGGTAGGGAGAAGCAAAGGTGTTGTCGACCACGAGCAACGCGCCGGACTCGTGCGCCACCTGGGCGACTGCTGCGATGTCGACGATGCCCAGCAGCGGGTTGGTCGGCGTCTCGACCCAGACGATCTTCGTGACGCCCGGCCGGATCGCCGCGCGGAAGTCGTCGGTCTCGTGCCCGGTGGCCGGGGTGAAGTCCAGCCCCCAGCGCTTCGCCACCTTCGCGAAAAGCCGGTAGGTCCCGCCGTAGGCGTCGCCGGGGATGACCGCGTGGTCCCCCGGCGCGGTCAGCGAGCGCAGCAGGGTGTCCTCCGCCGCGAGGCCCGACGCGAACGCCAGCCCGCGACGGCCGCCCTCGATGGCGGCCAGACACTCCTCGAGGGCCGTGCGAGTCGGGTTGGCACTGCGGCTGTACTCGTAGCCGCCGCGCAGCCCGCCGACGCCGTCCTGCTTGTAGGTCGAGGTCTGATAGATCGGCGGTACGACGGCGCCGGTGGCCGCGTCCGGCTCCTGTCCGGCGTGAATGGCGAGCGTCTCGAAGTGCATGGCCCCGAGCGTAGGTCCCGAGCCCCTCCGCCGGCGGCGCCGGGCACCTCCGGGGACCGGGTAGCACGGCAACAGGCGGGCAATCGGGGCGTTTCGTATCGTGGGGGGCCGGCCCCGGGGCCGATACTGCATGTG
>JAVEDJ010000279.1 GCA_030841025.1 Actinomycetota bacterium
GCGGTGCGATGACGTCGGGATGCCCCAGCGACCGGGCAGCCGCACGGTCGCGGTAGGCCGGGTTGGGGTCGCCGATCGCGTCGGCGAACTCGCGGATCTTCTCCAGCCCGACCTCGTAGGTCGGGGAGGGCGGGTAGCTGCGCCCGGCGTACGACGGGTCGATCGGCATGGGCCGACGCTAACGCACCCGCCGCCGGCACCGTCAGACGGCGGCCTCGTCGTCGTCCGCGTCGACCCGATCGCGGAAGCGGGTCCCGATCGTGAGCAGCAGGTGCAGGACGCCCAGCGCGATGAACAGCGCCGTGGGGGCACCCTCGTCGGTGAAGCCCAGGACGAACGGCAGCGCGACCAGCAGGACGGCGAACACGACGTCGACCGTCACGTGGACGCCCAGCGTGATCGACCCGATCAGCCCAGTCGGCAGCGCAGAGGTCGCCGTGAACGCCAGCAGGGCCAGTCCGGCGACGACAGCCGCGGCGGTCGCGGCGGTCGCCTGGAATCCCAGCAGGAAGGGCGCGGCGATCAGCAGGATGGCCACGACGTACTCGAGGGATCCGTGTACGACAGCCGGGACCGGGCCTTCGTTCAGCATGCGAGAACCGTAGCCTGCCGGTGCCTGCGGAATCGGCTCCGCTGCCCCTCGACGAGCGACCTTCGTCCGCGACTCGCCGGCGTGTCGGCCGTCAAAGGTCGCTTTCCGGTCCGGTACGTCGGCGCGGCGCGGGGTGGTGCGCGGCTAGCGGGTCTCGCGGTGGACCGTGTGGCGACGGTCCCGCGGGCAGTACTTCTTCAGCTCGAGCCGGTCAGGGTCGTTGCGACGGTTCTTGCGCGTGATGTAGTTGCGCTCCTTGCACTCGACGCATGCCAGCGTGATCTTCGGTCGGACGTCTGTCTGCTTGGCCACGATGGCGATCCTTGCCTTGTCGGGGGGCCGGTCGGCCCACTTCGGTCGAATGCTGCTGTCGTGCTGTTGTGTCGTAGCGGAGGCCGGACTTGAACCGGCGACACAACGATTATGAGCCGTTTGCTCTACCAGGCTGAGCTACTCCGCCGAGTCGGTCGACACCACCCGAGCAACCTCGGGCGGGGCGACTTCCAGAGCCCCCTTACGGAATCGAACCGTAGACCTTCTCCTTACCATGGAGACGCTCTGCCGACTGAGCTAAGGGGGCGCAAGCCCGCCCGAGGATACACGGCAGCCAACCTCCCTCGGAAATCATGTCGGCGGCTGCCAGGGGCGACACCGCAGTGGCCGAGGCGCACCTGGGCGGGTGCAACAAACGACTCGAGGGCGTGACCGTGACGGTCACGCCCTCGAGAGGTGTGGCAGGTGAAGGATTCGAACCTTTGTAGGCTAAGCCGACGGATTTACAGTCCGCTCCCATTGGCCGCTCGGGCAACCTGCCGGGCGCCGTCCACCTGCGACGGCGGCAGCCAGGATAGCGCGGCCGTCGTCAGGGTCGCTCCGTGCCCTGGTCCCTCCCGAGCACCTGGGTGTCGCCTTCAGAAGCGCCATGGGCCTCACCGTCGGTGTCATCGCTGGCGTCACCATTGGGGCGGGAGGTGACGCTGACCGGTGCGGACACCGGGGCACCGTCGTCCTCGACGGCTTCGGGTCGGGTCCCTCGCAGGGCACCCAGCAGCCCGACCACACCGAGCAGCACCAGCAGGCCGGGGATCGCCCAGCGCGCGTCGAGCTCGGTGTCCGAGGCGGCGGCCCCGATATGCACCCCGGCCACCACGAGGAAGAGCGCACCGGCGACCAGTGACACATAGTCGATCTCATGACGTCGCACGACGCACCTCGATCTCTCCGGCGCCGACGTGGGCGCGCAGCACGATGACGGGCGAAGCGCCCGCCGGATCGGTCACCTGCACGTGCAGGTCGGTGCCCTCCACCGATGGCTCCGCCAGGATGCGCAGGGCGCCGGCACGCGCGTCCGCGTCCGCCGCCACGGTGACGTCCGGGGGCACGATGACCGTGAGGCCACCGACCCCGAGGCGGACATCTACCTCGACCGTCTGGCCGGCGGGGACCGCCACATTGCTCAGGTCGAGCTCGGCATCTCCGAGCCCGAGCCGGTAGTCGCCGTGACGCTCGACCGCGGCAACGCTCTGGGGCGCCCAATGCCGTTCTCCCATCCCTCCGCGGAGGTTGACGCCTGACGAGACGCCGGCGATCGAGGTGGCAATCGTCAGGACGATCCCGAGCGCGATCAGACCTCGTGCGCGTCCGACGAAGGCGCCGACGACAAGGCCGAGGGCCACGACCCCGAGACACGCGGCGAGGACGACCTCCGCCGGCACGTCGTGGTCCGTGGCGATGTTCCACGCCACCAACAGGCCTCCCGTGAGCAGTGCGAGGCTGACCGTGATGCGGCCCAGCGGCGACTTCGGTCGCCGCGGCGTCGGCGGCGGTGGGGTCCAGGTCGGCGGCGCATGTCCGGCGGGCGGGAGCGGCGGCACGGTCGGCGCCAGAGTGGTCCCGGGTGCGGCGGCGTACGCCGTCCCCGGCGTCTGCCCGTAGGCACCGGGCGCCTGCGGCGGGTACGGCGTCGACGGGTAGGGAGCCGGGCCGTAGGCGGTGTGGCCCGGGTGCGGCGCGGCAGCGGTGGGCGGGACGGCGGCCGAGGGGGACCCGGGGCGCCAGCCCGTGTCGCCGCGCGAGGTGAGGTAGGCAGCTACGGCGATGGCGGCCAGCGCCGCGAACCCGCCGAAACCGAAGCCCGTCTGCGCGAAGTTGCCGATCGCGACGAGGCCGATGACGCCGAGGATGAGAGCACCCACGATCTTGGACGTGGCGCGTCCGTTGACCAGGCGCGAGGCCTCGGACTCGTCCTCACCCTCCTCCGGGATGAGCAGCCAGCCGACCGCGTACAGCAGCAGGCCGGACCCGCCGAAGACGGCGAGCGTGACCAGCACCACCCGGAAGATCAGCGGGTCGACGTTGAAGTAGCTGCCCAGACCGCCGGCAACTCCGGCGACCTTGCGGTCGGTGAGGCTGCGACGCAACGGCGGCCGTGGCGACACTGGCGGTGGCGTTGCGGGTGGAGGCGGTGCTGCGGTAGCCGGGCCGGAGCTTGCGCCTGACGGACTATCTGGCTGCGGGCTACCCGGCTGCGATGTGGGGTCGTTGCTCTCGTCCATGCCTCTATCGTGGCCATCGGGGCGGCGCATGCCCATCGGGAACCGCCCCCGGCGCACCCTGAACCGACCCTGACGCGAGTCCAGGGGCTCGCCGGATGGGACCGTGCGGCCCGGCCTGTCACGATCGAGGGGTGAGCACCGCACCGAACGCCGCTGCCACCGCCCCGCGGCGGCTGGTGCGCATGAGCAACGGGCGGCTGCTCGCCGGCGTGGCCCGCGGCCTGGCCGACCACCTGGGCGTCGACGTCCTCATCATCCGCGTGCTGTTCGTGGTCCTCGCGCTCGCCGGTGGCGCTGGCTTTGTGATGTACGGGGGCTTCTGGGTGTTCGCGCCTCTCGAGCCGGGCGGCGAGGACGAGATGCCCGGCGGCCGGGCCTGGCGGGAGCGCGACTTCGGGATGCTGCTGGCCCTCGGCTCGCTCGCCCTGGGGGGTGCGCTGGTCCTGTCGGCGCTGGGCATCGGCGTCAACGCCGGCCTCGCCGTACCGCTGATCGTGGTCGGTGTCGGCGTGGTGATCCTGTGGCGCCAGGCCGACGACGCGCAACGCGAGCGATGGCGCGCCGCGACCGCCACCCACGCGCTGCCGGGAGCGGTGCGGGCCGCCATCGGCATCGCCCTGGTCGTGATCGGCGGCGGCGCGATCCTGGTCGGCCCGGTGGACCTGGGTGGCACGTCGGGCGGCGTGGTCGCCGCGCTCGTCGTCGCGGCCGGCCTGGCGCTGGTGAGTGGTCCGTGGTGGATGCGGATGGTCCGCGAGCTCAACGCCGAGCGCAGCGCGCGCATCCGCGAGCAGGAGCGCGCGGAGGTCGCGGCCCACGTGCACGACTCGGTGCTGCACACGCTGACCCTGATCCAGCGGTACGTCGACGACCCGCGCCAGGTCGCCAAGCTGGCGCGGGCGCAGGAACGCGAGCTGCGTGGTTGGCTCTACCGACCGCGGACCGACCCTGCGGCGACCGTGGCCACCGAGGTCGAGCGGGTCGCCGCCGAGGTCGAGGACGCGCACGGCGTCGCCATCGAGGTCGTGGTCGTCGGGGACGCCCCGCTGGACGACCGTCTCGGTGCGGTGCTGCACGCCACCCGCGAGGCACTCGTCAACGCCGCGAAGTACGCAGGCGACACGCCGATCTCCGTCTATGCCGAGGTGGAGATCGGGCAGGTGACGGTCTTCGTGCGCGACCGTGGGCCGGGCTTCGACGTCGATGCGGTGCCCGAGGACCGGCTGGGTCTGCGACAGTCGGTCGTGGGCCGCATGCAGCGGCACGGAGGAACGGCCGTGGTGCGCAGCGACAACGGAGCGGGCACCGAGGTCCAGCTCGAGATGCCAAGGAGTGCAACGTGACGGACCAGGCCGACCAGGCATCCGGTACGACGCCGCCGGCGCGACCGGTCCGCGTCGTGCTCGTCGACGACCACCGCATGTTCCGCAGCGGGGTACGCGCGGAGCTCGGCGCTGCCGTCGAGGTTGTCGGCGAGGCCGAGGACGTCGACTCGGCGATCCGGGTCATCGAGGCCGAGCAGCCTGACGTGGTGCTGCTGGACGTGCACCTGCCCGGTGGCGGTGGGCGCCAGATCCTCGCGACGCTGGTGCCCAAGCTCCCCGACGTACGCTTCCTCGCGCTTTCCGTGTCCGACGCGCCGGAGGACGTGATCAGCGTGATCCGGGGTGGCGCGCGGGGCTACGTCACGAAGTCGATCACCGGGCCCGAGCTGACGGCAGCCGTGCGACGGGTGGCCGACGGCGACGCGGTGTTCTCGCCGCGGCTGGCCGGGTTCGTGCTCGACGCGTTCGCGGCGACGACGGAGGTGGCCGCTGTCGATGAGGACCTCGACCGGCTGACCCAGCGCGAGCGCGAGGTGTTGCGGCTGATCGCCCGCGGCTACACCTACAAGGAGGTGGGCAAGTCGCTGTTCATCTCGGTGAAGACGGTGGAGACCCACGTCTCGGCCGTGCTGCGCAAGCTGCAGCTGTCCAACCGCTATGAGCTCTCCCGCTGGGCCAGCGACCGCCGCCTCGTCTGACCGCCCGCCCCGCAGCTCGACCAACCCCCGCAGCTCGACCACGTTCGGCAGGATGGTGCGGCGGCCCGACGAACGGGTCGTATAACGTGCCCAGTTATGGCTGACTCCTCGTTCGACATCGTGAGCAAGGTCGACCACCAGGAGGTCGACAACGCGCTGAACCAGGCCGCGAAGGAGATCTCTCAGCGCTTCGACTTCAAGAACGTGGGCGCGGCGATCGCCTGGTCCGGCGAGAAGATCGAGATGAAGGCGAACTCCGAGGAGCGCGTCAAGGCGATCCTTGACGTCTTCCAGAACAAGCTGATCAAGCGGGGCATCTCGCTCAAGGCCCTCAAGGCCGGCGATCCCCAGCTGTCGGGCAAGGAGTACCGCCTGACCGGCGAGATCGAAGCAGGCATCTCGCAGGAGAACGCGAAGAAGATCTCCAAGATCATCCGGGACGAGGGCCCGAAGTCGGTGAAGGCGCAGATCCAGGGCGACGAGCTGCGGGTGTCGTCCAAGAGCCGCGACGACCTGCAGGCCGTGCAGGCGCTGGTCAAGGACCAGGACCTCGACTTCGCGGTGCAGTTCGACAACTACCGCTGAGCGGGCTCAGCTGCGGGGTCCTTCGACCATGGTGTGACGGGCCGTTCCCTGCGGCCGCGAGGACTCTGCGAGCAGCATTCGTGGCCCGCCGCGGCGGACGGCCCGGGGCTCAGCGGCGGTAGCCGGCCATCTGTTCGAGGCGGGCGATGCGCTCCCCCATCGGCGGGTGGGTCGAGAACAGCCTGGTGACCCCGTCACCACGGAACGGGTTGGCGATCATCAGCGCGCTGGTGGACTGCAGGCTCGGCTCGGGCGGCAGGGGCAGCGCCCGGGTGCCGGCCTCGAGCTTGCGCAGGGCGCTGGCCAGCGCCAGGGGGTCTCCGGTGACCGCGGCCCCGGACGCGTCGGCCTGGTACTCCCGGGAGCGGCTGATCGCCATCTGGATCAGACCGGCCGCGACCGGGCCGAGGATCAGGATGGCAAGCGCACCGAGCGGGCCCGGCCCGTCGTCGTCGCTGCTGCGCCCGATCGGGAGCAGCCAGGCGAGATATCCGAGGTACATGATCACGCTGGCCAGTGCGGCCGCGACCGAGGAGATCAGGATGTCGCGGTTGTAGACGTGGGACAGCTCATGACCCAGCACCCCACGCAGCTCTCGCTCGTCGAGGATCTCCAGGATGCCGGTGGTGCAGCACACTGCCGCGTTGCGCGGGTTGCGCCCGGTGGCAAAGGCGTTGGGCGCCTGGGTCGGCGAGATGTAGAGGCGCGGCATCGGCTGGCGTGCAGCGGTCGAGAGCTCGGCGACGATGCGGTACATGGCCGGCTGTTCGGCCTGGCTGACCGGTCGCGCCCGCATCGAGCGCAGCGCGAGCCTGTCGCTGTAGAAGTACGAGATGCCGTTGGTGGCCAACGCGATCACGAACGCGATCGTGAGACCGCTGGAGCCGCCGACGGCCAGGCCGGCCAGCAGGATGAGGCCGGACATCAGCGCCAGCAGGATCGCTGTCTTGACGCCGTTGAGGTGGTGGTGCACGGGTGGTCCTTCACAAAAGAGATGCCTGTCGTTCAGCCAAACGCATCTCGATCGGGTCACGTTCCCCCCGCGCGGATCGCTAACCGAGGGCCTCGAGAACCATGCGGGGAACCACGGACAGCCACAGGGCGGCGCCGAGCGTGATGCCGATCGCGACGCCGTCCGACCACGAGATGCGGTACGACGGGGGGCGCGCCTGTTGCGCGGCCATGTCGCGCCCGGGACTGACGTAGAGCGTCGCGGCCCAGGCCAGGTAGTAGTACAGGCCGATCACGACGTTGATCGCCATGACCACCGCCAGCCAGCCGGTGCCCTGCTCAACTGGTGCCTGGAAGACGACGACCTTGGCGAACAGCCCGAGCAGGCCCGGCGGCAGACCGGCAAGACACGCCAGCGCGAAGGCGAGAGCAAACGCCGTCAGCGGCTCCGTGCGACCCAGCCCCCGGTAGTCCTCGAGGCGGTTGGCCCGACGATGCCGCCCGACGAGGGTGACGACGGCGAAGGCGCCGAGGTTCATCACCGCGTAGGCCAGGACATAGGCCACCGTGGCCGGCAGCACCCGGTCGATGTCGCCCTTCCCGGCGGCACCGAGAGGCACGAGGATGTAGCCGGACTGCGCGATCGAGGACCACGCCAGCAGCCGCACAGCATGCCGCTGCCGGAGAGCCACCAGGTTGCCCACGGTCATCGTGAGCGCGGCCAGCACCGCGACGACCGGAGCCCACACGTCGGCGTACGGCGCGAAGCCCTGGGTCACCAGCAGCGCGAGGCCCACGAAGCCGGCCGCCTTGGAGACGACGGACAGGTACGCCGCCACCGGCACCGGTGCGCCGACGTACGTGTCCGGGGCCCAAAAGTGGAAGGGCACCGCCGCGACCTTGAAAGCGAACCCGGCGATGGAGAGCGCCACGCCGAGGACGAGCGCCGCGTTGCGGGCACCGGGGTCGCTGAGCGCCGTCGCGATGCGGTCGAGGTGCACGGCTCCGGTCACGCCGTAGACGAGGCTCAGGCCGAAGAGCATCACGGCGGTCGACACGACGGAGACGAGGAACAGCTTGAGTGCCGCCTCGCTGGCGCGGCCGTCGTAGCGGGGCAGGGCGACAAGGGCGAACGCCGGCAGCGACACGACTTCGAGGGCGATGACGAGGGTGATGACGTCACGGCTGGCCGCCATCGTCACCGCACCGGCGACCGACATCATCAGCAGGAAGTAGTACTCGCCCGCGGGCAGGTGGCTGTCGCGCACGGTGTCCAGCGAGAGGAGTACGACGACGAGCGCGCCGACGAGCACCAGCACCTGGAACGCCAGGGTGAGGTTGTCGACGACGTAGGAGCAGGAGGACAGGTCGAGTCCGCCGCGGCCACCGCCGGGCACGCAGAACGTGCCTCGCGGGTGGTCGGTGAGCGGCAGCAGTGTCACGGCGGCGACGACCAGGCCCACCGCCGAGATCCAGCCGGTCAGCTGGCGCCGGCGGTCGGTGACGAATGCGTCGAGCACCAGCACCGCGATGCCGACGACGGCCACGACCAGTGCCGGCGTGATCGCGAGGTAGTCGATGGACTGGACGAGGCTCACGTCGTCACGCCCCCAGGACGCGTTGGACGACGGGATCGGTGACGTCCAGCAGCAGCCCCGGCCACACGCCCAGCGTCAGCACCAGCGCGACGATCGGCGTCCACACCGCGAGCTCCAGCGGTGTTGCGTCGCGGAGCAGCACCGCCTCACGCCATCGCTCGCTGCTCGTTCCCTGTGCGACCCGACGGACGAGGGCGACGAAGTAGACGGTGGTGAGCACCACGCCGACACCGGCCAGCACCATCAGCACCCGGTAGTAGGTGCGGTCCAGGCCCGCGGCAGGGTCGTAGGCCCCGAGGAGCACGAGCATCTCCCCCCCGAAGCCGGCGAGCCCCGGCAGCCCGAGGCTCGCGACCGCGGCGAACGCGAGCAGCCCTGCCAGGCGCGGCATGCGTTCGTACAGGCCAGCGCCGAGATCGTCGAAGGCAGCCGTGTGGTGGCGGTCCTTGATGGCGCCGACCAGGAAGAACAGCAGGCCGGTGATGAG
>JAVEDJ010000286.1 GCA_030841025.1 Actinomycetota bacterium
CTCAAGGTCGTCAAGCGGCTGCTCGACACCGGCGTCTCGCTGCAGAACATCCGCACCGCGGTCAACCACCTGCGCGAGCGCGGGGTCGACGACCTCGCCCAGATGACCCTGATGAGCGACGGCGCCAGCGTCTACGAGTGCACCTCCGCCGACGAGGTTGTCGACCTGGTGCAGGGTGGTCAGGGCGTGTTCGGCATCGCGGTCGGCCGGGTCTGGCGTGAGGTCGAGGGCTCGCTGGCCGAGCTGCCGGGCGAGCGCCCCCAGAGCGACACCGCCGAGATCGAGGGCACCGAGAGCGGCATCGACGGTGAGGGCACCCACCCGGGTGACGAGCTCTCGGCGCGCCGTCGCGCCCGCAAGACCGGCTGAGCCCTGCAGGCTCCCGGCCACTCCCGGACCACGCCTGCCCTGGGCGCCACGCGCCGTCGACGCGCCGGAACGGTCGCCACGACTCCCTGCGACCGGCACGGTAGAGTCGGTCCCGGCCGATAATCCCGCGTGGGAGAGTTCGTGCCGCCGGTGGCGACACCGGTGACCGGCGCCGAAGGGGCAACCTCCCCGGAACCTCTCAGGCACCCGGACCACGCGGACGAGGCAGCTCTGGAGCGACGGGCGACAGAGGGGGAGACTGGTGCCGTGCCATGCACGGACCGGTCCCGATCCCGGGAGCGCATCTCGTGACCAACCCGCCCCTTCCCGACCGCGCGACGTCGCGCCGCAGTGAGCTCGACGCGACCGTGACGTTCGCCAAGCGACACATCGGGCCTGCCGTCGAGGACCAGGCCAAGATGCTGGCGCTGCTCGGGCACGGCTCGCTGGAGGACCTCGTCGCGGCCGCGGTTCCCTCGTCGATCCGCGGCGGCGCCCCGCTGGCCCTCGACCCCGGTCGGGCCGAGCACGAGGTCCTGGACGAGCTGCGCGGTCTCGCGGCGCGCAACCGCGTCGTGACGTCGATGATCGGGCTGGGCTACCACGGCACCGTCACGCCGCCGGTGATCCTGCGCAACGTGCTGGAGAGCCCGGCCTGGTACACCGCCTACACGCCCTACCAGCCCGAGATCTCGCAGGGCCGGCTCGAGGCGTTGCTCAACTTCCAGACCGTCGTCGCGGACCTCACCAGCCTGCCGGTCGCCGGCGCGTCCCTGCTCGACGAGGGCACCGCGGCCGCCGAGGCGATGACCTTGTCGCGGCGCAGCAGCAAGGCGCCGGCCGGTGCGGTGTTCGTCGTCGACACCGACGTGCTGCCGCAGACGCTGGCCGTGATCCAGACCCGCGCCGAGCCGCTCGGCATCGAGGTGCTCGTGGCCGACGTCCGAGGCAGCGGGCTGCCCGACGCTGACGTGTTCGGCCTGCTGCTGCAGTACCCCGGCACCAGCGGGGTCGTCGCCGATCTGGGTCCCGTCATCGACGCCGCGCACGACCGCGGCGCCCTCGTCACGGTCGCCGCGGACCTGCTCGCGCTCACGCTGCTGCGGGCACCCGGCGAGACGGGAGCCGACATCGCCGTCGGCACGACCCAGCGCTTCGGCGTGCCGATGGGCTTCGGCGGGCCGCACGCCGGCTACATGTCGGTGCGCCATGGACTCGAGCGGTCCCTGCCCGGTCGGCTCGTCGGGGTGTCCAAAGACGCCGACGATGCCCCTGCGTACCGCCTGGCGCTGCAGACGCGCGAGCAGCACATCCGTCGCGACAAGGCGACGAGCAACATCTGTACGGCGCAGGTGCTGCTCGCCGTCATCGCCGGCATGTACGCCGTCTACCACGGGCCCGAGGGTCTGGCCGCGATCGCCCGGCGCGCCCACCGTTACGCCGTCGTGCTCGCAGAGGGGCTGCGCGCCGTCGACGGGGTCGAGATCGTGCACGAGGTGTTCTTCGACACGGTGCTCGTGCGGGTCGAGGGACGCGCCCGCGAGGTCCTCGCCGCTGCGCTGGAGCGGGGCGTCAACCTGCGCCTGGTCGACGCGGACCATGTCTCGATCACCACCGACGAGACGACGACGCGGGCCCAGCTGGACGCTGTCTGGGGCGCCTTCGGCCTCGACCGCGACGCTGACGAGCTCGACGCTGCCACCACCGACTCGCTCCCTCCGGACCTGCGCCGCGAGTCGTCCTACCTCTCGCACCCCGTCTTCCACGCGCACCGTTCCGAGACGGCGATGCTGCGCTACCTGCGCCGCCTGTCCGACCAGGACCTGGCGCTGGACCGCAGCATGATCCCGCTCGGCTCCTGCACGATGAAGCTGAACGCGACGGCCGAGATGGAGGCCATCACCTGGCCGGAGTTCGCCGCCATCCACCCGTTCGCCCCGATCGAGCAGGCACAGGGCTACGTCGAGCTCACGCGGCAGCTGGAGGCCTGGCTGGCGGAGATCACGGGGTACGACGCCGTGTCGCTGCAGCCCAACGCCGGGAGCCAGGGTGAGCTCGCGGGCTTGCTCGCCATCCGTGCCTACCACCGGGCGAGCGGTCACGCGGAGCGCAACATCTGCCTGATCCCGTCGAGCGCGCACGGGACCAACGCGGCATCGGCCGTCATGGCCGGACTCAAGGTCGTGGTCGTCGGCTGCGACGACGCGGGCAACGTCGACCTCGACGACCTGCGCGCGAAGGTCGACGAGCACCGCGACGACCTGGCCGCGATCATGGTGACCTACCCGTCGACGCACGGTGTCTTCGAGCAGGAGATCGTCGAGCTCTGCGACGTGGTGCATGCCGCGGGCGGGCAGGTCTACGTCGACGGCGCCAACCTCAACGCGCTCGTCGGCGTCGCCCGGCCCGGCAAGTTCGGTGCCGACGTGTCGCATCTCAACCTGCACAAGACGTTCTGCATCCCGCACGGTGGCGGCGGGCCGGGCGTCGGTCCGGTCGCGGTGCGAGAGCACCTGGCGCCGTACCTGCCCAACCACCCGATGCAGCCGGACGCCGGCCCCGAGACGGGTGTCGGCCCCATCTCGGCGGCGCCATGGGGCTCGGCCGGCATCCTGCCGATCTCCTGGGCCTACGTCCGGCTGATGGGCGCGGAGGGCCTGACGCGCGCGACCCAGGTCGCCATCCTGTCGGCCAACTACGTCGCGGCCCGGCTCGGTCCGCACTACCCGGTGCTCTACACCGGGCGCAGCGGCCTGGTGGCCCACGAGTGCATCGTCGACCTGCGGCAGATCACCAAGGAGACGGGCGTGACGGTCGAGGACGTCGCCAAACGGCTCATCGACTACGGGTTCCACGCGCCGACGATGTCCTTCCCGGTAGCCGGCACGCTGATGATCGAGCCGACGGAGTCCGAGGACCTCGGTGCGCTCGACCGGTTCTGCAACGCACTGATCGCCATCCGCGAGGAGATCGCCCGGGTCGGCTCGGGTGAGCTGGACCCCACGGACAACCCACTGCGCGGCGCACCGCACACGGCTGCGTCCATCGCGGGGGAGTGGTCGCACCCCTACAGCCGGCACGACGCGGTCTTTCCCGCCGGCGTCGAGGCTGCGACGAAGTACTGGCCCCCGGTCCGGCGCATCGACGGCGCCTACGGCGACCGCAACCTGGTCTGCAGCTGCCCGCCGGTCAGCGACTACGCCGGTTGAGCACGGTCGCGGCCATCGCCGTCCGGTAGAGACCGGCCGCGCCGGCGGCCGCTACTGCCCTGCTGTCGGTCCGGTGGATCGGCGGTAGGGCAGCGGCGGCGCAAGGATGGGGGGATGGAATGCACGCCGGGGGCGAGGGCAGGATCTCTACGGGGCCGGCGGCCTCGCGTGCGAGCGCCTCGCGTCGGGGCGGCTCGGGTCAGGCGGCGGGCGACGCGACGTGCAGGTAGCTGGGGCGGTGCGGGTGGATCACGCGACCGTCGGGGAGCAGCTCACCGGTGTCCTCGAACAGCACGACGCCGTTGCACAACAGGCTCCAGCCCTGCTCGGGGTGGCAGGCAACCGTGTGGGCCGCGTCGCGGTCGGGTGCGTCTGCGCTGGGACACTGGGGCTGGTGCGGGCACATGGGGAACGGCTTTCGTAGTTTTCACCTGTGACCTGGGTCACCTGTACCCCCTTAGTGTCGACCCGGGCGCCGACAACATGAATGGTGCGGGCTGATCGTTGTGGATATGACCCGATCGGGTAGGTACATGGGCCGGTTGACGGTTTGGGGGGGTGTTTCCGGATGAGCCGCATCGTCTGTGTGGCGCCCGCGCTGCCGCCGCACCGCTATCCCCAACAGACGTTGACCGACGCGTTCGCCGAGCTGGTGTTGCCCCCGGGAACCGACCGGCGGGTCCTCGACCGGCTGCACGCAGCGGCCGGGGTACGGACCCGGCACCTGGCACTGCCGCTGGAGAGCTATCCCGCGCTGGCGGGGTTCGGCGCCGCCAACGACGCCTTCATCGAGGTGGGGGTGGAGCTGGGCACCGAGGCGATCACGGCCGCCCTCGACAAGGCCGGCCTGCGCGCGACCGACATCGACCTCATCGTGTCCACGTCGGTGACCGGGGTGGCCGCGCCGAGCCTGGACGCCCGGCTGGTGCCGCGCCTGGGCCTGCGACCCGACATCAAGCGGCTGCCGATCTTCGGCCTGGGCTGCGTCGCAGGCGCGGCCGGCATCGCCCGGGTGCACGACTTCCTCCAGGGCGACCCCGATGGCGTGGCGGTGCTCCTGTCGGTCGAGCTCTGCTCGCTGACGGTGCAGCGCGATGACCCCAGCATCGCCAACCTCGTCGCGAGCGGCCTGTTCGGTGACGGCGCAGCCGCGGTGCTGATGGTGGGGGAGCGTCGCGCGGCAGCCATGGGGCTGACCACCGGTGCCCGCCAGGCACCCCAGGTCGTGGCGACCCGCAGCCGGTTCTATCCCGGCACCGAGCGGGTCATGGGCTGGGACATCGGCGGCACCGGTTTCCGCATCGTGCTGGACGCCAGCGTGGCCGAGGTGGTCGAGCGCTACGTCGGTGGTGACCTCGCCACGTTCCTGGCCGCGCACGACCTGAAGACCTCCGACATCGCCCGGTGGATCAGCCATCCCGGCGGGCCGAAGGTGCTCGACGCGCTGCAGCGCGCCGCCGGTCTCCCCGACGACGCCCTCGCACTCTCCTGGGAGTGTCTGGCCCGCGTGGGCAACCTGTCGTCGGCCTCGGTTCTGCACGTGCTGGCCGACACGTTGGACGCGTCGCCGCCGGTGCCCGGAGCGTCGGGTGTGCTGCTGGCGATGGGTCCCGGGTTCTGCGCCGAGCTGGTCCTGCTGCGATGGTGAGAGCTCGGCCGGGGCGGCCGGCATGACGTCGGTCTGGGCCTACACCGCGCTCGTCGTCGTGGTCTCCCTGGAGCGGGTGGCCGAACTCGTCGTCGCGGCGCGCAACCTGCGCTGGGCCCGGCAGCGCGGCGCCGTCGAAGCGGGTCAACGGCACTATCCGTTCATGGTCGTGCTGCACGGGGGCCTTCTGCTCGGCTGCATCGCCGAGGTTCGGGCACTCGACCGGCCCTTCTACCTGTGGCTCGCCGTGCCGATGCTGGCCCTGCTCGCCGGCTCCCAGGCGTTGCGGTGGTGGTGCATCCGGACCCTCGGCCCGCAGTGGAACACCCGGGTGATCGTCGTACCCGGACTGCCCCTCGTCAGCGGCGGGCCGTACCGCTGGCTGCGGCACCCCAACTACGTCGCCGTCGTCACCGAAGGCCTGGCGCTGCCCCTGGTGCACACCGCCTGGCTGACGGCGCTGGTGTTCACCGTCCTCAACGCCGGCCTGCTGACCCGGCGGATCCGCTGCGAGAACCAGGCGCTGGCCGCGGTGTCCGGGTGATCGACCTGCTGGTCGCGGGCGGCGGCCCGGTCGGGCTGGCCGTCGCCGTACGCGCGCGGCTGGCGGGGTGGGACGTCACCGTGGTCGAGCCCCGCGAGACGCCGGTCGACAAGGCCTGTGGTGAGGGCCTGATGCCCTCCGGCCTGCGGGCGGTGCGCGCGCTGGGCGTCGAGCCGGGCGGCTGGCCGTTCGCCGGCATCGGGTACGTCGCCGGCGGCCGGCGGGTCGAGGCGCGCTTCCACGACGGCCCGGGGATGGGGGTCCGGCGCACCGAGCTGCAGGGCGCGCTGGCCGGACGGGCGGCCGAGGTGGGTGTGGAACGGGTCACGGGGCGGGTGGAACGGATCACGCAGTACGACGGCAGCGTGGAGGCGGCCGGCCTGCGTGCTCGGTGGCTGGTGGCGGCCGACGGTCTGCACTCCACCGTCCGGCGGCAGCTGGGTCTGGACCGGCCCGTGACGCAGCGACTTCTCGGGCCGGCGCGCTACGGGCTGCGCCAGCACTTCCACGTCGCCCCGTGGAGCGACGTGGTGGAGGTGCACTGGTCGGCGAGCGCCGA
>JAVEDJ010000349.1 GCA_030841025.1 Actinomycetota bacterium
GACCTCGATGCGCAAGCTGCTCGAGGTCGTCGCGAACGTGCGGAGCGTCCTCGCGGTCGAGGTGCTGGCCGCGTCGCAGGCGCTGGACTTCCGTGCCGTGCTCGCGTCGCCTGGAGCCGGAAGCGGCGCCGTGCACCGGCTGGTCCGCGAGCACGTCCCGACCATGGACATCGATCGGAACGTCGCCGACCAGATCGCCGCGGTCGACGGGCTGCTGCGCGACATCGTCGCGGTCGCCGAGACCGCGGTCGGCGGCCTGGCCTAGCCGGTGCCGGACAGCGAGGCGGTCAGCCAGCCGGACGACCAGCCGGGCACCGACGAGCCGCTGGCATGGTTCGGGGGCCGCCTGGCCACCGGCCTCGAGGAGGTCACCGACGACCTCACCAGGCTCGACTCCGCGGGCTGGTGGGCGGTCGTCGTGACCTTCGAGGGACAGGTCACGGCCGCGCGGTTCCGCCGCGTCCGGGAGGCGCCGCTGCCGGCCGGGCGGTGGCCCACCCAGGACATCGGGGCATGGCGTTCCACGCTGGACCGGCAAGGCTATGAATCGGCCGTCCGCCAGGTCCGGGCCCAGATCGCGCTGGGCGAGGTCTACCAGGTCAACGTCTGCCGGGTGCTGTCCGCGGCGTGCCCGGACGACGCGGACATCGTCGGGCTGGCCCGGCTCCTCGCTGCCGGCAACCCCGCGCCGTACGGCGGCGCCGTACGCCTGCCCGGGCACGACGTGCACGTCGCCAGCGCCTCGCCCGAGCTGTTCCTGCGTCGCGAGGGCGACATGGTCGAGTCCGGGCCGATCAAGGGCACCGGGCGGACGGCGGCCGACCTGACCGAGAAGGACCGCGCGGAGAACATCATGATCACGGACCTGGTGCGCAACGACCTGGGCGCCGTCGCCGTGACCGGCAGTGTCACCGTGCCGGACCTGTGCGTCGTCGAGCAGCACCCCGGGCTGGTGCATCTGGTGTCGCGGGTGCGAGCGCGGCTGCGGCCGGGTGTCGGGTGGTCGGAGGTGTTGGGGGCGACGTTCCCGCCGGGCTCGGTCAGCGGCGCGCCGAAGGCGAGCGCGCTGCGCATCATCGGCGACCTCGAGCCCGCGCCTCGCGGCCCCTACTGCGGCGCCATCGGCTGGGTCGACGCGGGCTCGCGGACCGCGGTGCTGGCGGTTGGCATCCGCAGCTTCTGGCGGCACGGGGCCCAGCTGCACTTCGGCACCGGTGCCGGCATCACATGGGGCTCGGACCCGGGCCAGGAGTGGGCAGAGACACAGCTGAAGGCCCGGCACCTGGTCGGGCTCGCGGGCGGCTCGGGCAGGATCGCCCCATGAGGACCTGGGTGAACGGCACCGTCGTCGAGTCGGTCGAGGCGCTGGTGTCCGTGTTCGACCACGGGCTCACCGTGGGCGACGGGGTGTTCGAGACGGCGAAGGTGGTCGACGGCCGGCCCTTCGCCCTGACCCGACACCTACAGCGGCTCGCCGCTTCCGCGGCCGGGCTCGGGTTGCCGGCACCCGACCTGGACCTGGTGCGCCACGCGGTCGCGGACACGCTGAAGGAGAACGACACGAGCCGGCCACTGCGGCTGCGGATCACCTATACCGGCGGGCTCAGCGCGCTGGGGTCCGACCGCGGTGGCTTGGCTCCGACCCTGGTCGTGGCCGTGGCCCCGATGGCCGCCTGGCCGGAGACCGCGGCCCTCGCCACGGTGCCCTGGTCGCGCAACGAGCACGCCCCGACGGCGGGGCTGAAGACGACGTCGTACGCCGACAACGTCGTCGCGCTCGCCCACGCCAAGGCTGCCGGAGCGGCAGAGGCGCTGCTGGCCAACACGGCCGGACATCTCTGCGAGGGAACCGGCTCGAACGTGTTCGTGGTGCTGGACGGGGAGATGGTCACCCCGCCCCTGACCTCCGGGTGCCTGGCAGGCGTGACCCGCGCGCTGGTGCTCGAGTGGGCCGGCGGGGCCGAGCGCGACCTGCCGATGTCGGTGCTGGACGAGGCGACCGAGGTGTTCCTCACGTCCTCGACCCGCGACGTCCAGGGCGTGCACCGGGTCGATGCTCGGGAGCTCGTGGCCGCGCCGGGGCCGGTGACACGTCGGGTGGCGGAGGTCTTCGCGGTGCGGTCTGCCGCGGACGTCGACCCGTGATCGTGCCAGGTGGGGCTGGCGCCTAGGCCATGGCCGCGAGGTACTGCACGGGACCACGTACCAGGTACGAGTCCCGGGCCGCGGGCTGCGGGCTGCTGTACTCGAACGAGGACCAGGCCTGGCTGATCAGCCCGTCGACGAACCGGAAGACGCAGAGGCCGACCGCTTCGACCTGACGCCCGGTCGCAGCCTGCCCGAGGAAGTCGCCCTTGTGCACGCCGCGGGCCCGGGCCTGCAGCACGACGGTGTCGCCCTGGTCGACGAGCACCACGGCGCTGACGCAGGTGTCGTAGAAGGCCGAGCTGAGCACCATGGCCCGTTCACGAAGCCCGGACCGCCCTGCGCTCAGTCCCGGCAAGGGGGTGTGGTCGACGTAGTCCGCCGCGTGCAGCTGGTCGAGCACGTCGACCTCGCCGGACGCGAAGGCATCGAGTGCCATCAGCGCGGCGTCGGCGTGCACGGACATGTGGTGCCTCCTGAGGTGTCTCTATTACGGTCGCCCGCGACGGCCGCCGCCGCAATGCGACGTTCGCCTGCAATTGGGCGCACGGCGGACGAGGGCCCGCTCGTCCGAACGGCCTACTGTGCGCGTGATGAGGTGCGCGTGATGAGGGAGGCGTGATGCACGGAGCCCGCGTGGTGCGCGCCCCGCACGGCCGCGAGATGTCGGCCCGGTCGTGGGGTGCCGAGGCGGCGCTGCGGATGCTGCAGAACAACCTCGACCCCGAGGTGGCGGAGCGTCCGGACGACCTGGTGGTCTACGGCGGCAACGGTCGTGCGGCCCGCAACTGGGCCTGCTTCGACTCGATCGTCTCGTCGCTGCGGTCGATGGCTCCCGACGACACCCTGCTCGTGCAGTCAGGCAAGCCGGTCGGCGTCGTACGCACCCACGAGATGGCACCCCGCGTCCTGATCGCCAACTCGCTGCTGGTGCCCAAGTGGGCTACCCCCGAGCACTTCCGCGAGCTCGAGGACGCGGGCCTGATGATGTACGGCCAGATGACCGCCGGCTCGTGGATCTACATCGGCACCCAGGGCATCCTGCAAGGCACCTACGCCACGTTCACCGAGGTCGCGGTCCAGCACTTCGGGGAGACCCTGGCCGGCACGATCACCCTCACCGGGGGCCTCGGGGGCATGGGTGGTGCCCAGCCGCTGGCGATCACGGGCAACGGTGGCGCGGCGCTCTGCATCGAGGTCGACCCGTGGCGGGCGCAGCGCCGGCTCGAGCACGGCTACCTCGACGAGATCGCCGACTCGCTCGACGTCGGCATCGCCCGGGTGGAGGCGGCCAAGAAGGAGCGGCGGCCGTTGTCCGTGGCGGTGGTCGCCAACTGCGCCGACGTTCTCCCCGAGCTGGTACGGCGCGGCTGGGTTCCCGACATCGTGACCGACCAGACCTCCGCACATGACGCGCTGAACGGTTTCGTGCCCAACGGGATG